>NZ_OY762614.1:982500-1315000 GCF_963666145.1 uncultured Desulfobacter sp. | reverse complement strand
ACCCAGGCAAAGTCCTGCCAGTAAGGGCCAATGACTGTGGGAATGCCTAAGCCCGCAGGCTCCATGAAATTCTGGCCGCCTAAGGGCGCAAGGCTTCCACCGACAAACACCACGTCGGCATGGGCGTAGGCAAGGTTCAGATCCCCAAATTTGTCCCACAGGATAATGGCCGGACCGGTGAGAACGGATGATAGCTGTGAGCCTTTGTATGCCTCGAGACCGTTTTTATTCAATTTCTTTGCAAATGGCGCAATGCGGTGCATATGTCTGGGAAACAACGCAATGACTTGTTCTGGCACCTTTTCCAACAGGGCTTTTATCATCTCAATGATTTGCGTTTCTTCCTGGCGGCGAAAAGAGGCAAAAATAGATAAGGGCAGATCCCGGGGGGCGATCGCGGCCAAAGCCGACGCGTTGTCAGGCGTTTCCTGAACTTTCATCCGGTCAAATTTGATGTTGTCCATGGTTTCAATACGCGTGTTGGAAAATACCTGGGAAAATCTTTGGGCGTCTTCGGCAGAGATGGCCAGGATGCGATCCGGGCCCAATGCTCGCCAGAACGCTTTGGTGAGCCTGTAATTGCGACCACTTTTTTTTGATAACCTGCCGTTAATGAGTAATACCGGGATGTGATTCTTTTTTAGCGCATAGAGGTGGGCCGGCCATAGTTCGGTCTCCAATAACACCATGACTGCCGGATTCACTTGTTGTACCGCTTTGTTCATTGCCTTTGGGCAGTCAAAGGGAAATATGTCAACACACAGGTTGATAAAGGGTGAAAAATTTTCGGGTAGCAGCATTTGTTGCAGAATTTTTAAGCCCTGATCCGTGGTGGTGGTCACCAGTATGGTGACCGGCCGGTCCGGTGTCATGGCCTGGACAATGGAGACCGCAAGGTACGCCTCTCCGGCTGATGCCGCCTGTATCCAGACATCTGCCCTCTGAAGGTGAACTGGGGTGATCCGCTTGTCACTGGTTGGGGCAAGCCGTGGGTTCCGTTTTAAAAAAGGCAGGGCCGCACCCCACAGGATATTGTAAAATTTGAAAAAATTGGGTATAAAAGCACACTTTATCATGGGATGCTATGCTCTCATGTTTTTTTGAACTTGACAATAGAATCTATAAAGCATTTATTCCCGCCCATGAAATCAAATACGAGCAGTTTGTCTAAGGAACGCAGGCAGAAGATTGTCCAGATGGTGTTTGCACACCGGAAAAAAATTATCCTGGCCGCATTATGTATGGTGGTGGTGGCCGGGGCCAACGGCGGCATGGCCCTGTTGGTTAAACCTGTACTTGATGATATTTTCATCGCCAGGGACAGCAGCAAGTTGTTGCTCATTCCGGGCCTTGCCGTTTTGGTGTTTTTCCTGAAAGGCGCCGGGTCATACGGGTCCGAGTACCTGATGAACTATGTGGGGGAGCGCATTATCCGTGACTTAAGGGACAGCCTTTATGACAAGATTATGAATCTGCCCATTTCATATATCCACAGGGAAAAGACCGGCGCACTCATGTCCCGGATTACCAATGATGTCAATATCATTAAGGGTATGGTCTCTACGGCTGTTATCAGCTTGTTTCGGGATTCTTTTTCCGTTGTGGCCTTTTTGTTCGTTATTTTTTACCGGGACTGGAAACTTGCGCTGGGTGCCTTTCTTGTTCTGCCCGTTGCCTTTTATCCCATTGTTCTTTTTGGCAAAAGAATCCGGAAATTTTCCACGGGAACCCAGGAAACCATGGCGGATCTAAATGCCTTTTTGCATGAAACATTTTCCGGGTCAAAGATTGTTAAAATATTTAATCTTCAATCCTTTGAGACCCAAAGATTCAAAGAAAAAACCAAAGACTTGTTCCGGTTGGAAATGAAAAAGGTGATGACCCGGGCTTTGTCTTCTCCTGTTATGGAGTTTTTAGGCGGCTTGGGAATTGCCTTTGTTATCTGGTTTGGCGGCATGCGGGTGGTTAACGGCACATCCACACCGGGTGTGTTTTTCTCTTTTTTAACTGCCGTGATGATGCTCTATGATCCGGTAAAAAAATTGTCCAATCTAAATAACTCCATCCAGGAGGGCGTGGCTGCGGCATCCAGGGTTTTTGATGTGCTGGACGCACAAAATGATGTGGTGGACAAATCCGACGCCCGGCCTCTTAACGCGTCATCCTGTGACGTGGTCTTTGAAAACGTCTCCTTTTCCTACGGGTCCGAAGAGGCGATGGCCTTAAAACACATTGATCTTAAGGCCGCACCCGGAGAAACCCTGGCCCTGGTCGGCATGAGCGGCGGTGGAAAAACCAGTCTGGTGAATCTGATTCCAAGACTTTATGATGTGACTGAGGGTCGCGTTTTGGTCGGCGGACACGATGTAAGGGACTTGACCATTGCTTCGCTTCGGGATCATATTTCCATTGTGACCCAGGAGCCCATTTTATTTAATGAGACCGTTCGGGACAATATCCGGTATGGCAAGATGGATGCAGATGATGCCGCCGTTGAATCGGCGGCAAAGGCGGCCTTTGCCCATGATTTTATCTGTGGTTTTCCCAAGGGCTATGATACTGTAATCGGAGAATTGGGTTCCCGGTTGTCCGGCGGAGAAAAACAGCGGATCTGCATTGCCCGGGCCCTGTTGAAAAATGCGCCGGTGCTGATTCTAGACGAAGCAACCTCGGCCCTGGATTCCCAGGCTGAGAAGGTGGTGCAAAAGGCATTGGAAAATCTGATGAAGGGCCGAACCTCTTTTGTTATTGCCCACAGGTTATCCACCATAGATTATGCCTCCCGGATCATTGTACTTAAAAACGGAACCATTGTTGAACAAGGTACCCATGATGATCTGATGGCGGCTAAAAGTTTTTATTATAAACTGCAGTCCATGCAGACTAAGACAAATTAACCATTCAAGGAGATACTGATATGGCTGTATCAAAAGAACTGCTTGAAATTCTTGTATGCCCCAAATGTAAAGGGCCGGTGGAACTGACCGAGAGCCAAGACGGTCTGGTCTGCAACGCCTGCGCCCTTAAATATGAAATCCGGGATGATATTCCCATTATGCTCATTGACGAGGCCATTTCCGTTAAGCAATGAGTACGCCTAAAACACCAGCACCGGCCAAACTTGTGATGTCGGTGTTCATGAAAGATAAGTCGGTTCTGGCATCGGTCTTTTCCCGCCTTGAGGATGTGGGCGGGCCCGTGGACATGATTTCTCCCTGGCTGGATTTCGATTTTACCGATTATTATTACAAGGAAATGGGGGAGCCGTTGTTTCGCAGGCTGATTGCGTTTAAGCCGCTCATGGAACAAGACGCCCTGGCTTCCATTAAACTTGCCACCAACAGGATTGAATCCGACTGCCTGGATCAAAATAACAGAACGATCAATATTGACCCGGGGTATCTTCTGTCCTCCCGGTTCATCCTGGCCACGGGAAAAGAGTATTCCCACAGGATTTACATTGGACAAAAAATTTATGCTGACCTGACATTAATGTACACCAAAAAAGGCTTTAAAACCCTGGAATGGACTTACCCGGATTATGCCTCCCCTGCTGTGTTCAAATTTTTAGGACAGGTGAGACAGAAATATCTTGCGGATCTTAAGACCATAAAAGGATAATTGTATGATTAAAAGCATGACCGCTTTTGCCAAGGTGTCGCACACCCAGGATACCCTGACGGTTGACATGACCGTGCGCGCCTATAATTCACGTTTTCTGGATTTTTCCATCCATCTGCCCGAAACCTGCCAGTCCTTTGAAGAGGAAATTAAAAAAATCATGGGGCAGTTCCATACCCGGGGCAGAATAGAGATCCGGGCGAGCCTGGAGGATCAGGCCCTGGACCAGGATCTGTTTGAGGTGGACATTATCAAGGCGAAAGCTTACTATAAAGCATTGAAAACAGTTCAGGACACCCTTTCCATTTCAGGTGACATTGCCCTGGAAACCGTGCTCGGCGCCAAGCAGCTCATTGTGGCTGCAAAACCCGAGCTTGATCTTGCGCTTCTTCGATCCGCCGTGTGTGACACCGCCCGGGACGCAGCCCAGGCACTTGACCTAATGCGAAAGCAAGAGGGTGAGAACCTGTACCAGGATTTGCGTGATCGCATTTCAGACATTGAACAGCGCATGGCGCAGGTTGAAGAAGAGGCCAAAATCATACCCGAAGTTTACAAGGCCCGGCTGAAGGAACGTCTGGCCGTGTTGACCGCCGAGGACGGGGAGTGTCTTGATCCGGTGCGGCTGGCCCAGGAAACGGCCCTTCTTGCGGACAAAAGTGACGTGTCCGAGGAGATTGTGCGGGTGCACAGCCACATTAAAATGTTCCGGGAAGTCATGGATGAAAATGAGTCCCAGGGCAGAAAACTCAATTTCTTGATCCAGGAATTTAACCGGGAATTCAATACCATCGGCTCCAAAGCCGGCAATGCGGCATTGTCCCACGCCGTGGTTGACCTAAAATCCGAACTGGAAAAGATCCGCGAGCAGGTTCAGAATATCGAATAACCGCCATGGGCTGGCTTGGTATACTCATACAACGTTCAGCCCATAGCGAAATTTAAACATATTTATTGCTTACACACGCTTTCTTTTAAAAAAAGCATATCTGCTGCCGAAAAAATTATCATAAAAAAAGGAAAATTATGGAACAGGCACTTTTAGGCATTGGATTTGGTAATACTGTGGTGGCAGACCGGGTGGTGGCGATTTTGTCCCCGAATTCGTCGCCCATGAAGCGGGTCAAGGATGAGGCCCGGGAAGACCGGCGCCTCATTGATGTGACCCATGGCAGAAAAACCCGGGCCATCATCGTGACGGACTCCAACCACGTGATTCTGTCCGCCATTCAGGCTGAAACGGTGTCTGCACGCTTTGAGGCGTTAATTCAAAATCCAGGGGAACTTCAGGAGGAATAATTAGGACATGGCGGCAAAACTTTTTATTGTGTCGGCACCCTCGGGTGCCGGCAAGACAACCCTTGTGACACAACTTTTAAAGCGGTTTCCGGACCTGGTATATTCCATCTCCCACACCACCCGGGATCCCCGGCAGGGGGAGGTTCACGGAAAAGATTATTTTTTTACGGATAAGGACCGGTTCATGGAGATGGTGGAATCGGGTCAGATGCTGGAGTGGGCGCAGGTTCATGGGAATTGCTACGGCACTTCGGCTGCTTTTGTTAAAGAACGGCTTGCTGCGGGTCAAAGTGTTTTATTGGATATTGATGTCCAGGGCGGTCGGCAGATTATGGATTTTGGTCTGGATTGTACTTCCATATTTATCATGGCGCCGTCTTTGGATGTGCTTGAACAGCGCCTACGGGGCAGGAGAACCGATACCGAAGAGGTGATCCGCACACGCCTGGAGAATGCAAAAGGCGAAATTGCCCAGAAATCTTTTTACAACCATGTGGTGGTCAATGATGTTCTGGATGAGGCGGTGGCTGAGCTTGTCGGCATTGTTGAACAGGAGACGGCGAACTGATGGCCGGCAAACCAGGGCCCAAGGCGCGAAGACGCACCCCCCGGGGCCAGGGACGAAACCAGGAAAATAGAAATCCCGGGGATAAAGAGATCCTTTACGGATATCACTCGGTATTTGAAGCCTTGAAAGCCGACCGTCGTCAATTTGAATCCATTATGGTCTATGAACATCGGTCTGATCAACGGGTTCAGGCGGTGATTGATCTGGCCGAAAAAAAACAGGTAACAGTTCAAAATATTTCCGGTGAGGAACTGGACCGGTTGGCCGGCTTGGGCCGTCACCAGGGTATTGCGGCCCGGGTCTCCTCTTTTCCGGTTCAATCCGTATCTGCATTGTTCCAGCAGATAGAAGTCCGCACGGATCCGTTTTTTCTTTTGATTCTGGAAAGCATTGAAGATCCCCAGAATACCGGTGCCTTGATTCGAACCGCCCTGTGTGCCGACGTGGATTACATCGTGATGCCCAAAGATCGCTGTGCCCTGCCGTCTGCCGGGGTTTCCCGCAGTTCCGCCGGGGCCATGGAGCATGCCCCCATCTTTTTAGCAACCAATCTCTCGGCTGTGATCCGTGACCTTAAACAATATGGCGCCTGGGTGTCCGGTCTGGATGCGGGGGGGGATAAGGGCCTTTATGAGGCGGACCTTACAGGTAATCTGGCACTTGTGGTGGGGGGCGAGCATACCGGCTTGCGGCCCGGTGTAAGAAAGGCCTGTGATTTTATTTTGTCCATTCCCATGCAAACCCGTATTACCTCCCTGAATGCATCTGTGGCAGGCGGTATTGCCATGTTTGAGGCACGCCGTCAGCGCCTTGGCCTCAATGCCTGATGATTAAAAAACTGGCCAGATCCGCCGTGGCCGGAATGAGCGCATTGGTCTTTCCGGATAAATGCCTGGGCTGCGGAACGTATATTAAAAATCCCACAGATGACCCGTTGAACGACTGCTTTTGTCACACATGCCTGGGACCTGCGCTGCCGGTATTTGACCATCCCTTTTGTCCCGGTTGCGGCCGTTGTTTTGAATCTGGGCCCGATCATTTGTGCGGCACCTGCCTTGAAGCCCCCATGGCCATGGATAGTGTCCGGGCGGCTTTTATGTATGAAGGAGTGATCCAAAAGGCCCTGGGATTATTTAAATACCAGTCAAAGCTCAATCTTGCCCGTCCCTTTGAACATCACCTGTTCCAGGCCTTTGCCACTCATTTTGATATGGAGCGGTGTGATTTAATTGTACCCATTCCGCTCCATCACTCAAAGGCTAAAAAACGTGGTTTCAATCAATCCTATTTTCTTGTTCGAAATTTTCCCCGGCTCTACAGGGCATCCTGTAATTGTCCGGCACCATGGCAAGTTGATATCAAGAACCTCGTCCGGATCCGGGCAACGATCAGTCAGACGGGTCTGGACCCTAAAGCCCGGAAAAAGAATCTGACCCAGGCCTTTGCCTGCCCGAAACCTGAGTGTATCAAAGGTAAACACATCCTCTTGGTGGATGATGTGTTTACAACTGGGGCCACATGTGATGCGGCAGCCAAGGCTCTTTTGAAGGCCGGGGCTGCGGGTATCTCTGCCCTGGTTTTGGCCAGGGCGTAAGTTTTAGTTATTTAAAACAGAATACTACTCTAATTTTTCAACAATCGCCTCCACAGCCTGTTCCGCCGTGGCACCGAACAGGGTCTCAATGTCCACAAGATTGAGGTATTTATCATCCCATGTCACATTTTTACTTTCAAGTATCCAGTCCTTGAGCCGGGTGTATTTTCCGCCCAGAGCCTTGATTTTTTTCAGCAGTGACACCTCATCCGTGGATTTAAAGGATATGTTTAAAGATAAGAGGAATTCAATGATGTTGGGCGATGTCGGCGAAGATGACAGCACCGGGATCACAAGAATGCTTCTGTTGTCTTTGCGGCCCTTGCCGATGTATACGTTGCCCTCCCGGACAATGATGTTTTTGGTGCCCTTGAGGCGGTGATCCGTTTCCACCCTGGAGGATTCTTCGGCCAGAATGCCTGTTTTGGACTCCACATCAATGCGTGTATCCGGCGTGACTTTTCCCAAAAGGCTTAGCCCGGTGATGCGGTAGAGCAGCGCACCTCTCACTTCTGCTATGATCTCCTGCAGATTTTTAAGGACCAGGACATTGGTGTTGGTAATCAAGGGAATTTGAATGTCATGTTCGGCCAGCACATCAAAAATCAGACCTTCAAAGGTTTCACTGATTCGGCTGGTCCCCACGGTAACTGTTTTGGCCTGGTGCTTGATGGCATCCACAGGCCGGGCCATGATATTGATGGCCTGGTTCATGGTTGTGAAAAAGGTGGATAGCATATTGGACGGGGTGCCCTTGACACCGAAGTCCATTTCAAAATCCGATACCGGCAGTCTGCCGGACAGGTATTTGAGCAGCAGGGTGATGTTGGAAACTGTATTCAGGCCGATGGCACTGGGAAATTCCCCCTGGCGTCTTTTTAGGGAAAACTGGTTGTAGAATTCCGCCACGGTTTCCGCGAATTTGTTTTCCAAAAGCACCTCGTAGTCATCATGGCCCATGCCTCTGAACTCTTCGATGATGTTTTCTATTTTCAGCCTGGCGTCATAGAGAAATTTCGATTTGTCATTGATGGCAAGGGCGGCATAGTACCCCCAGATATGGCCGACCAAGGTGTTGAGAACCGGGGCAAAATGTTCCTGGATCTCGGGGATTTTAAAAACGGCTTTGGCGTATAGGTCAAAGCGGTCCTCACCCTGGGTGGTAATCACGATGGGGCAGGCTTTGTGGGCATGGAAGATGGCGGTATCCTTGATAATGTCCCCAAGTACGCTTTCCCTGGTGCCGGCGGCACAGACAATGATCAACGGCTCGCTGGACAAATCAATATGTTTTTTGTCTTCAACAAAATCCGAGGAGATGGTTTTGTAGCACAGTTCTGACAGTTTGATCCTGATTTCGTCCGCTGATGTTTTATTGGCTCCGGACCCAACCGTGGCCCAATACGTTTTGGAAATGGCCAGTTTGTCCGCACATGCCTTGATCTCTCCACGCATGTCAAGAATCGTTCTCATTTTGTCGGGCAGTTCCATCAACCGGTGGATTTGATCGCTGATGTATTCCTCACTTCTGGCATTGAGCAGGGCGGCCAGGTGCAGACCGAGCACGGCCCCGGCCATGATCTGGGAATAAAAGGCCTTGGTGGAGGCCACGGACATCTCTATGTCCCTGCCTGAACTGGTATACAATACCCCGTCCACCTTGAAGGTCAAATCCGAATCCCGGCGGTTGACAATGGCAAGACTCCTGGCACCGTGGGCCCGAACCATGTCCACGGTCCGGTTGGTATCCGTGGTGGTGCCGGACTGGCTGATGGCCACCACCAAGGTGTTTTCCATGGATCTGGTGTTTTCAACATCGCACCCCATGCTGAACCCGGAAAGCTCCGAGGCTTTCTGGGCACGAATGTTCATGCACTTCGCCCCCAGGTAATGGGTGAGAAGATCGGCACACCCCTGGGCGGCAATGCCGGCTGTGCCCTGGCCGATGAAATATATATTCTTTATTTTTCCGGATCGTAAATCTTCTTCTAAGCCCGTGGGAATAATGGTCCTGCTCAGATTGACATTAAACAGGCCTGATCCCGGATTCTGCTTAAATTTGTTCTCCAGTGTTTTTTCAACCGAGAGCGGGGCTTCGGAGATCTCTTTGAGAAAATAGTGGTTATACCCCTGGCGGTCAATGTCCCTGGAGGTGATCTGGCTTGTGAGCAGATCCTCCGGGGTCAGGGTGATGGGGTGCTTGTCGTAGTAAAAGGAGCGAATCCCTTCAATGCCGCCGGGACCCTCCTGGTCAAGGATTACAATCTGTCCCTTGTCTTCGCCGTTGAGTTTAATGTAGTGGCGGGTCTCCTCCACCACGCCGTATAATTCCGATGCCGCAATGTAGTGGTCCGGGGCAAGGCCCACAAAAATGGCCTGCCCGCTGCCTTTCTGGGCCAGAAACAATTTGCCCGGGGCAAGGTCCGTGTGCATGGAAATGGCATGGGAACCCTCAAATTCATTGACCGCCAGGCGGAAGGCCTCTTCAATGGGCGCGCCCGTCTTCAGGTGGTGTTCGATCTGCAGGGGAATCAGTTTGGTGTCCGTGGTGATCTGGGGGGGAATCTTATCGTACCGGGCCTCGTATTCGGTTTTCAGTTCCAGGTAGTTGTCAATGTCTCCGTTAAGGCAGACATGGATGATGCCGCTTCGAGGCACACCGGCATCTGTGGGGGCATTGTCCAAGGGATGGCAGTTGGCCTCGGTGATATCACCGATGGATGCCCATCTTGTATGGGCCGATACCGATGATGCTGATATCTCAAATGCAGCAAGTGTCTGGAGCATGGGGTCTTTTTTTATCTGGGTCCTGATAAAGGCGATGTTGTCGCCAAGGGCGCCTATCTCGGCGGCAAATTTGTATACAAAACAGATGGTGATACGGTTCAAATCGCCTGGATTGTTGACTTTATTGATGGAGATGGTGTTGTTTGACAGAATCTGCCGGTTGCATCTGTTTTCCAGATCATCGGCCAGTCCTTTTTTTTCAAGTAGGTTTTTGTACTTTGAAAATTGGGGTTCATCCAGGGTGCACAGCACTGAAATGCCGGCTGAATCGCGTCCCCTGACCTCAAGTCGGTCAAGGCTGTTGAGTACGGCATTGATCCGTTTAAAAAGCGCTATTCCGTCGGCATTGTTTTGTTTGTCTATACCCGGCGCCAGCTGTTTAATGGCTTCAATATTATCAATGATTTCCTTTTTCAGACACCAGAGAATATCTTTGAGCTGGTCAAGGTAATCTGCGGCAATCTCAACCTCGGGTGTGGACAGGCCCGCCGTGGCCGCTTTGAAATTTTGGATCTCATCGGTAAGAATATCGTCGATATCCTGGGCAATGCCGGATAATTGGCGGGTTTTTCCCTGGTTATCAAACAGGGATGCAAACATCGTTTCCTGTTTAAGATTCTGGGCATGGTCAAACAGGGTGGATAAAAATTCTTTACCGCCCAGGTAATCCGTCGACACCATCAGGGTTGCGTTTTTGGAATACTGGGCAAGGCGATTTTGTGACAGGGTTTTAATGCCTTGGGTCAGGGCGGCCAGATCATCTTCACAGGCAGGCCCTTTAAACGCCACAAGGGCACAGATTCCGCAATTCAGGGTGCAGCCGGTGTCAGGCAAAAAGAGTAAGGTGTTCTCCTTTACCGATGACAAAGGTTTGCCTATGTTTACATTGATCTTTGCGATGCGCTTCAGATAATCAAAAATCTGGATTGAAAGATTGCCTTGCCGTCTCATCTGTCTCCTCCGTTATTCGTTCCGGAAATTTTTGCATGAAAGGTATAGAAACGTATTCTTTTAATATTATGTTTCGTTGCGGGTTGAACCTATGTGTTGATTGACCAGGTCGGTCAATGGCTGTTGCTCCGGAACAGCTGAAGTTTCAGTTAGTTAACTTCTATTTGTTTCAGGGGTGCTGAAATAGGTTCTCAGCATGTTTTTTGCGTGGGTGCATGCCCGGGTCCCGATGTATTTACCGTGACCCACGACGACTGCCACAATCAATGTCTTTTTTGTCGTTTTATGTTGGCCGAATCCTGTGAACCAGTCGTATTTGATTGTATGTGTGCGGTTTGACAGGGACCCGGTTTTACCACCGATCAAAAGGTGTGATAACACGTTGTCCCGGGAATAGCCCCGGAACAATTTTCTTGCTGTTCCGCTTGATACGGTCTTTTTCATGAGCCTTTTCATGGTGGCGGCTGTTTTGGCGCTGATCGGTGTTTTATATATCTCTTTGGTGCTTTTGTAAATCTCGTCTTCATCAGAATTGGTTATTCGATCAACTAAGCGGGGTACCAGGCACTGGCCCTTGTTCACGATTGCCGATACCATAGTTACTGCAAATACCGGTGAAATCAGGGTGTCCCGATTAAACCCGCACCCAAGTTCCGCCATATGGTAGTCACTGTCTGTTGTTGAAAAATGTGGGACAGAAAATTTAAAATCGGTATCCGGGCTTTGGTTGAAACCATATTTTTCGGCAAAATTGTCGAGCACATTTTGGCCCAGGGCCAGCTGTCCTAATTTGCCGAACACTGGATTTATGGATTCTGCAAAGGCTGATTCCAGGGTCACACGGGTCGTATATCTTGTGTTATTGTTTGTTAATTGTTGTTTGTAAAGGGTGTATTTCCCGCCATTGAAATACAACGGGGTGTTGGCCGTGTAGTTTAAATTTTCCACGGCAGCGGATGCGGTGACGATTTTAAAAAGACTGGCAGCAGGATAATTGGCTGATGTGCATGGGTTGGTGTCCGGCTTGCTCGGATCAAATCCGGCCATGGCTTTTATGAATCCTGTGCTGCCATCCATGGCTATTATTGCGATGAGTTCCGGTTTTCCCTTGTCCAGGGTCTTCAAATGGTTCAGCGTCCCGATCACGTCATTCTGTAGGCGGGTGTCCAGTTGGGTGTGGATGGTGTATGTCCAGGACGGCCCGTCCGCAAAGAATCGGTCCGTGTCAGCATTTAGAATATCAATATTCTGGACCAGGGCTTTGACTTCCGATCGTTTGAGGAGGCTCTCGGGTGGGGCGGCAGGTTCTCTGGCCACCAGATCCGGTTTTGGGGCGAACAATTGGTGACCCGCCTTGTAGACGGCGTACGCCCCAACCCAGATCAATGCGCAGACAACCGCCCCAAGGCAGAGTAAAACTGCAATTTTGCGTATGCGGTCCGCCATGGACAGTTTCTTTTTTTGCCGGTTATAGCTTTCCTGAAATTCTCGCCAGGACTGTTCTGTTTTTATGGAATCCAAGAGCCTATCTCAAATAAACACTATTTTATTTCACTGGACAACCGGGTTTGGGACTGCCGTTAAACCCGGACAGCACGAGGTCTTTCTTTATACTTCCTGCAAGCACCATGCCTTCGGATAACTCACCCATCAGTTTTACGGGTTTCAGATTTGCCACGACAATGACCTCTTTGCCCACCAACTCTTCTGGCGTGTAGGATTTGCCGATACCTGCCACAATCTGACGGGTCTGGGTGCCCAGGTTTACTTGAAGTTTGATCAGTTTGTCCGATTGCTCAATCCGCTCGGCAGACTCAATTGTGCCGGCTCTCAGGTCTATTTTGGCAAAATCATCAATGGTGATTTCGTCTTTTAATGCCGGCTTGAGCGGTTTCGGGGCAGGCGGGGCTGCCTCTTTTTTTTCAACGTCCACCCGGGGAAAAAGAATCTCGGGTTTTGCCAGGGTAATTCCCTGGGAGATCTGGCCCCAGGGCCGGATGGCATCCAGGGTAAAAAATCCGCTTTCAGGCACTTTGATACCAAGGGCTGCAAAAATTTTACTGCTGGTTTCGGGCATAACCGGCCAGATCAGGCCAGCCACAAAGCGAATTCCCTCTAACAGTTCGTACAACACCGTACCAAGCTCATCTGCGCGTGCCGGATCTTTGGCCAGGGCCCAGGGTTCATTGGTAACAATGTATTTATTCATGGCGGACACAAGTTCCCAGACGCTTGAAAGGGCTTTGTTAAACTGACACGCTTCCATGGCCTTTGTGTACGCGTCAAATACGGTGGCTGATTCCGGCTCAAGGCTCAGGCCGCCGGCGGAATCCGCAGCCCGCCCCTGGATGGTGCCTTTGAAATATTTTAAGTTCATGGAGAGTACCCGGGAGAACAGGTTGCCCAGGTCGTTGGCCAGGTCTGAATTGATACGTGCCACAATAATATCTTCGGTGAAATTGGCGTCCAGGCCAAATACCATCTCGCTCATCAGAAAATATCTGAACGCATCCACACCGTATTCCCCTGTTACCTCCACAGGGTCCGTGACATTGCCGATACTTTTTGACATTTTAGAGCCCTGAACATTCCAGAAACCATGGACGTTCAGTCCGTTGTATGTCTCGATACCCGCTGCCTTGAGCATGATGGGCCAATAAATGCCATGGGGTTTGATAATGTCCTTGGCCACAAAATGCCGGGTGGTGGGCCAGAATTTCTTGAACATTTCGCCATCAGGATAGCCCAGGGCCGTGATGTAGTTGACCAGGGCGTCAAACCATACATAGGTGACATAATTTTCGTCAAAGGGCAGGGTGATTCCCCAGGTCAGCCGGGATTTGGGCCGGGAGATGCACAGGTCTTCCAGGGGCTCCTTAAGAAAGGAGAGAATTTCCTTTCTATATTGTTCGGGCCGGATAAAGTCCGGGTGGGTTTCGATGTGTTCAATGAGCCACTCCTGGTACTTGCTCATTTTAAAAAAATAGTTGGATTCCTTGATAGTTTCAGGCACGGTCCCGTGATCCGGGCACTTGCCGTCCACAAGTTCGCGCTCCTGGTAGAATCGTTCACACCCGAAACAGTAAATTCCCTCGTAGCTTGAAAAATAGATGTCCCCTTTGTCATAAATCGTGGACAAAACGGATTTGACCACCTTAATATGCTCGGGGTCGGTTGTCCGGATAAAGTGGTCGTTTCCTATGTTGAGCAGGGGCAGAACATCCTGAAATAATTTGCTGATCTTATCTGCGTAGGCTTTGGGCGTGGTGTTTTCCTTTTCCGCAGCCTGAACGATTTTATCGCCGTGTTCATCCGTCCCGGTTAAAAAATAGGTGTCAACGCCTTCCATCTTTTTAAAACGGGTGGCAACATCAGCCGCAATGGAGGTATATGCATGGCCCAGATGGGGTTTGGCATTCACATAGTAAATGGGTGTGGTGTAGTATTGACAAGTCATTTAAGATGGGTTCCTAGGTGTTTTCTTTTTTTATTTGTGAAAGAAATATTTCGCGTTCCGTGCGGTCATCAAGCCTGACCGTGACACTTTGTCTCAGAACATTCTGGCGGACCACTTTGCCTTGAACATCTTCAACCGTAATGGTTTTGCCCAGTTTCGGCATTTGTTTCTTGTAGTGGCGGTAGGTCTGATCTTCAAAGGTTAAACAGCACATCAACCGGCCGCATACCCCTGAAATTTTGGTGGGGTTCAGACTCAAGCCCTGTTCCTTTGCCATTTTAATGGAGACCGGATCAAAGGTGTGCATAAAAGATGAACAACAAAGTTCCCGGCCGCATTTGCCCACACCGCCCACATGTTTGGACAGATTTCGGATACCGACCTGGCGCATTTCAATGCGGATGGAAAATTCCTTGACCAGAAGTTTAATCAGTTCTCTGAAATCAATCCTGCCGTCCGCCGTATAAAAAAATGTCAGTTTGTTTCTGTCAAAGGTGCTCTCCACACTGAACAGGTTCATTAATAGGTCCAGGTCCTTTATGCACTGAACGCAGTATTCATGTGCCCGCTGTTCCAAAGACTCAAGTTCCGTGCGCCGGTCAAAATCTTCTTGGGTCGCCACTCTGACAATATTTTTTAAGGACTTTTCGGATTTGTCCTTTTCCTGGGAGGGCACGGCAACGATGCCGAAACCCAACCCCTGTTCTGTTTCAACAATTACCCGGTCTCCTAAATTTACGACCAGGGCATTGCTGTTGAAATCGTATATTTTACCTGCGGTTTTAAATTTAACGCCGGTAACATTTACCATAAATTGGCCTCTTTTAATATGAGGATAAGGAAAGGAAAAAACGGTCAAGAGTCAATCTTGTGCCGCTGTTGGATTCCAGTCTTTTCTCCGTCTCGTGAAATAGTGTCATCCATGCCAACATCCGGGAATATGAATGCATCCTATTAATATCTTGAAATGCACTTAAAAAATCAAGGTTAACTATTTTATTCGGCATGTATTTTAATATGCAAAGGTCTCTGAATACGGTTCGCAGCACTGTCATGGCATCATGAACATATTCCGGGCGGGCTGACAATAGCCTGGATAAATTCAGGCTGTTGAAGGTGCTTTGATGGTGTGCGGCCGTTAAAAATCCGCAGATCTGTTTGATTAGCCATGGCCTCAGTGTTTTCCAGTCCGGGGAATCCCCTTCACCCACACCTGAAAGACGCAGTGCCTGGTTTAGGTCACTTCCTGCCGTTCCACTGATGATGTGCGCGGTTTCGCTATTAAGTCCGTATTGTGTGCATAATTGTTTTTCGATTTCCTGGGGTGAAAGGGCCTGGAAATCAATGCGCCGACACCTGGATAAAATGGTCGGTAAAAGGGGGGCTGTCTGGACTGCGGCAAGGATGAAAAACGTGCGCTCCGGCGGCTCTTCAAGCATCTTGAGAAGGGCATTTTGGGCCTGGGTATTCATCAGGTCTGCTTGCAGGATGCAGACCATTCTATATGTTGCTTCATTGGCGCGGGATGCGATGGTGCTGCCCATATCCCGGATTTGGGAAATGGTAATTATTTTTTTGTTTTCAGCCAGACCCAGAAAAATGATGTCCGGGTGCATATCCGCAGCAATTTTTTTGCATGAAACGCAAATATTGCATGGCCGGTCGTTGTCCGCACGGCAATTGCAAGCCTGTGCAAAAAAAAGCGCAGCCTGGCGTTTGCCGGCTCCCCGGGGCCCGTGAAAAAGAAGGGCATTGGGAATCCGACCGGCCTGAACAATATAGGTTAATTCAGATAATGGCAGAGATGAGGGAGAAACTCCCCGGTTCGTTTCGGAAGGTGCAGGAGGCATATCAGAAACATCGGACTAATAATCAACCCGCTCTTTGAGTTCTTTACCGCATTTAAAAAACGGCAGGCGTTTGGGCGGAATGTCTACTTTTTGTCCGGTTTTGGGATTTCTTCCCACATAGCTTTTATATTCTTTGATATGAAAGCTGCAAAGTCCTCTTATCTCGACCCGTTCCCCCTTAACAAAGGCGTCGGACAGGGAATCAAAAAATATTCTTATTACATCGGCTGCTTCTGATTTGGTCAGATTTGCCCGGTCTTTCAATGTGGAGATCAATTCAAGTTTATTCATAGAACCTCAAATATGTTATACATCTAAAAAGTTTTTCCAGGGGTTTTAATGAATATGCATCAAAAAGTCAAGGGCTTATGATAGTGCCCGAAGGAAAACCATAGATTTTGCCGATTGCGTTGTTGGTCGCAACTTTTAATCCTCGAAATACGTCCAGACTCTAGGACAACAGGTCCGGGATTTTTTCAACCTTGTCAAAATCCACCTCAACCCCTGCATAGCGCCCGAGCAGGTCGACCTTAATAATAACCCGTCCCTTACCCTTGTGCTCAGAGAATTCTCCTTTTAGTCCTGCCATGGGGCCTTCGAGGATCATTACCGGATCACCTTTTTTTAACTCAATGATACTGCCCGTAATCAGATCCTGGGTGACGGAGGTTAAAAGCTTGAGCGACTCGATCTGGTGTTCGGGCACGGGCAGGGGGCCTGCAGAGTTTCCTAAGAGCCTGACTGCCCCCACGGTTTTTAAAATGGGCAACTGGTCCACCGGTGCCATGGTGGATTTAACAAATACATATCCGGGAAACAACGGGGTTTCTATCATCAGTTTACGGTCTTTTCTTTTGCTCGGCTTTCTTGTGCTGGGCAGAAATGCGTCAATTTTTTTTTGGCAGATGCGAGAGTAAACAGTCTGTTCGAAATTACTTCGGGTCAGCAGGGCGAACCAAAGAGCAGTGTCTTTCATTTCGTTCCGAATTCTCCAATCCCCTTCAGGATTACCATGAAGGCAAATGATTTGTCCGCAGATTCATCTTTAAACGCAAGCTTCAATCCCCAGCACGGCTGGTTGATGGCAATACCCGCACCTGTTTCAACGATTTTTTTGTCTTCAAGGTCAGTTTCAAGTGAATAATAAGCTTGCAATATATCCGGCACCAGATTGGTGCTGATTTTCGTATACCAGGTGTGTGAATAATCTGTTGAATACCGGTAGGAGAGGTTAATGCTGTCCCCTCTGTTATCGGATACCGTGCCCCCGACCTGGATCTTGGTGAAGTGACTGGTGTTGGGGTCAAAGGCGATGGTGCCGTTTGATGCCAGGTACTGCATGGGATTCAATTCATATTTTAGCGTCAAGTCCTGCCAGGGGTCGTCTGCGGCATCCTCCCCATCCTGTTCATACCGTATGTCATAGCCCTGGGAGAGCTTGAACCAGAAAAGTTCCTTGTACTCCCTGGATTCATCGCCGTTTTCGTCCGTTATTGTCTTTCTGGAAGTGAATGTGTGGGTCAAAGACCAGGTTATAATATTTTTTTCTGAAATATCATCTAGGTCATCAAAGTCGGGCAGATCCGTTTGATCCACATAAGGAATGTAGTCATATTCAAGTCTGGGTACGATCCTGTGCTGAATTTTTTCGGCAAAATCCGTGTTTACGGTAAACACGCGGCTAAGGGTGGTTGACAGGTCCATGCCCATTTCATAGAGTCCCCGGGTCCTTATATCGGAATCATCCCCGTTGCTGTCAGTGAAATCATCCGTATCCCATAGGGTTCCCCTGACACCGGCATAGGGTTCCAGGGAAAATACCTTGCCCAGTTTCATGGGATAATAAAATACCGGGTGAATATCCGCCCGTCTGCCGGTAACCTCTGTGGCGGTGGTGTCCTGGCGGTAAAAAGACTTAAATTCCGAGTCCATTTTGTAATACAATCCGAAATTCTCTGCAATTTTCTGGCGGGCTGCAAAAAATTCAACCGAGGGCAGGGTCTGCAGGGTGGTGTCCTCTAAGTCCAACTGCCGGGCCTGGATATTATCATACCACAGGGCTTCTATGTTCAGACCGTATGAGTCCCAGTTTTTTGATATAAGCAGACTGTTTTCCCGGATATAATCTGTCTCGTCATCCAGATCCCGGCCGAACATTTTTGCAAATGCAAGGTTTGTGCTGTCAAAGCCTGCATAACCGTCTCCAAACGTCCGCAAATAATCCATATCAGAAACGTAATCAATATCCAGTTTGGCGTTAAAGCCATACCCCAGCTCCTGGTCAAGTTTCGTTCGAAACCAGTACCGGTCATGGTTGGTACGGTCAGGTGTTGCTGAAATGTTGTAAGCTTTATTTTCATCCGCATCGTCTCCAATGGTGTCATCATCAAGATAACTCATCATCATCATCCCTTTGGAGTCCGGGGATAATACGTACCTGTATTCGCCGGAGAGCATCAGGCCCCTGTCCGACATATAGTGGGGATATAAGGTCGCGTCTGTATTGTCTGAAAGTGCCAAAAACAGGGGTTGCTGGTATTCAAAACCCATTTCACTCGAATATCCGGCCATGGGTATCAAAAGCCCTGTCTGACGTTCTGTTTTGGCGGGAAAGATAAAATAGGGCGTATAAAGGGTGGGCATCTTTTTGGCCCAGAGAACGGCATTGCTGGCAGTTCCGTATCCCTCAACGGTTACCTTGATATCTTTTCCTGTGATTTTCCAGGCAGGGGTCTCTCCTTCGCAGGTGGTGATGGAACCTTTTTCTGCATCATAGCTGAACTCCCCGGTTTTTCGAAGTTTTTCCCCTGAAATATAGTAGTTGCCGTCCTGGAGGAATATCGTTCCCTGGTTGATGGTCCCTGTTTCCGAACTCAGGTTGACATTCATGGATTCACAGGTAATGGAGTCATTTCCTGAAATGAACAGGACATTGCCCTTGGCAAAGGCGTCTTTGGTCTCATCTGAAAATTCAACATAATCGGCTTCCAGGCGTGTTACGCCCCCGGTAATGACCACGTCATTTTCGGCAATATACAGCTTACGTTTATCTTCGTAGCTCACCTGCCGGGCCTGGATGTGCCAGGACGTCTTTTGGGTCGGCATGGAAGCGGAAAAACAAAAGGCCCGGCCTGAAAGGAATATAATGATGGCCGGGACAATACATATGTGGCACAGCACTCTTTTACATGAAACCATAGGTGAAACTGGCCCTGTTTAATAAATTGCGAATCAAATAAAATTACTGTATAAAGCCATTTTATACTTGAAAAGTCAAGGTCGCTGCGCAATTCGGCCCAAGGCCGGCAATCTTGGCTTTTGTGCAAAAAGAATCGTGGCCGGTTCCCCGGCAAAGAGAGGATACGCATGTATGCCAGCATTATTGATTCCATCGGTAACACCCCACTTGTAAAAATCCGGACACTTAATTCAGTGCCCGGCGTCACCATCCTGGCCAAACTTGAATACATGAACCCGGGTGGATCAATCAAGGACAGGGCTGCTTTGTATATGATCAACCAGGCCGAAGCAGACGGCGAACTGACCGCTGATAAGACCGTTATTGAAGCCACTTCAGGCAATACGGGTATCGGCCTTGCCATGGTGTGTGCGGTCAAGGGCTACAAATTGGCGCTGGCCATGTCCGAGAGCGCAAGCGAAGAGCGAAAAAAAATACTCAAAGCCCGGGGGGCCCGGATCATTCTTACCCCCCGGCACCTGGGATCGGACGGCGCCATTGAAGAGGCCTACCGCCTGGCCCGGGAATACCCGGACAAATATTTTCTTACGGACCAATATAATAATGACGCCAACTGGAAAGCCCATTACCATACCACGGGGCCTGAAATCATGGCCCAGACGAACGGGCAGGTCGATGCCGTGGTGGCGACGGTGGGCACCTCGGGAACATTGATGGGGCTGTCCCGGTATTTCAGGGACCAGGAGCATCATGCCCGGGTAATCTGTGCCGAGCCCTATCTGGGGCATGGTATCCAGGGCCTTAAAAATATGAAAGAGTCATATACCCCGGAGATTTTTGACAAGACCCTACTGGGTGAGATCGTCCATATTGAGGATGAAATGGCCTTTGACGCGGCCCGGCAACTGGCGCTAAAAGAAGGCCTTTTTGTGGGCATGAGTGCGGGGGCGGCCATGGCTGTGGCCCTTGACCAGGCCAAGCGTCTTCAAAACGGTGTCATTGTCGTGATTTTTCCCGATTCAGGTGAAAGATATCTGTCCACCGAGCTTTTCAGTGTAAAAAAGAAGATCAACCTGACCGTCCACAATTCCCTGGGAGGAAAAAAAGAGGCTTTAACACCCCAGGGGGACAAGGAATTCGGTGTTTATACCTGCGGCCCTACGGTGCACAGGCGGTTGGATATCAGCCACTTCAGGCGCCATGCGTTTACGGATCTGCTCATCCGTTACCTTGAATACCAGGATATAAAGGTCAGACATATCGTTAATATTACCGATTATGACGATAAGACCATTGACGGGGCAAGACAGGTCAATACAACGCCCCAGGCCTTTACCCAGCCTTTTATTGACGCCTTTTTATCTGATTTGTCTCGGCTGGGTATGCGCCAGGCCCAGGCCTATCCCAAAGTGTCCGAACATTTTGGCGAAATGACGGCTTTGACAAGGAAACTGCTTGTCAACAACCATGCCTATGAAAAGCTGCATTCCGTATACTTTGACCTGGCAAGCGTCGGGGATTACGGGCGGCTTTCCCGGGTGGACGTCAATAAGATCCGGGTGGGAGCCACGGTGGATCTGGATGAATATGAAAAAAACAATCCCAGGGACTTTACCCTGCTCAAGCGGGTAACCCTGTCGGAGCTTAAACAGGGGTTGGGCGTTAAAACCGAATGGGGCAATGTCCGGCCCTCGCTTCATCTGCAGTGTGCTGCCCTTGCGTCCACTTTTCTTGGTGCCGATTTTGACGTTCATACAGGTTCCCGGGAGCTGATGTTCCCCCACCATGAAAACGAAATTGCCATTGCCGGGGCTGCCGGCGGTTCGTTCGCCAGGGTGTGGATGCATTGTGATCCGGTACAGTATGACGGCTCCCTGGATACGGATGATGTCCAGTCTCTGACTTTAGATCGGCTGGTTGATATGGGGTGGGACGAGAAAACCATTCGTTTCTGGCTGCTGTCCGCCCATTACAGAAAATCCCTGCTCTTATCCCGAAAAAGTCTGGATGATGCCAAACTCGTTCTTTCCCGGATCAACCGCTGCATTGAATCCCTTGGGCATGTGTCGGGCCGGTCCAATGAAGAAGCGATTCAGCATGTCACCTATGATCTGCGCCAGGGAATGATGGATGCCATGGCCAATGATCTTAAGGTCCCTGTCCTGACATCCGGTCTTTTATCCGGTGTGAAGCAGATCAACCGGATGATCGTTGATGGTCAGGTGGGAGCCGAGGGTGCCCAGCGCCTGCTCAAATGTTTCAAGGATGTGGATGCGGTGCTCAATATTTTTGATTTCAGCAAAAAAACGCCGCATTCGTCAGAGGTGGCGGCACTCATGGCTGAACGGGATGTAGCCCGGCAGCAAAAAGATTTTAAGACAGCAGACAGGATCCGTAAGCAACTGGATGACATGGGGGTCCTGGTTCATGATCAAAAGGTATAAAGTGGTATGATAAATTTTTATTTTTTTCCGTTCACGTTTATGGATAACCGTCAGGCCAAGGCCATATCTTGTTTTTTTTACCATTTTAATGTGTTGGATATTCACGATGGGGGCGTGTTACCCGAGCCCATGGCCGGATTGGAAGCCCATGGCCGGCTGAACCGGGCCGGTCTTGATCGGGAAAAACTTGCCTTGGCCGAGCAACAGGTTCGTTCCTATCTGGACTGGGCCGCCATCCATAAGGGTAATGAAAAAAATCTTCGGTTCTTGATTCGTGGAAAAATGTTTTTTAAAGATGATTCAGGCGTGGCTGCCATCCGTGCAGGCATCCGTAACGGGGCGGGTTCCCATTCCCTGGAACCAACAACGGGCCGAGACAGCAACGAATCCCTTGTTTTTTTGAAGCTTGCGGATATCTATGACAGGCAGTCCCAGGATATTCAGACGGCTTTGGATTCATTGGATCAGGAAAATGCGGCGCTTTTTGCGGAACTTAAGGGGCATGAAGAGATCGCATCGGCTGTGAATCACGTCCCGTCCTCTGAGCCGGGGCAGGCCATGACCGAAAAAAGAATAAAGGCCTGGCTTAAGGCAGCAGGTGATGCGACCTGCTTTGATCAGGACGGTACGAAGGTTTTGATTACCACCAGCAGGGCCGTGATGGATGAATTCCTGGGCGGTGCGGGCGAGGCGATAAATGCCCTTGACATTGATTCCATAAAAGTGCATGAAAAAGATTGTGAGTTCATGGATCGGCAGCGTTTAAAAATACATGCAATCATAGAGCAGATGGCCCAGGGCCTGACGCCTGATTTTGAAAAAGAGTATTTTGAAGGTGCTGACCAGGGCAGCGTGACCGGGCGAATTCAGATTCGCTTTTTTTCAGGCCTTGGTGATGTGAATGTAACTGAAAAAAATCCAGGCGGACAAATCGGCGTATGTCTGGTGGAACTAAACTCATAAAAAAGCTTGTTTTAGCAAAAACATTGTTGTAAAAGCGGGTGCTGAATCAGGTAACTATCTTTTTAGAAAGATGAGTTTATAAGAATGTATTATTAATTTTTAAGGAGGTTTTAAAATGGCTTTTACCCCGATCGTTGATCAGGCAAAATGTGTAGGTTGTGAAGAATGCGTTGACGTATGCCCTGCAGAAGTATTTGAAATGGTAGACGGCAAATCAGATCCCGTCAATGCTGAAGAATGCATGGGCTGCGAAAGCTGTGTAGAAGTTTGTGAAGAAGACGCCATCACCATCGAAGAAGACTAGAACGGCGTTATCTTATATCCCAAAAAAAATGCCGGGGGCTCTCTGTGAAGACGCCCCCGGCATTTTTATTTGTCGTATTTGGACAACAAATCACCCATCTGCGGCGTTGCAGAAAAATTTACAATCCTCACAACCAAGAGGTTGCTTAAGGCTGCCAAATTTTCTGCGCCTTGCATATGGGCAATTTGTGTCCAAATACGGAGATAGGTCTATGTCTCGTCAATGATTCTCTTTTCTTTGCGTCTAAATCCGGCAAGATTCGTCATGTAAACGCCTGTGACAACAAGGGCGGCGCCGGCAAGAATTGGTTTTGTTACAGATTCATTGAGAATAAAATAGGACAGAATTAGTGCAGAAATCGGTACGAAATTGATGAAAACACTTGATTTTGCGGGTCCGATCGTTTTGATCCCCTGGTAATACCAGGCAAACCCAAGCACGGTGCCAAAATATCCCAGATAAAAAAGACTGCCCCATTCAACACCCCCGTATCCGGGCAGGGCTGCAAACAACCCTTTTGATACCGCCGGAAAAAAAAGCATTAAGGTGCCTGCCAGCGAAGAGTAACACACACTGACCAGAGGAGAAAACCTGTAGGTAAGGGGCCTGCCGAGCAACGAATAGCAGACCCAGGAGGCTACACAGCCGAAAATGGCCATTTCTCCGCGGCCGATTCCGTTTTTAAAAATTTGGCCGATATCCCCGCCTGTGATGATTATCATTGCTCCGCAAACCGATAAGAACAGCCCAAGAATTTTTAACGGTGTCAATCGTTCCTTAAAAATTGCCGCCGAGCAAAAGGTGATGAATATGGGGTTGGTGGCAATAATCAGGGCGGCCCGGTTGGCGTTGATCAGGGTCAGGCCGGAAAAGAAAAATAAATTATAGGCAAAAATGCCGGTTAAGCCGGAAAGAAAAATCAACAGCGCATCCCGTCCATAAATTTTCGGTAGCCTTCCTTCCTTTTTTATCACCAGTATTACCAGAAAAAATGACGCAATGGTAAACCTTAAAAAGGCCGCACAAAATGGATGAACATGTCCTGCCAAGCCTTTGCCGGCAATAAAGGTGCCGCCCCAGAAAAAAGCGGTTAATAAAAGTTTGAGGTATGTCATCGTCTGTCCCAACAAAAATGTGAATGTTACAGGCCCGCAGTCAGACCGGGGCATTATTTGTGATCTGAAGGAGACTAAAAGTCAAGGTAAAAGTATCCGTGACGAAAATGATCCTTGAATTCAAGCGAAAATTCAGGTTAATTGAAATATTCGGAATACACGTTTATTGGCTGTTTCAATATTCTTCATAGGTTGTTTATGCATTTAAACTCTGACAGGTATTTCAGCGCGAAAGCCATTTGCCGGGCACTGATTGAAAAGGGCTTGATCTCTTTGGACCAGGCCAAAAATTTGCTTGCCCGGGAGCATGACATAAAAAATAAACTTATCGCACAAACCGGCGGCAAAACGTCCGGAAACAGGCAAGAAGGGATGAATGCCGTCTCTTTTATTGATGTGTTGGTCTATTTGAATTTGAATCGCTTGGACGAACCCGACAAGGTGATTGATGAAGATCTGATTTATAAAACCCTGGCCGACTGCTGGCATCTTCCCTATAAAAAAATTGATCCGTTAAAACTGGAACTCAATCTTGTCACCGGCACCATTTCCCGATCCTTTGCCCTGAGGCATCTGCTGCTGCCCTTGCATATGAAAGGCGGCAAACTGGTGGTGGCTACACCGAATCCTTTTAACCATGAGGCCATTGACGATGTACAGCGGGTGACCAATTTGAAGGTTTCTCCCATTGTCAGTTCAAAAACGGATGTGGCAAAGCTGATCAAGGAGTTTTTCGGGTTTCATCATTCCATCAGCGCGGCTGAAAATCTATTTTCCCGAACCGGGGTGGATTTGGGCAATCTTGAGCGGTTTGTCAATCTGGGTAATATGGATGAACCGCCGTCCACGGACCAGCATATTGTCAATGCCGTGAATCACCTGTTTTCCTATGCCTTTGATCAGAAGGCCAGTGATGTGCACATTGAACCCAAACGTGATATCTGTCTTGTGCGCATGCGCATTGACGGGGCATTACACACTGTCTATAAATTGCCGAAAAAACTTCACAATGCCGTGGTCAGCCGTATCAAAAATTTGTCTGCCCTTGATATGGCCGAAAAACGCCGCCCCCAGGACGGCCGGATTAAAATGCTCAAAAAGGACCAGGAAGTGGAACTCCGGGTCTCTACGATTCCCGTGGCATTTGGCGAAAAAGTGGTGATGCGGATCATGGACCCTGAAATTCTTTTCCAGGATCTGGAGAGTTTGGGGTTCTCGCCGTCGGAGTTGAAAAAATATAAGAATCTGATCACCATGCCCTTTGGCATCGTGCTGGTCACAGGTCCCACAGGCTCCGGCAAATCCACTACCTTGTACTCTTCACTGCGCATGCTGTCATCGCCAGAAGTCAATATCACCACCATTGAAGATCCCATTGAAATGATCCATGAGGAGTTCAACCAGATTGGGGTCCAGCCGGCCATTGATGTGACCTTTGGCGCGGTGCTGCGCAATATCATGCGCCAGGATCCGGATATTATCATGGTAGGTGAGATCCGGGATCTTGAGACAGCCCAGGCGGCTGTACAGGCGGCGCTTACCGGGCACCTGGTATTGTCCACCCTGCATACCAATGATGCCGTATCCACGGTTTTCAGGCTGCTGGATCTGGGGATTCCCCCATATTTGATTCATTCCGCCCTGACCGGCGTGGTTGCCCAGCGTCTGGTGCGTAAAATTTGTTCCCATTGTGCCCAGACATTCGAAATGGGCCGGCGTGAGCTTGCCGATTTAGGTCTTGTGGTGCCCGGAGAGGGGCCTTTGAAGTTGCGGTACGGCAAGGGGTGTGTGAAATGCAGAAATACCGGCTACCGCGGCCGGACCGGTATTTATGAAATCCTTGCCTATACCCGGGAGCTCAAACAGTTGACAACCGGAACGGCAAACCTTGATGATATGCGTCAAACCGCTCGTAAACAAGGCCTTAGACCCTTACGGGAAAACGGGATCGCAAAAATGCTTGAAGGCCAGACAACCTACCAGGAAATCCTGCGGGTGACCTGGGAACAGGCGTGAGACTAATTAACAATGTCCCCGGGATGAATATCCTGTATCGACGAGAGCACCATTACCGTTGCACTTGACTCTTCCGTATGCAGAACAATGAGTCGGCCCGATGCCACCGGTGCGATATCCAACCCTGTTTTTATATCGTAAACAGATTCGGTTTCTTTGCCGCGCTTGATGGTGTAAATGTTGCCTGATCTGATATTATCTTCGGTGCCCTTGTTTATAAAGGCGATGCGGTAATCGTTGATCATGACATTGTCATCTTCGGAACAGAGCAGCACCGCATCCACAGGTTCAGGATATTCATCCACCTCAACCGAGGGCGCTCTGGTATAAAAATCCATGACCAGATCCCCTGAAATCACATCTTTGTATGCTTTTTTAATCTTGCCGACTGCATATTTAGAATTGACTTCAATGATCTCAAGGTCTGCCTTGACCAGGTGTTTGACCCCTCTGTAGCGGCCTGTGCCGATGGGTTGATCCACCTGGGAGGTCGAATAAATCTGATACCTGTGTCCGGTAATAAGCGGGGTCTCGCCGGCGGGCCTGATATAAACAATATCGTCGGTGGACATCATGATATTGCCCTCTTTTTCCCGCAACACCGTGCCAAGGGCCGGCACCTGTTCTTTTTTTAAGAATCCGGTTTTGTGAATGGCCGGATAATTAAACCGGGTTTCAATTTTCGGCAGTTTCAGTTTTTCAGGATGTTGGTTTGCCAATTCAGGCTTGAGGTACACCCTGATGGTGTTTCCCGGATAAATCCAGTGGGGATTTTTAATATCCTGGTTAATTCCCCACAGGCCCGGCCAGTCCCATTGGGAATTATAAAATTTTTGGGACAGATCCCAGAGCGTATCGCCTTTTTGAATGGTGTAATAAAATCCTGTATCCTGGTTTGTGTCAAATTTTTTCGCTTCCTCCCGGGCGTCAAGCGGGGAAAGACTGGCAAAAATGCAGACAACAATTAGAAATACCAGGGGTGAAATTATTTTATCGTGAACCGGCATGGAGGGCCTCCAATGATGTGTTGATCCTTGTAAATCTTGACTTTATTTAAGCGAATGTTTTATAAATTGTCAATATTTGTTGCCCAAATCACAGGAAATGGATGCGAAATGACACGGATTGCTGATCTTTTGTTTGAAGTACGGATGCTCAAAGACTTGAATCGGAGCGGATACGCTTTTTTAGGGGCCGGAAAGGAAAGTATTGCTGAACACAGTTTCACCACAGCGTTCCTGTGCTTTGTTATGGCCCGCCTTGAACCGGATGCCGATGCTGAACGGCTTATCTCCATGGCCCTGGTCCATGATACGGCCGAGGCCCGGACAGGCGACTTGAATTATGTGAACAAACACTATAATAGTGTGGATGAGCCCCATGCGGTGTCGGATCTGATCCAGGGCCTTGACTGGGCCCAAGATATCCCCGATCTAATTGACGAATTCAACCAGGGGGAAACCATGGAAGCCCGGCTGGCCAATGATGCGGATCAGCTTTCATTTATTCTTGAACTTAAAAAATTAAAAGATCTTGGCGCCACCTCCCCCGAATCCTGGTTGCCCTTTGTGGTCGGCCGCCTTAAGACAGAAACGGGTAAGCAGCTTGCCCGGGAGATCCTCGGCACGCAATGGGATGAATGGTGGACCCGTGGATATTCGGAATAACGGCCACGGACCGACCTGATATATCGACTGCCGGACACAGCCATCAACAAAAGTTGAAAGTCTGGGGTACTTGCCCAGACTTTCATATAAAAAATTACAGGTGGTGTTTACTTTATGGTTTTGCGCCTTTCCATTCTATATGTGGGCTCCCGGTGTCCCCAGGACCTCACCTCTGACGATTCGCACCTCTCTTTTACCTGTGTCCAGACGCCGGAGCAGATAAAGTCCATAAAACAGCGACCCGATATTGTGCTCATGGATCCCTTTGCCCATGGTGACGATGTTGACCTGACAACGATGCAACCGTGGCTTGATGCGCTCAAGGCCCATATTTTTAGATTTTCTCCGGCTGTTTTTGTTATCGTCGCTGAAGAAATCACCAAGGGCATCCGATTAAGTATTATGGAATCCGGAGCCGACCAGGTGGTGGACTGGCCGTTGGATACAAGGGAAATTGAAGTTAAGGCCAAGGGGATAATAGATAAACTTCATCTTGAACAGACTCTTTTTTCCAAAACCGATTCCCTTGAAAAATCATTTAGGTATCTGGATCGATTTAAACGCGAATTAAAAGAAGTCAAAGATGAATTGCTTGAAGATAAAACCAATCTGAACACGGCATTAAAGCAGATTCATCAAATGTCCCAGGAGCGCAGGCGTTTACAGCAAAACCTTTTGGAGATCAAAACACAGCGTGAGGCAGATAGTCAGGGGTTTAGCCGAATTCTTTATACCTTGGTACGTCAGCGGGTGGAGCGGAATCGCGGCCACGGTGAGCGTGTGGGGGAAATTGCCTGTTTTATCGCAACGAAAATGGGCTTATCCCGAAAACAGTTGGAGGATCTGTCAAAAGCTGGTATGCTTCATGAAATCGGACTTCTATTCCTTTCAGCGGATTATAATCGCGAAAATGGGCCGAATGGAGAAAATTCGGATCAAGATTCAGACAGCCGTTCAACAGTATATGATCAAACGATCATCATGCAGTTTCCAGTGAAAGGTGCTGAATTGCTTAGCCAGTGCCGGGGATTTGAGGGTGCTGCGGCGATTATTCATAGTTTGAACGAAAATGTTGATGGTACAGGATATCCTGACGGTTTGAAACGCCGGCACATCCCTCTGGCGTCAAGAATCCTTGCCGGGGCAGATGAAATGGAGACCCTCCGGGAAAACAACGCCGGTTTTGGCGTTCAGGATTTACTTTCAGCGCTTGAACCCATGATCGGCAGTCGGCTTGATTCACAGATCGCAGGATGGCTTGAAAAGTATGCGGTGCTGCACCTGGGCGGGGATACCCTTGAGGTCCGCGGGGTCGGTGTGGAACAGCTGAAGCCGGGAATGGTTCTCAGTGCAACCTTGTTCACCCGGACCGGCACGAAACTCCTGCCTGCCGGGCAGGCCCTGACCCAACAGATCATTGATAAGATAATACAATATCACAGGGCATATCCTGTAGACGAAACTGTTTATATAAAGGTCTGATAGATATATGGATATTTCTTCTCTCATCGGTGTTGTTTCCGGGATAGGTTTCATTATCGGCACTATTCTTTTAGGCGGTCCGATAACGATGTTCATTGACGTTCCATCCATCGTCATTGTTTGTGGGGGGACTGTTTCCGCTACCATGATTGCATTTCCCCTAGGTGATGTGCTTGGCATGTTTAAAGTCGCCATCAAAGTGTTCATGTTCAAAATTGAAAAGGCCGAAGATATCATTGGCAATCTGACGGAGATATCCAATAAAGCAAGAAAGGGCGGTCTGCTTTCTATTGAGGGGGATATCCAGGGCACATCCGACCCCTATCTGGCCCAGGCCTTGCAAATGACCGTGGATGGCGTTAAGACGGAAGATATCGGGGATATTATGCAAAAAAAAATGGATTTGACCAAGAAAGATTTGGAGACCGGGGCTGATGTCTTCAGCAGTATGGCGTCTTATGCGCCGGCCTTTGGCATGATCGGCACTTTGATTGGTCTTGTACAGATGCTGGCAAATCTGGATGATCCTTCCTCCATTGGTCCGTCAATGGCTGTGGCCATGATCACCACCTTTTACGGGGCCATTCTTGCCAACCTGTTTTTTACACCCATGAGCAACAAGCTCAAAGGTCGGAATGACGCTGAACTGACTAACATGAATATCATTTACGAAGGGGTTTTATCCATCCGGGAAGGCGAGCACCCGAAATTAATGGAAGATAAGCTTAAGGTTTATTTGGGAAAAGCCTCGGCTAAAGCTGAAAAATAAGACCCCGGGCGGGTACAAAAAAGGATAATCATATGGCCGAAGAAGAAGAGGGAAGCAAAAAAAAACAGATTATCAAGCAGGAGATTATCAATATTCAGGAGGGCGCACCGGAATGGATGGCGACCTTTTCTGACCTTGTAACGCTTCTGATGTGCTTTTTTGTTCTCATGTTTGCCATGAGTACCACCCAGCAGGAGACCTACAAGGAATTGGTCAAATCTTTAAGAAGCGCCTTGGGTGCCCAGGCTGTGCCTGAAGCCGGTACCCGGGAAGGACTGACCATGCATCCCATTCCGTCTGAAAAACCCACTGAAAATCAGGCCGTTGACGAGATCGGGGCAATGATTGAGAAGGAGATGGATGAAATCGTTTCCGAGGTCAGGGAGTTGGTCCTTTTTAATAAACTGGGTGGGGAGGTCAGTGTGACCAAAACCGAGACCGGTGTGGTCATCACCATGTCCGACCTGCTGCTATTTACGGCAGGTGCCACCCAGTTATCGCCAAAGGGGATGGAGATTCTTCAAAGACTGGCGTCGGTCCTGTCGCGCCTTGCCTACCACGTAAGGGTCCGGGGGCATACCGATTCCGAGCCTATTTCGTCGTCCCTTTATCCATCGAACTGGGAACTGTCTGCAGCCAGGGCGTCAACTGTTGCACGCCTGCTGGTTGCTAACGGGGTGCCGCCTTTTTATATCTCCGCTGAAGGTTATGCCCAGTATCATCCTGTGGCCACCAATGATACAGCCCAGGGCCGGGCCCGGAACCGGCGGGTGGAGATTGTTTATGAGCGTGACAGTATTGCCCGCCAGTTCGAAGATATGTATAAGAATAACCGCTAACGGTTAAATGCTTTGTCCAGCTTTTGTTTCTCTATCGCCGCCAGGCGTGAAATATCTTCGGGGGGGGCGCCTTTTTTCATCCCCGGGCAGGAGTTTGCCATGATTTCCCAGTTTTCCGGATGATGAATCAATGCCTTTATAAAGGGCCAGGCCCGGCACATGTAGGGCTTGACCGGATGGATGGTGCACTGCTTTTCCGGATCAAAGAAGATACAGCTTCCGTCTTGTCCCAGGGTCAGTACCGGCCTTGATCCGGACATGTCACAATATTTTTCCACAAAGGTGTCGGGATCTGCCTGGATATACTCACATATTTTTTTGATATCCTTTTCATCCACATAGGTACCGCCAAACCCTCTGCAGCACTCACCACATAATTTACAGTCAAAAATATCTTCAGATGTCAGCATTCTCAGATCCCGTAACGTTTTTCCATTGCTTTTTGCATAGTCAGGGGGTCCACATACTGAAGATCCCCGCCCATGGGTATGCCCGATGCAATTCGGGTGATTTTAACATGTGTCGTTGTCAGTTTGCCCCGGATGTAGGCAGCCGTCGCTTCGCCTTCCACGTTGGTCCGGGTGGCAAGGATGATTTCCCTGACATCCTTGGCCTGGGCCCGTCTGAACAGTTCTGCCAGGCGGATGTCTTTGGGGCCGATGCCGTCAATGGGAGACAGGGCACCGCCAAGAATATGGTATACGCCCGAAAACCCCCCTGAGTTTTCAATGGCAGCCATGTCCGAAGGGCTTTCCACCACGCAGATCAAACCACTGTCCCGGCCGGGGTCGGAACAGATCCGGCAGGTTTTCCGATCCGTGAGCGCAAAACAGGAGGTACATAACCTGACACTTTTTTTCAGTTCAATGATATCTGCAGCCAGGGTCGCCGCTTCATGGTCCGGGGCATGAAGAATATGAAGGGCCAGGCGTTCTGCTGTTTTCTTTCCGATTCCCGGCAGGGTGGAAAGCGAGTGGATCAGCTTGACGATGGCTTCAGGGTAATGGTTCACAATGGGCTCAGGTTATTTTAGAAACGATTACAGACCCGGAATATTCATGCCGCCGGTCAGCTTGCTCATTTCTGCGGAAACCATATCCTGGGATTTTTTCAAGGCGTCATTCACTGCGGCAAGCACAAGATCCTGCAACATTTCAAGATCTTCGGGGTCAACCACCTCTTTTTCCAGCACAATGGATTCAATTTTCTGGGCACCGTTGGCCACTACTTTTACCATACCGCCGCCGGAACTTGCTTCAACGGTTTTGATAGCCAGTTCCTGTTGGGTCTGCAGCATTTTTTTTTGCAGTTTCTGGGCCTGTTTCATCATGCTGTTCATATTTTTCATGGAGTTTCTCCTTTTTATTCAATATTACAATAAGTTGACTTCATATCTGGTGTAATGGTCCACGGATGATCCGGCGTCGCTTATATGATATCTGCATCAAATAAACGGACCGCATGCTGGACCATGGGGTGGCCTGCCGCAGCCTGTTCTGCCTTCTGCACCGCCGCTTGTTGGCTGAGCGTATCATCCTTGGGGCCTTCGCCGTTGTTTTCTATTTTAACCTCAATGGCTTTGCCTAAATGTTTTTGTCCCAGTGCCGTGAGTTCTTTGGTTTTGGTATTGAGCCTGGATTTTTCAAATCCGGAGCAGGCTGACAGGGTTACAACCACTTTGTCCGGTGCGGATGTGTCAGCCTGGCCTTTGGAAAATAATCCGAAAATAAAGGGCTGCTCACGTTGAAGCTCATCCATGAACTGGGGCCAGGTTGCAGGTCCCGGTTGGGCTTGCTCCCGGGCCACAGAGGGTTCCGGCCCGGAAGAATCAGGTGGATAGTCCTGGATATCAGGCGGTATCCGATCTCGATCCGGTTCGTAGGGCGGCGGCTCCGGGCTTGGTATCGGCCGTGGGTCTGCTGAAGGCCCAGGGGCGGTGGGCTTGTTTTTAGGCATTGGTGCTGCGGGCATCGCTTGGGGCTGTGGCGGCGTATCATATTGCATCGGCGGCGAATTCATCCCGGTGTGGCCCAAACGATTCTCCATTTGGCGCGCCAACAGGTCCACCTTGGTGATGATCTCATCAAGCCGGGTTTCCGGCTCAATCTGGATCATTTTGAGCAGCACCATCTCCACAGCGGTTTGGGTGTGGGATGCAAATCGCACGATGCTCTCTTCCTTTAATAGAATGTCCAGCAGCATCCCTATATATTCAGGCGAAAAATTGTTGCTCATCCGGTCAAGCTCAAGTTTTTCGGTTTCAATCATATTGAGCACCGGACTGTCCTTTCCACACAGCCGGATGATGTTCAGATTTCTGAACTGGGCAATGATACCTGAATAAAATTCTTTCAAGTCCATGCCGGAATCATTGATTTTGGCCACAAGATCAATGAGCTGTGCCCCGTTTCTTTTTAATACGGCCGAAGATATGCCAAAAAGAGTGCGCCGGTCCGTGCCCCGAAGCCTTTGGGAAATCATTTGCCGGTCAATCTCCCGTTCAGGCCCGGCGGAAAGAATTCGGTCCAGAAGGCTCAGGCTGTCCCTGATGGAGCCGTCCGCCTCTAAAGCGATCAGTTCCAGCCCCTCTTTTTCAACGGTATACCCTTCTTTTTGGCACAGTGTTTCTAAGTGATCGCTGATTTTGTCCAGGGTAATGCGTGACAGATCATGGCGCTGGCACCGGGACAATATGGTGGCCGGGATTTTATGGACTTCCGTGGTGGCAAAGATAAAAAGAACATGGTCCGGGGGCTCTTCCAAGGTTTTGAGAAGGGCATTGAACGCCGCCACCGAAAGCATGTGGACTTCATCAATAATATAGATTTTGTATCGGGCGGCAGCGGGCATGTAGGCCACATTGTCTCTGAGTTCACGGATCTGCTCCACGCTGTTGTTGGAAGCACCGTCAATTTCAAACACATCGGCGCAATGCCCATTGATAATGTCTTTGCAGATTCGGCATTCATTGCACGGAGATGCAGTCGGCCCGGTCTGGCATGTCATGGCCTTGGCCATGATGCGGGCAATGGTGGTTTTTCCGGTGCCTCTGGGGCCTGCCAGCAAAAGCGCATGGGGCACCCTGTTTCCGGAAATGGCGTTGGTCAGGGTGGTGGTGACATGCGCCTGTCCAACAACTTCAGAAAATGTCTGGGGTCGATATTTTAATGCCAGAACCTGGTATGACATGGTTTAATTTAGGGCCTTTGATATTTCTTTGTAAAAGGTACAAGGCTTTATACCAGAGGGGGGGGGACGGGTCAATGTCAGGGCGGGATTTTCGATGTGATTGTCCTGTAAAATTTCTTTAAGGCAGGTACAAAATAGCTTAACTCTTGTGTGAATTCATTTCAATCAATATAATTGATAAATTAAAATCGCTTAATGATAATTTAGGGCATGATGCAGGGGATATTGTGTTACAATCTTTTGCCGAAACAACCCCAAAATTTATGAGAAATGATGACCTGTTCGGCCAGTTTGGCGGAGAAGCGGTTTTGTCTCTTTTACCTGATTTTGTTTTTACGACAGTGCCAAAAATTAGCAGAATGTTTTGTCTTGTTATTTGTTTTTATTTTTTTAATAATCCTGGCGACATTGGTGATTGAAAATTTCTTATTAACTGACTGAAAGGCAAGAATTACAGGCGATCATAAATGAAAATGTTTGAACGGGTGTGCAAAAAAGTATTCAGGCAGATCGGAAACCAGGCCGGGTTTTCCTTTATTGAGTTGATGGTGGTGGTTATCATCCTGGGGATTCTGGCCGGTGCCATTGTACCAAGGTATATGGATAAGGCGGACAAGGCAAAAGTCGTTAAAGCCCAGGTGGATATTGCCGCCATTGAAACCAGCCTTAAAATGTACAAACTGGACAATGGGTTTTATCCCACCACGGAACAAGGACTTTTGGCTCTGATCGAAAAACCGACCACTGATCCTGTTCCCCGCAACTGGAATGAAAACGGGTATTTTGAAAAGACCCGGGTACCCAAAGATCCTTGGGGTAACGAGTATGTCTACCTGTGCCCCGGTGTACACGGAACCTTTGACCTGATGTCATATGGTGCCGATTTTGAATCAGGCGGGGAAGGAATCAATGCGGACGTCACCAACTGGGATGAGCAGGAATAAGAGGCGTGGAAGGTCCTGGTCTGTCATGTTCCCGGATTCAACCCAAATTAAAAATGGAAAGCAGGTTAAGGAGCTGTTTGGGATGTCATTTGGGCTTCACCTTTGTAGAACTGATGGTGGTGATCGGTATTTTAACCGTTGCACTGGTTTTTTCAGTTCCATTGTTCAGACAGATTCATTTGGCGTCTGATGCCTCTGATCAAGTTTCGGGCATGATCCTTTTTTTTGAAAATTTAAAAATTCGGGCCATGGCGGAACATAAAAATATTACCCTTTATCTGGATTCGGTGGCCGGGAAAATGTATGTGACAGACGACACAATGGATGATGATGCTCGGCAGGTTGCCCTGAATAACGGCGTCGCTCTGAACGGGGATCTGAAATTGCTGAATCTGGAATTCCCGGATGACGACAACCGGGCTGGTGATGATAAAACGATTTGTTTTTTCAGTAAAGGGTATTCGGATCGGGCACTGGTTCACGTCCGGGAAGAGGGTCGGGAGATGACCATTCAGATATGTATGTTCCAGAAGAAAGTTCACTTGATCGACCGATATGTCTCCTATGAAGACTGCATATGATGCTCGCCGGAAGTGGCAGGCCGGCTTTACCCTGATTGAGGTGATCGTGGCCATGGCCATTATTGCAACGGTCATGACGGCATTGTTTCGAATGCAGTCCGGGACCATTGCGCTTGCCGGAGCCGATGATTTCCAGACAACAGCCAGGTATCTTGCCGCCAAGGCCCTTGCCGCAATAGAGCTTTCCATAAATGATCCGGAACTGCACGGCGAATTTGACCAGGCGTTTGAAGGATATTCCTGGCAGTGTGATGTCACGGATGTGAGCGCCAGTCTGTCTGACGTCATGCCGGATTTAAGCGAAGATGCCGGGACATTGAAAAAAATTGACCTAACAGTAACACGGGCGCAGGGGGAACGGTCCTACCATGTTGAAACATTCAGGTTTGTCCCTGCCGGTTAACCTCCCAGACGACGACGGATTCACCTTGATGGAAGTGATGCTGGCCCTTGTTATTTTTTCATTTGTTATGGTCATGTTGTTTTCATCTTTTAATGCGTTTATCTCCACAGGGCAGGCCATTTCAAACGGTGTTGACTATAATGAACGGGCCAGGGACGGATTCAGACGCATTCTGGACGACCTCACCGAAATATATGTGCCCGAATCCAGGATCGCCAGTGTACAGAACAGTGCTGATGATCAAAAGGGCGATGTGTTTCAAATGACCGGCAGTGAGAAAAGTGTCGGTGGACAGACCTTTTCCTTACTTGAATTTACAAGCATTTCAGGAATTCAGACGGGCCGGAGCAGACCCTCCGGTGTGGTTCGCGTAACCTATTACGTTCGAAAAAATAATCAGGAATTGTTTGACCTTTGCCGGGCTGAGCGGCCCATTGGCAGCGACAGGGAGACGGATTCGTGCTCAGATCCGGTGCTTGTCGAAAATATTACCGGGTTTACCATTGAGTTTGTTGATGCAAAGGGCAATGAACACCAGGAATGGGATGCGGATACGGACAGTGGCGGGGCCTCCATACCTAGTGCATTGAATATCGGGCTGATCCTGAACGGTGGAAATAAAGAAAAAGTATTTGAAACTGCCGTGGTTTTACCGTTGCAAAGGCCTTCTGATGATTAGCATTTTCAAAGATCAAAAGGGTGTGGCGCTGATTGCCACCATTGCCGTGGTTGCCATTCTCTGCGTGGTGGCGCTGGAGGCAGGACGCCTTGCAAAGCAGGCGGCTTCGGGAACAATTGCCGAAAATGATATGTTTGCAGCCCGGGAAATGGCCATGTCCGGCATCCATCTGGCCATGATGATGCTGGCCGTTGACGCGGCTGACAACGATATTGATTCCATCCAGGAAGCATGGGCGGATCCGGAAAAAATCGCCTCGGCGGTGACCGCCATGGGCCTGAATCCGGCGGATGTATCCTTAAAGATTTGTGATGAAATGGGAAAATTACAATTGAATGCATTGCTCAAACAATTTCCCGGCAACGAACCCAATGATGCCCAGGTGATGGTCCTGGAACGGTTCTTAACTTTGGCCACGCCCGAAGACAAACCCGAAGATGCCGGCAGCGCTGTTGAAATCATCAATGCGCTTAAGGATTGGCTTGATTCAAAGGATGATGATTCCATAACCGGGTTGACAGGCGCCGAGTCAAACTATTACGAATCTTTGGATGTGCCGTACGCCTGCGCCAACGGCCCTTTTTTGCATGTTAGCGAATTATTTCTTGTTAAAGGGGTTGTTGACGCCATCTTATCTCCGTCATATATCAGTCAGGGACTGGATGAGTCTGTCCAGGTGAGCGCAAGGGATATGTTTACCGTATACGGCCTTTCAGATGACCAGGATTCAGAAGAGAACCGGTTTTCATTTTCGGGCAAAGTAAACATCAATACCGCCCCTGTGGCGGTGCTTGCGGCGCTGTTGCCCGAAGGGCGGGATGTAAATGCCCAGGACCTTGCCGATTATAGGTCTGACAAGGCAAACTTGGGTCAGGAATATTCCCATACCCTTGAATCCGGCTGGTTTGAGGATGTTATTGCATTAAGCGATGATGAAAAAAAAGCATTTGAAAATATGATTACCTATTCGAGCAATGTGTTCTCAGCAGATTGTACCGCCCGAAAAAATGGCCGGCAGGTGACCTTGCACGCGGTGATTAAACGCGAAAAACAGGATCTGACAGGTAAATGGTCTTGCCGGATTCTTCAAATGGAAAGAGGATAGATCATGGCAGACCCCATTTTGATCATTTGTGAAAATTGCGTGGGGATTGATGCCTGGCTGGTGGATGGGCGGGGCAAGTCTCAATCTGTTCAAAACCTGGCCCGTGTTGTTTATGAAGATCTGGAAACGGTCGGGGAAGATCAGACCCCGTTTGATGCTGGGCTCGCCGTTGTTGTCCAGGCCATTGACCCGGCCATTCAAAAGGACAATACCGTTCCGGTGATGCTGCTTTTGCCGGCTGACCGGTTTTATTTTCGAAGTATCAATCTGCCCTTTACATCCCGGTCAAAAATCCGGCAGGTTCTGCCCCTGGAGCTTAACACACAGTTTCCAAAGGAACTGGGCTCCGTGGTGACTGATTTTTTTCGGTATGAACTGAACACGCAGCAGCCGACCTCTTTGGTCTTTTCCGGATCCATTGAAGAAGATCTCCTTAAATCTTACCATGAAAGCCTTAGGACAGCTGGTCTTAAACCGGTGGCCATTGTCCCCAAAGCCATGGCCATGATCGCCTCGTTTCTTAAACAGAACAAAGAAACGAAAAATTTTGTTTTCCTGGACCTGGATGGATGTCACCCGACTCTGGTGCTGGTGGCCCAGGGCGAGGTTGTACAGGTTCGCACCTTGGCCGAAAATCAAGCTTCTTTACTGCCGGAGCAAGCCATCAGGCAAATGGTGTTAGGGTTCTGGCAGCGTTTTGGTGTCACCGATCCCTTTGATGTTTACGTTTGCGGGGATTTTGACGCATCCATCCGAACACAGATGGAAAAGCCCCTTGCAGATATTGCCTCGTTCCAGTCCGATTTTACCGGTCAGGATTCCAGCGAAACGCAATTGTCGGAATCCATGACAGAATCCTGCTTTGTGGGTGTATCCGAACTTCTTGCTTTTATGTCCCCGGACCTTGGCATGCTGAACATGTGCCAGGGAGAATACCGCTCTGATTCATTTGTCCGGACCTACGCAGGATATATCGCAAGTTGCTGTGCCCTGGTGCTGCTCTCTTTTGTTCTTTTCATGGTCAATATCCATATGGATATTTCACGGCTTGAAAACCAGGTGGAGCTGAAAAACCAGGCCATGGCAGCCATTTATCAAAAGACATTCCCAAACAAGCGGATGGGAAACATTGATCCGTTGCTGCTCATGCAGGCCAGTGTCGGTGAGTTGGCACGGGGGGGAGCGGCAAATAACGATGCCCAGGATATAGACAGTGTGCCGGCGGGCAGTATCCTGGTTGAGCTTTCCCGCTGTATCCCTGCCAATGTGGCGGTTCAGGTGGACCGGCTCATGCTGGATCGGACCCGGATGATTGTGTCCGGTTCTGCGGATAATTATAATACCATTGATCAGGTAAAAGGCTTTATTGAAAAATCGCCTTTTTTTAAAAAGGTGGATATCGGCAGTGCGGTGGCAGGAAAGGGCGGCAATCTGGTGGACTTCAAATTCATTATTGAGATCTGATTATGCTTGAATTATCGACACGGGATAAAAAATTTATAGCCGCCGGCACGGTCTTTCTTGTTCTGTTTTGTCTTGGGTGGTTTGTTTATCTGCCGGCCGTGGAGAAACGTGCAACGCTTGAAAGAAAGGTGGCGGCAAAAGCCCGGGACCTTGAGCGGATGCAGGCCCTTGAGATGACACACCAACAATATGCGAAAAGTTTTGATCAGGAAAAACAGGCACTTGAAAAAAGAGGGCCGCAATTTACGCTGTTTTCATTTCTGGAGTCCCTGTCAAGCAAGAGTCTTGTGAAAAAAAATGTGGCTTACATGAAACCGTTTTCCCAGGATATGGAAAACAGTGATTATATCCGGTCCCGGGTGACGGTTAAGCTTCAGCAGGTGTATTTACAGGGCCTGGTGGATTTTCTTTTCAGAATCGAAAATTCTCCCGAGGGGGTGTCTATCTCGTCACTGTCCTTGACAAAGTCCGGTGATAAAGGTCAGTTTCTGGATGCCGTAATTGAAACCCAGACCCTGGCATTAAAGGGAAAACAAGAAAATTGATTTTAAGTGAACGTCTGTTGTCAGCGTCACGGGCACTAATAAAAAAGGGGCCCATGAACAATCTAAGGAGAATAAATATGTTGCAGGGCTGTCGCAACGCATTGAATGTAAAACATATCTGCCTAATTTTCGTGGTGTTGCTCCTGGTTGGGATTTGTCCGGTGCAGGCGGCACAGAACCCGGATGCTTCGGAGTTTGTGTCCATGGATTTCAATGATGTTGACATTGGTGTGTTCATCAAATTTATCAGTAAACTGACCCATAAAAATTTTGTGGTGGACACCAAGGTCAGGGGAAAGGTTACCATTATTTCACCTGAAAAAATATCTGTGGATGAGGCGTACAAGGTATTTGAATCTGTGCTGGATATTTACGGGTTCGCCACGGTTGACACCGGAAGCGTAGTTAAGATTATTCCTGCTGTGGATGCCAGGGGTGACAATGTGGATACCCGTATGGCAAAAATTGCAGAGCAGACATCCGACAAGCTGGTTACCCGGATTATCCCCTTGACTTACGCAAGCTCCGATGAACTTAAATCCCTTTTGTCCCCCATGCTTGCCAAGGGCAGTCTTCTTTTATCCCATGCCGACTCAAATATGCTCATCGCCACCGCAACCCTTGCCAGCATTGACCGGCTGCTCAAGTTGATCAAAACCATTGATGTGGAAGGGGTGGGGCGCAAAATTACCATTTTGCCCATCAAATATGCAGATGCCGAAAAGATGGTCACCAATCTGACCAAGATCTATTCCGCAAAAACCAAAAAAACTTCAAGAGGTAAAAAAGGCAGCAATGATCTGTCTGTGGAGATGGTGGCCGATGAACGGACCAATTCCATTATTCTTTTGGCCAGTGAGCAGGAAAGCGTTCAGATTACGGCGCTTGTGGACGCATTAGATAAAGAGGTCCCCAAAGGGGAGGAAAAGATCAGGGTCTATTATCTCGAGCATGCCACGGCCGAGGACCTGGCTGCCGTGCTCCAGGAGATTCCTGAAAAGAGCAGCGGCAATGATTCAAAAAAGACCGGCCAGAAAAAAGCCCCGGTTTTGTCCGACGATATAAAAATCACAGCGGACAAGGCCACCAATTCCCTGATTATTATTGCGGATAAAGATGATTATCCGGTGCTGGAAGAGGTTATTAAAAAACTGGATGTGCCCAGATCCATGGTCTACATTGAGTGTCTTCTCATGGAGATGAACGCGGATAAGTCCCTTTCTCTGGGTATGGAATGGCGGGCTAAAGGAAATGTTCACAGCAATAGTACTGGGTTTGGCCGATTCAGCTCCTCTTCGACTTCTGTGGATTTGCCTTCCTTGGCGGAATCAACTCTGGGCAGCGGTTTTTCCATGGGGGTTTTCGGGGGAAGCATTGAGGCCATTATTGAGGCATCCCAGGACGATTCAGATGTGAAAATTTTGTCCACACCCCAGCTTTTGACCACGGAAAATGAGGAAGCCACCATCACCATTGGTAAAAATGTGCCTTACCAGACCCGGGGGGGGACCGAAGACACTTCTACCACCACCTACAATACATACGAGTACAAAGATGTGGGCATTACACTCAAGCTCACCCCTTCCATCAGCCAGGACCGATTGGTCAGGTTGGATTTTTATGAGGAAGTTACCAAGCTGGACAGCGCAAACAGTACAAGCTCTACGGATCGGCCCACCACCTTGAAACGGGAACTTGAGACGACCATTATTGTGGAAGACGGAAATACTGTGGTGATTGGCGGGTTGATTGACGAGAGCCTGAGCAAGGATGTAAACCAGGTGCCGTGTTTGGGTGATATACCGCTTTTGGGCAATGCATTCAAAAACCAGTCTTCGGGCAGTGACAGAACCAATCTTTTTATTTTTCTGACCCCCAGGGTAGTGAAAAGTACCCTGGAGGCAAAAAAGATTTACCAGGAAAAAAAGGATTCGATGGACAAACTTCATAAACAGGAAATCAAGTTATATGATGAAAATGCGCCTGTAAAAAGTATGCTTTTGAATTGATATGGAAAAATTAATCCAGCAGTTTATAGACCAGCTTGCAACCGTTGTTTCCCTGGACTATGAACAAAGAGAAAAAATCACGGCAGCCTGTGCCAAGGATCCGGCACGGATGGCGGAAATGGCCTGTGACACCAAACTTGTGTCTGAATCCCAGGCCTTGAAAGCGTTGGGGAAAATCTACGGTATTGAATTTCTGGATGATATCGCTTTTGTAAATCCGGATCTGTCCGTCGCCGAAAAAATTACCCGTAAGTTTTTAAAAAAGAATCTTATTGTTCCGCTCAAGCCTGAAAACAAAAATCCTGTTATTGTTTTGAATGATCCGTCGGATTTGAGCTATGTGGATGAGGTGGCCATGTATGCAGGTTTCGGGGCGTACACCCTGGCGCTGGCCACAAGAGCCCAGATCCTGAGTGGCATCAACATGATTTTTGATCAGGACGGACAGAATGTCCAGGACCTGATGGACGACATGGAAGATGAAGAATTTCTTCATATTGAAGACATTGAGCAGACTGCAGATCTTCTGGACGACACCAGTGATGCCCCGGTCATCCGCCTGGTCAACCAGATGATCTCCCAATCGGTGAAGGCCGGGGCCAGTGATATTCACATTGAACCCTTCCAGGATGAACTGGTTGTCCGGTACCGCATTGACGGGATTTTGTATCCCATGATGACCCCGCCCAAAATGTTCCAGTCCAGTCTGATTTCCAGGGTAAAGGTCATGGCCAAGATGAATATTGCCGAAAAGCGTATTCCCCAGGATGGCCGGGCCCAGGTCAGACTGGGCAACCAGGAAATCGACATGCGTATTTCAACCGTTCCTACCAATTTTGGTGAGCGCCTGGTTATCCGGTTGTTGAACAAATCCGGATATTTTATGCAGGTTTCAGAATTCGGCCTCTCCCCGGACAATGAACGGTTCCTGCATGATATTTTCCGGCAGAATCACGGCATTGTCCTGGTCACGGGCCCCACGGGCAGCGGCAAGACCACCACCTTGTATGCAGGCCTGTCTGAGATCAATACCCCGGACCGGTCCATTATCACGGTTGAGGACCCCGTGGAGTATAATTTGAAAGGGGTGGGACAGATCCAGGTCAACCAGAAAACAGGTTTGACGTTTGCCCGGGGACTTCGATCCATCGTTCGCCAGGACCCGGATGTCATTCTCATTGGTGAGATCCGCGACATTGAAACCGCAGAGATTGCGATTCAGTCGGCTTTGACCGGGCATCTTGTGTTTTCCACCCTTCACACCAATGATGCCCCAGGTGCGGTGACCCGTTTGGTGGATTTAGGCGTGGAGCCCTATCTGATCACTTCTTCCGTGAATCATGTGATTGCCCAGCGTCTGGTGCGGGTACTTTGCCCCCATTGCCGGGAGCCGTTTACCCTTTCCCAGGCCGATTTAAGCAGTTTTAAAAGCACAAACGGGCTTGCCCCCGGGCAGGAGGTCTTCAAACCCAAAGGCTGTGCAAAATGTTTTAACACGGGGTATTGGGGACGCCAGGCTATTATGGAAATTCTGCCTCTGGATGAGGAATTAAAATCGCTTATCCTGGAGACTTCGGATGCCAACCTGATCAAGGCGGCTGCAATTAAAAAGGGAATGAAAACCCTTCGGGCCGACGGCCTGACCAAGGTGGCCCGGGGCATCACGTCCCTTCGTGAAGTGCTGCGCGTCACCCAGGAATAGATTTTATTTTCGCTGCGTCTGTAATTATCCCTACTCAATAATTCCACTCTTTAAGACGCTTATACGCATACTGGCTGTACTTGTTTGAGGCATAATTGACCGCTTTGAGATATGCGGCATATTCCCGGGCGGCCGGCTCTCTTCTGCCCGCCATATCAAGGGCGTATCCCTGATAAAAGGTTATCATGGGATTTCCGGGCAGTACCCTGCTGCATGCACTAAAATCCTCATGGGCCTGCATGGCCTTTTTTAGGGTCAGATTGGCAATCCCTGAAATAAAATGTCCCTGGTTTTCCTGTGGGTAAAGTTGTTTGGCAAGACGGGCATGGGAGGCTGCATTTTTATTCTTTTTTTGAATCAGCATACACCTGGCCGTCATCACCTGGGCCGTATAATCATCGTCTTTTATTCTGAGCGCCGACATTAAAGCCGTTTCAGCCTGGTCGTATTGCTCTTTGGCCAGAAACTTATCAGCCTCCTGGAGTTTGACGATCATGGGTTTTATGGCCCTTAACGCTGCTGTGTGGTCCATGTACCGGTCTCGGTACAGGCTTAAGGCATGGGTGTCCCGGTATATGCCATTGTCCCTGTCCCTTGCGGCGTCCAGCCGTTCCCGGCTCATGGGATGGGTGGCAAACAGCATCTGGGTGGTACTTGGCTTTGAGGTATTGAGCGCGTTGAGCATCTCCATCAGGCCGGTGAAGCCCCTGGAGTTGTATCCGGATTGTGCCATGTACTGGTGTCCCAGGGCATCGGCCTCACGTTCATTGTCCCTGGAGTATTTGGACAAAAACAGCCCCTGGCTTAAGCCCCCAAGTTTCTGGGCCCAGTCGCCCAGTCCCGCCCCCTGGGTCTCTGCCGCCACCGAAAGGCCTGCCACCAGAATGGATGAGATCTGACCTTTGGATTGCTGTTCGGCCGTATGCCGTGCATTCACATGCCCCAGTTCGTGTCCGATCAGTGAGGCCAGTTCCGCCTCATTATCAAGGCCCAGTAAGATGCCCCGGGTGATGGCAATGGAGCCGCCCGGGAAGGCATAGGCATTGATATAAGTGGCATTGACCACCTGGAAATTATAGGGCATGTCCGGGCGATGCACCCGGGGCAGCATGCCCCTGCCCACCTGGGAAACGTATTGGTTCAGACCCTCATCCTGGGTTACACCGTAGTCCGAGGAAAATTGAAAGGGCGACTGCTGCCGATCGATGGATATTTCCTGGTCCCGGCTCATGAGCATCAACTGCTGTTTCCCGGTGACCGGATCAATGGCGCAGCCCTGGAAAAGGCCCGTCCCAGCCAGGGTAACGGCCGTTGCTGCACAGCCCTGCAAAAAGTTTCGCCGGGTCATTTCGGTGTTTTTAATTGGTTCCATAATCCTCCTGGCTCTTTCTTTACTTTCGGCATCTTCGATTGCCGGATATGCACACGTGAAATCTGATACGATTTTTTATTACGGAGACACTATATCGGCGGGGATTACCCTTCGTCAAGCCCGGAGATTATGGGATTTGGTGTATTACAATTTACACATCCTTTTCAATCCGGCACAGAAATGCGGAGTGGGGCCAGCTTCCGGTTTCAGGACTGCACAGTTCGGGATCATCCGGGCACAGTACATTGGGACTGGATTCAAATATCTTAAAAAGGGTGGGCAGTTTCTCTTCGGTTTCCAGAAACCACCATCCATGCTCCACATCCGCCATGTCCTCCCGGATGGCATCCGAAATGTGGACCCGCTGGCGTATTTTTCCCATGGGGCTGGATATGACCGCCCAGTCTCCTTCTGCAAGGCCTAATGCGGATGCCGTGGACGGATGAATGGTGACCAGGGGATCCGGATGTTTTTTGCGGGCCTTTCCGATCTGCCTGTGTTCCGTGTGGTACATGGGCATGAACCGGCTGCCCGTAATCATGTTCAAAGGATATTTTTCGGCCAGGTCAGGGCTGCCCACGGGACTTAAAAGCGGTTCATGGTACACCGGGACAGGCAGCAGGTTGAGATCTTCAAAGATTGAAGATTTAGGCTCCACTTTGCCCGAAGGTGTCCCAAATCCGTAGCGTTTATACCGGCGGAACTCCCGCTCCCCAAAAATGCCGTATTGTTCGCAGAACTCTTTGAATGTCTTCCCAATGGGGGCAAGGCAATGATCATACACCTGTTCTATCGTTTCCCAGGGTCAATGCGTTTCCTGGCCCAACCGAATGCCTAAGCCCCGGTAGAAATCATAGCTGTTCCTGCGTTCATACAGCGGATCAATGCCCTGGGGACAGGCCATGCAAAAGCTGTTGGTCAGTCACAGTTCCGGCTGCTCCACCGTGGACGAGGCCGGGAATACGTAGTCAGCCAAGGCGGCGGACGGGGTCATGTAGTACTCCATGACCACATACAGCTCAAGGGCGTTGAGCGCCTCAAATACCTGTTTTGAGTCGGGAAAAGAGAGCAACGGATTGCTTGCCAGGGATATGGCGGCGGTCACGGGATAGGGCTTGCCGATGATGGCGGCTTTCATCACCTCCCTTGCATGGGCAAGATTGGAGTGCCAGGCTTCCGGCGCAGCCTAGGTACCCCGGGGGCAGTTTCTGGTTGGCGGCCAGTTTTTTTTCCCATCCGGGAAATCCGAAGAACGGATACATGTCGGCTCCGAGCTGCTTTTTGCGCTGGGTTTCGGAAATGGCCTCATTTATTTCAAGGTGTTCCCAGTCGATGATTTTTGCAACATCTCCGGCCAGACTGAAATTTTCACCCCCTGGAATTTCCAGGTTACCGGTGATGGCCAGCAAACTTGCCCGGGTCCGGGCGCACTGGTTGGCATTGATTCCCTGCTTGTCCAGACCGTAGCCCCAGGGAAGCACCGCAGGCTTGGTAGTCGCGTACAACCGAATGGCTTTTGTCATAAGGTCTGCCGGGATGCCGGTGATTTGGGCCACCTTTTCCGGGGTGTAACTTTGGGCCGCTGCTTTGAGATCTTCAAACCCAACGGTCCATTTCTCCACAAAGTCATGGTCGTATAAGTCTTCTTCGATGATCAGACGAATCCAGCCCAGCATTAGGGCCAGATCCGTACCCGGCCGCACCTGGAGCCAGAGATCCGCCATCTCTGCTTCCTTGGTCCGCCTGGGATCGACCACAATTAACTTAACGCCTTGCTTTTTGGCCTGGACCAGCTGGGGATAGAGTCCCACAGGATCGGAATTGACCGGATTGGCACCTCAGATGACAATGCAGGCGGCCTCCATGACCCCTGGCATGACTATGCCGCCGTAAGTGGCAAACTCTGTGGCGTAGCTTGGGCACATGCAGATATTGTTTACGCCGCAGATATTGGGGAGAACCGAACAGGTTGAAAAATCGACGGCAGTCCCAGTGATAGGTCCGTTTTGTGCCGTGGGTAAAGGTCAGGGTTTCAGCACCGTATCTGTCTTTAAGCCGGGAAAGCTTATCGGCCAGCTCGTATAGGGCCTGGTCCCAGGTCTGTTGCTGCCATTGGCCGCCGCCTTTGTCTCCCTTGCGTTTCAAGGGATAGTTCAAACGGTCGGGGTGGTGGACATGGTCCGGCATCAATCGTCCCCTTTGGCAGATCACGCCCCGGATGACCGGGATCACCCATTACTTTAACGATTTTGCGTCTTCAATGTGCAGCAGGGTGCCGCAGCGCGGATGGCAAAGTCCGCAATAGCTTTTTTTAATTTCGACCATAAGACCCCCTCCTTTGTTATGATTGCTTGGGTCCGTTGCCGGCATACTCTAATATCTTCAGGACCATGCCTTCGGCTTAAGGCCAATACACGGCACAGTCCGAGACGTTCACTCTGACGGGGCTATTCGCGTTCACCCCAGGCTTTTGCACTGCGCTCAACCTTTTTGCGTACATTCGTCCAGTCCTTGCCGCCGTTGAACATGGATTCGGGCAGGGCATCGAGCATTTTCCGATATAAAGAAAAGGGGACCGTGAAGGTGAGTTCATCGGGCTTCATGAATTTTCTGGCCGAAGGATCGAATCCACCGAGTACGGCTTTTTCAAGCCCCTGTTCCTTATAGTAAAGCGGCCAGGCCAAAATGTTGGTACAGCCCGCACCGAACGGGGATGCCACGCAGTCCACGTCGCCTGTGGTAAATGTGGTCTGAACAAAAAGACCGCAAATCACTTCGGGACGGGCAAAAAAGATGACAAATTCAGGTTCTTCTTCCCCTGTAAATTGCGATAACGGCTTAAATATACAATATTTACCGGTGGCGTTGCGCGGATTTACCCGGTCCAAAAATGTCCTCATGGCTTCGGGGGAGGGCAAAAACCGTTCACCGTGAACCGGTGTCCCCTCATACCCGGTGGTCACATAATGCTCAATGAACCGGATGTTGGGCTTCATCATGGAACAGTAGAAAACGCCCCCGGGACATCCATATTCTTCGGCAGAAATAAAGGCGGCGCATTTCTTTTTCCTGGCCAGCCAGATGTTGCCGATTACGCAGGAGAAGGTTTTAAACATCTCCTGCATGTCCACCTTTCCCTGCGCTTCCAGTTCCCGGGATATGGGAACGCCCGGTTTGGGGCCATAAGCATTTTCAGGTTTTGTGTCGGCGTAATAAACGCCAAAGGGTTCCTCATCCAACCCCAGGTGGTTCAGGAAAATTTGAGTCTCTTTGATAATCGATTGAATATCCATTCTAACCTCCTTTTGTTGTGTATACAACTATGACGTTCTTTTTTTTATCTATGTACCCATGTCGTTCAGGTTTGCGATGATCCGCCCAAGAACGGACCGGCAGACGGATTGCTCTTCCCGGGTCATGCCGCGCTGGGCCTTCGAGATTACCTTTCGGGCAATCACGGTGCAGCGTTCTGCTGTTTCCAGGACCCTGGGGGTGGGGGGATCAATCTTATGACGGCTGTCTTTGGGATCACGGGTTCGGGTAATCCAGCCGCGTCGTTAAACCCGTTCAACAATCGGCTTGTGCTGGATTTTTCAAGGAGCCGCTGCCGGCCAATTTCCCCTTGGGTTTTCGCATCACCATTGAGCACCAGAAGAATGGCGCCCCATTGTTCGGCTGTCATATCGATCCCCGCTGCCTGGAAACGGGCGGTAAGTGTTTGACTCAACTGCCTGTTTGCCAAACCGGTTAAATAGCCTAAGGATGTTTTATGATCATATGAAAGAAAATACCATAATGGTTGTATGCACAACTACTTATTTTGTGTCAAATTCAGTTTTTAGATCATCTTTCCTATGACATCAGTATCTCTCCCATATGTTTTAATTATTGTTAGATGAGCCTAAAATGTATCTTTTTGATTAAAACGTCATCAAACCCCTGCCGCCATCTTTATTTTTCTGCTTGATCCACTACAATCGGTGCCCGGATGAATTATTTGTTTTAAAAGGAGCTGTTCCGGTGACCCAACAATCAAAAGCCGCAGGCGTTGCCTTTCTCATTATTTGCCTGTTGACCCTGGTTAAGTTTTTCCTCTACTGGCTCTCCGGCAGCCTTGGCGTGTTGTCCGAGGCCTGGCATAGTCTTGCTGACATCGGTACCACTGTTTTGGTATTTGTCTCTATTATTCTTCAGAATAAAAAGGGTCTGGGCTTGGCGAACCGGAACGGTTCCGTCGAACACGAGACGGCCGAAGCCAAAAAGAAAAAAAGTATTTTAGCCCGGGCATGGCAAAAAATCAGTGCCGTCAATACCGAACTCAAGGCGGCGGTGACCATTGGCCTGATCCTTACGATTGCAGCAATTTCAATTTTTGTTAAAGCCATATTTGCCGGCAAGGTGGTGGTAACCGCTCCGCTGACAACAGGCCTTATCTTTGTCGGCCTCTCCTTTGGCTCTTATTTTTTATCCCGGTTTGAAGAATTTGTGGGAAACTGGGAGGACTCTGCCGCACTGATTGCCGACAGCCATCACAATCGTGCCGACATGGCAATTTCCCTGATCACCGGCCTTTCATTGATTCTTTACCACTTTAATGTCAATGTAGACCGCTGGGTCGGAGTTGTTATTTCTTTGTATATCCTGACCTTTGCCCTTGAATTGCTGGTCAATGCGATGATGGCCATTATCAAGGGCCGCCAGCGGATGGTATTTGAGCAAAAATTTACCGGCATAATCTGTAAAGCGTGCTCGATTTCAACCTATAAATCCCATTGGTCCAACTTGGAAAATCAGCTAAATCTGGGCGACAAGTCCAAACGTTTTTTCCATCTCTTTTTTGTCTATCTTCACAAAATACTGCGAGGGGCTTTTCGCCTGGCAATTGCAGCTTTGGTTATATGGTTTTGCTCAACCGCATTGTACACGGTGAAAAGCAATGAAAAAGCACTGCTGCTTCGTTTTGGCTCGGTTATCAACAGTGCATATGAGATCGGGCCCGGACTGCACCTTAAACTTCCTTATCCCATAGACCGTGTGATCCGGTTTAACACAGAATCCATCCAATCCTTGGTCGTCGGCAACACTACAACCCAGGATTCAGCCATGATTTGGAATACGGACCACGGAGACAGCAAAGCCTTTATTTCAGGGGATAATAATCTTTTTCTACCCTACATTATCATTCATTACCGGGTGAAGGATTACCATGCCTATTACCTTAACTATGAAAACGGCGTCCCTGAAAAAATGTTGTCATCACTGGCGTTGCAGTTACTTAATCATATGTTTTCCAAAACAGCATTTTATGACCTGATCCTGAATAAGAGGGATGCATGGACCCGGCAATTGAGTGCGCAATTGCAACGGCAAAGCGATGAATTGGGAATCGGGGTGGATATCGTTTCATTCTGCCTGCGGGATCTGCATCCGCCCATCAACCTGGCAGAGTCCTTTGAAAATGTTGTGGCCGCCAATCAACTCAAGGTTACTAGCCTGAACTATGCACAGCGAAAGGCTGCGTCCATGGAATGCCGGGAGCGCGTCAACGGCGAACGAACCATCAGTGAAGCCCAGGGCTATGTCGTTGAACGGGAACAAACCGCACAAGGCGAAGCAACCAATTACCAACTGCGCTATCAGGCCTTTCAAAAGGGTGAAACCGTGATAAAAAATTTAATGTATCTCAAATCTGCAGCCAAAACTCTGGATGGTAAGAAACTCTTGCTTGTGGACCCCAAAAGCGGTGTTACCGAGAATCTCCTGTACCTGGAAAATTTTGTTGTTCCCCGCAGTTCTTTTAAAGGAAGTGATTCACAATGAACATGTCTATGATTTCACAAATATGCAAGCCGCGGATCGCACTGGTCTGCATCGGGCTTATGGCGGCGTTGATCGGGTATTTCTCTTTGTTTACAGTGGCTGAAAATGAACTGGTCATACTCACCCGGTTCGGCAGGCCCGCCCGGATTATTAAAAATGCAGGATTGCAAATGAAGCTTCCCGGCTTCCTTGAGAACATTAACCGGTTCAACAAACGGTCCGATCTGTTTGAAACCCAGCCGACCCAATTGCTACTTGGCGATAAAAAGCCGATCATTATCAGCTGTTATGTGTTGTGGAAGATTTATGATCCCCTGTTGTTTTTCCAGGCCATGGGGCAGACATCCAATGCCGTCCTCAAACTTGGGGATATTGTCAATTCAAAATTAAGTATTGTTCTGGCCGATTACACCATTGACAACATCATCAATACCGACGCCCGGAACGTTCTTCTCGACAAGATTGAGGCGCAGATCACCGAAACGGCCAATCAAAACAGCATTCAAAAGTATGGTATTCAAATACAGCGTACCGGGGTCCAGCGGCTCGCCTATCCGTCGGTGGTTATCAATTCGGTATATGAACGCATGCGGTCGGAGCGTATCAAAGAAGCAGATAAAATAAAGGCGGAAGGATATGAGGCTGCCGAAAAAATATCCATTGAAGCGGCTAAACAGGCCCAGGAAATAAAAGCAAAGGCCCAAAAGCAAGCCCTGATCCTGAAAGGGGAGGGGGATAAGCAGGCCATGGAAATATACACCAAGGCCTACCAGGAAGGCGGTGAATTTTTTAATTTTCTCCAGTCTTTAGAAACCTACAGCACCATCCTGGGAAAAGACACCACCCTGATCCTTTCAACCGATTCCGAACTGTTTAAATATCTGCACATAGACGACAAAACGAATTTGGGAAAACCAAAATGAAAAAAGACAGAGTCATTTTTCGGGCGTTGATAACGGCAGGCCGTCAGTTGATCGGTGTCTATTTAAAATGGCTGTTGCTTTTGGCTTTGGTCGTATATGGTTTGAGCGGCATCTACCAGATTAAAGGCGATGCCGTGGGGGTGTTGACCCGGTTCGGTAAAATCGTTGAACCCCGCGCGCTGCCGGGGCTGCATTACAAATTACCCTGGCCCATAGACAAAATAGCCGTCGTGCCGATCAGGGAGGTCAAGACCCTGGTGATCAGTGATTTCAGTTCCGGGTTCCAAAAACAGGAAAAGAACAATGATGCCTCGGGGGCTTTTTTTCGCAAAACCCAGCTGGAGCCCTATTGTATTACCGGAGATAACAATATCATCGCCATTACCATGGTCATTAAATACACCATTGATGATCCCGTACAATATCTTTATGGCATAACCAATCCTGATTACTTTATGGAGCGCTGTACCGCCGACCTGATTGTTCACCATTTGGCCTGTTTGGAAATTGATAAAATATTGACCTTTGGGAAAAAACAGCTTGAGTTTGATATCCAGACAGCACTGATTGATAAACTGGCCCAATTTAATACCGGCATACGCCTGACATTTCTGGAAATCAAGGAAATTACACCGCCGGAAAAGGTGCAGCAGTATTTTGATAGGGTGATCAATGCAGAGGTGGAAAAGAAAAAAGTCCTAAACGAGGCCCAGGGAAAATATAACCGCGCTGTGCCCGCCGCCAGATCAGAGGCCAATGCCATTGTTCAGAACGCACGTTCTTATAAAAGCAAAAAAATCCTTGCAGCCGAAGGAGAAGCATCAAGGTTTTCTTCTCGTTATCAGGCATATAAAGAAAATCCCAAGGCCAATCTTGAAAAAATCTATCTGGATTTCATTAAAAACTTATATCCCAAACTGGGTGAAATCCGTGTTGTTAAAAATCATGCGCATAATCCAATAACGGATTCATTGATTTCGCCAGTCATTAAAAAATAACTGCAATTCCATCGTTAAATTTCAGTCATTCGATTCCCAATTAAATTTTAATTTGCTGGTAATATTTAAAAAACATTGCCCGGATATAGATAATAACGTCGATAGCGACAGGTTTGTTCAGAAAGTAAAGTTTCATTAGTTACATCAGTTTTAAAATTAATTTAATCATGTTGCCATCACATCGCCTTTAACGGGGCGGGGAATAAAAATTGTAGCAAAGGAGGAGGATAACAATTCAAAATTTTGAACTGAACCTGTGTGCCTATTCAAAACGCTATGATCTATCTATTCTAATGTACTGAAATCGTGGAGGGATTTTGATGAAAAAAGGAGCGATCGCACTCTCAGTGGGTTTACTGCTGGGCGCGTTAACCAATCAAGCAACAGCCGCAGAAACCGTTACAGGTAAAGTATTCTGGGACCGCAACCAGAATGGTATTCAGGAGACCTGGGAACGTGGCATTCCAAAAGTTTGTGTATCAAACGGCAAGGAAGTCACCCAAACCAACAACCAAGGTGTATATGAACTGCCGGCCTATGACGACATGGTTGTTTTTGTGGTCAAGCCCAGTGGCTGGATGACACCTGTGGACCAGAACAATCTGCCGCAGTTCAGCTACGTCCACAAGCCGGCAGGTTCTCCGGATGAAATTCAAAGATTCCGGGGGATCGAACCCACAGGGGTACTGCCGAACATGGTGAATTTCCCTTTGTATCGCGTCGGCAAAGAATCAAACTTCAAGGCCATTATCACGGGTGATACCCAGGTTTACAATGACCGTGAAATCAATTTCTTAAGAGATTCGTTGGTTAAAGAAGTACAGGGCACAAAGGCAAGTTTCTGTATTTCCATGGGAGACAACGTTGGTGATGATTTAAGCCTCTATCCCCGTTATCTTGAGGTCATGTCCAAAATGGGGATTCCTGTCTATTATGTGCCCGGCAACCATGACCTGGACTATGACGCCACCAGCGATGAGGATTCCTATGATACCATGAAAAGTTACATGGGGGCCACCTATTATTCTTTCAACTATGGGGATGTCCATTTTGTCATCCTTGACAGTGTTGAGTATCCCAGTGAAAGTTCCAGCAGCTATAATGGTAAAATCAGCGCTACTGAAATGGAATGGCTGGCCAATGATCTGGCCTATGTTCCCATGGATAAGCTTATTGTCTTGAATATGCATATTCCCATCGTCTCAGACCTTGACCGTAGCAATGAACAGCATCAGGTGGACAACCGTGAAGATCTTTATGCGCTTTTGGACGGCCGCAAGGTTGTCTCTTTGGGCGGTCATACCCATACCCTGTCACACTTTAAGGCCGGTGATGAGCTTGACGGCTGGGGACAGCAAACGCCCTTTGACCAGATTATTGTCGGTGCGGCCTGCGGCAGTTGGTGGTCCGGGGACCTCGACGATACCGGTGTGCCCGTATCTTACATGAGGGACGGTGTGCCCCGCGGTCACATGATCTTTGCCTTTAACGGCAACGATTACGAGGATGTCTACAAGGCGGGTGCCAAAGCATATGACAAACAGATCCACATGGCTTTCCTGACAGATGACTTTTTGTCCTGGTACGATAACAGAAATGCTGGCGGTGACGCCACCATCAAGGATCTTGAGGACAGGAATATCCTTTCAAGTGATCAGCTTTCAACCGCGAAGTTGGTGGCAAATGTCTGGAGTGCTAACAAGGAAGATAAAGTTGTCTTCGTCTTTGATAAGCGTACCATTATTAACGCAGAATATTCAGAGGATGTGGTGGATCCCTATGCACTTCCTTTGGAAATGTATGTTCTTCGCGGTGTTCCCGGGTTTTCTCTTTTTGGTAAAAACTGGGATGGCTCTTTTACGGGAACCAATTACGGACCGGGCGAAGCCGTAGATCTTGGTGAGTGGCTCCATACGACTTCGGGACGTTCCACTCATTTATTTCAATGCAATGTTCCTGCGGATCTGGAAGTGGGCGCCCACAGCGTTGAGGTCATCACCAGAAACACCCATGGCAAGGTTTTAAGGGAAAAACTTGTATTTGAAGTTGAATAGTCAAATTTTAAGATAGAAACTCTCAGAACATTTGACACCAATTGCCTTCAACCGGATATTACAGGTACGAAATTTGTGCCTGTAATCTGGTTGGGGCATAGACGCTTTTCTCAGACACTAATGGGTGATCCGATCCGAAACAAAGTCTAAGTGCTCTATCATGGCCTGTTCTGCCGCCTCTTCATTTTTGGCAATAATGGCATCTACAACTTGACAATGCTGGCGGGTAATTTCCAGGTAGAGTTCCGGTGCGGCTTGGGGCTTGTCGTATATCTGGTGGGTCACCGTACCGATCCAGCTTAGGATGGAACTCATCATGTGGATGAGAAAAGGGTTGTGGGTGGCGGCAACAATCTGGCGGTGAAGGGTGACATTATGGTTGAACCGGGGCGGCTCGGGCTTTTGGCGCTCTTTCATGGCTGTGATAATGTTCATCAGCTCGTTAATGTTTTCGTCTGTGGCCCGGGCAGCTGCGGTGCGGGCGGCCCAGACCTCCAGTACGTTCCGGGTTTCCATCAGGCCGGCCATAAAATTTTTTCCCCTGGACATTTCAGTCATATAGTCCAGCACAACCGCTTCCGTGGCGGATTTTACAAAGGTACCCTCACCGTGACGCTGTTCCACAAACCCCAGACACTCCAGACGAAGTATTGCCTCCCGGACAGAAGACCGGCTGACATCAAACAGGCCGATCAAGTCCATTTCAGAAGGGATCTTCTGGCCCGGCAGCAGTTTGCCGGTAACAATTAGGGATTTAACCTGGTCAAAAACTTTGTCACTTACTTTTTTTTTAGGAATTTTCTTAAACAGTTCCCGCACCCATTGCTCCTTTTGTTTTTGATTCTAATTTCGGGCAGGCTTCCCCTGAACCAGCGCCAGGACGATAAACAAGGCCAGGCCTGCACCGTGGCACCACATCTGCGGCCAGATGAGCAACACGCCGGATGCAAGATAGCCTGCTCTGAACAGCCAGTTCAAATGGATGCGGTGATATCCTTCAAAAAAGGCTGCAAAGCAGAACAGACCCACCAGCGCGGCGATGCTGATTTCTGCCACCTCAAAGAAGGTTCCCTGAAACAGGATCGGCGTGTACACAAACAATAAGGGGATGATGTACAATCCCTTGGCAAGCTTCCAGGACTCAATACCCGTGGCCAGGGGGGCGCTGCCGGATATGCCGGCGGCCGAATATGCGGCCAGGCAGACGGGCGGGGTGACGTTGGCATCCTGGGAGTACCAGAAGATGAGCATGTGGGCGCCGATCAAAGGGGCACCGAGCATTTCAAGGGAGGGTGCGGCCAGCACGGCCAGTACGATGTAAGAGGCTGTAACGGGCAGGCCCATGCCCAGCACCAGGGAGGCCAGGGCGACCAGGATGATGGTAATCAAAAGGCTGCCGCCGGCAATGCCGGAGATAAGGATGGAAAATTTGATGCCGGCACCCACCATGAGCACCACGCCGATCACGATTCCCGAGCACAACAGAATCACACCGGTTGTTACCATGCCGCGCGAGCCTTCGGCAAAGGCATCCAGGATATCCCTGAGGCCCATGCGGGTGTTTTTGTTCAGCCAGGAGGCAGCCACAATGGAGCCGATACCCGCGCAGGCAGAATAGGTGGGCGTAAAGCCGGCCATGAGAAGTCCGATGAGCACACCGATGGGAATAAAAAAGTGCCAGCCCTCTTTCATGACATCTGAAATTTTAGGAATCTCATGGTCTTCCATGACTTTGAGCCCCTGTTTTTTGGCCCGCAGGTGGACAAAAAAAGCGACACTCAAAAAGTAGAGCAGGGCCGGGATAATGGCCACCCCGACAATTTGCAGATAGGGGATCTGGGTCCACTGGCTCATGATAAAGGCCCCGGCACCCATGATGGGCGGCATCAACTGGCCCCCGGTGGACGCGGCCGCCTCTACGCCTCCTGCAAATTTGGCGGAAAATCCCACCCGCTTCATTAATGGGATGGTAATAGATCCTGTGCCCACGGTGTTGGCCACGGCAGATCCGGAAATGGATCCCATCAGCCCGCTTGCAAATACGGCCATTTTTGCAGGACCGCCGATCATTTTACCCATGGCGGCGACGCTCAGCCGGATAATAAAATCCCCGGCCCCGGATTTGAGCAGGAATGCGGCAAACAAAACAAACAGGAATACAAAGGTGGAAGATATGGTGGCGATGGTGCCGAAAATGCCGTCCGGCGCAAAGTACATCCGGTAGAGCATGCGCTGGATACTTACCCCCGGAAAACTCCACATGCCGCCCATATACCGGCCGAACCACAGGGCATAGCCCAAAAATACAATGGCAAGGGTCGGGATGATGTAGCCGCAGGTGCGCCGGGTGATTTCAAGCATCAGGACAACGGCGATGCCGGCAAATATCAGGTCCGATAGAATGGGAACCTCGTTTCGGGCATGGAGAGCATCTTCGAAAAAGACCAGGTACAGGGCGGCGCATACGGCCAGCAGGGCCAGGGCCATATCCACCCACTTGAGTTTGGATGCAAAGCGTTCATTAAACGGATAGATCAGATATCCCATAAACAAAACAAATCCAAAATGGATGGCGTTGCGCTGTATTTCGGGCATCACCCCCACCGTATTCACCCAGATATGAAATACTGCCATCAAAACGCCGGTCCAGTAGAGCAGGGATTCCATCTGCGGCGATAACTTTTTTTTAACGACGATGGCCTCGCCGTCTGTCTCTTTTTCTATGCCTTGGGGTGCCATGTTACACGGTTCCATTCTTTTTGACCTTCTTGTCTTACAAAATTATCCAGGTATGCAGGGCAAGCCGCAGCTTCCCCTGCGAATGTTTACGGATTAGAGCAGCGATTCGGGAATCTCAATGCCCGCTTCTTTGTAGTATTTTATGGCACCGGGATGCAGGGGAACGGGTAGGCCGGCAATGGCTTTTTTGATGTTCATAACCTTGGTGGCCTTGTGGATACTGGAAAGAAACGGCAGATTTTCGTACATGGTTTTGGTGATCCAGTATACGGTGTCTTCAGATACATCCGGATGAACGGCAAGGAAGTTGGGCTGGGCAATGGTCTTGATGTCCTTGGACTGTCCCGGATAGGTGTTGGCGGGGATAACATACCGGTTCCAGATGGGGTAAACCTCTTGGATTTTCGCCAGCTGATCGTCGGTGAAATCCAGCACTTTAACCTTTTTGTCGCCCATCTGGGCGAACAGCTGGGTAATGGCTGCTGCGGGGGCCCCTGCCGGGATGTTGGAGCCGATGATCCGGTTGTCCATCATGGCTTGGGCGCTGGGGGTGTAACCTAAAAATTCAAGGACCATGTCCTTTTCCGGATCAATGCCCATTGCCTTGAGAAGGGTTCTGCCCGATCCTTCTGTGCCGGACCCGCGTTTGCCGATGGAGAATTTTTCACCCTGGATGTGTCCAAGGTCTGAAATGGTGCCGGTTTTGACGGCTTTGGCGTTCAAAGAAAAATGTTCAACGTTTTCCCAGAGCATGGTAACAGACCTGAAATCCTTGACCGGTTTTCCCTCGTAGGGTCCCATGCCTTTGTAAGCGTTCAGCCCGAACAGGGACTGGAGGATGGCCATTTGAGCCTCTTTGTTTTTCAGCATCTGGATATTTTCACCGGAACCTGCTGAATTGATGGCCGTAACGGTGATCTGGTGTGTTCTTGCCAGTTTGATGCTTGCAAGGGTGCCGATGGCAACGCCCACCGGGTAATAGGTGCCGCCGGTGGTTGCCGTGGCCAGGATCAGGCTTTCACCGGCGGTGGATGCCGGGACGCTCATGGTGGCGGCCATGAAAAGTGCTGCCAGTGTGATAAAAAATTTTTTGAACATTTTTAAACTCCTTCGGGTGTTCCGGGTTATCGCTACTTTAATTGAACTTAAATATCTCCCATCAGGAGGACTTTACGCCTCTCCTTTTTTATGGTACTGCTTTTTATTACATAAGATGTCTGACATCCGATGTATAATATCCTGAAAGTTATTTTGTCAACGCTTATTTGTTAATTAACATTAGTTTTTCAAAAAGGGTCTAACATGCGCTATCCTGCCTATATTGAAAAAGATTTTTCGTTTCCCCAGTTCTACCGGGTTAGACTGAATCCGCCCTCTCGGGCCATGCCGGATCCGGCCGGCGTGTTGGAAAAAGAGCTCGTACAGGCTTTGGATCAGGTGGGCATAAAGCCCGGCCAGACAGTTGCCGTGGGGGTCGGCAGCCGGGGAATAAATCAGATTTCGTCACTTGTTTCAACCATCTGCCGATCTATTCGCGAACGGTCAGCGGTACCGTTCATTGTACCGGCCATGGGCAGTCACGGCAGTGCCACCCCCCAGGGCCAGGCCATGATGCTTGAAAAGCTGGGGGTGACCCCTGGCACCTGTAATGCTGAGATCAGGCCGGAAATGGACACGGTACAGGTGGCAACGGTGTGCAATGAGGTGCCCGTGTTTTTTTCCGGCCAGGCCCTGGCCGCAGACCACAGCATTTGCATCAACCGCATCAAGCCCCACACCAAATTTAAAGGGGATGTGGAAAGCGGGCTGTATAAAATGATGGTGGTGGGCATGGGCAAACACCAGGGGGCGCTGGCGTATCACAACAATGCCTTGAAATATGGATTTTATAATCTGCTTTTGAAGATGGGCGATGCTGTGACCAAAAATACCAATCTTCGCCTGGGTATCGGGGTGGTTGAGGATCGCTATGACCAGGTCATGGATGTTCAGGTCATCGCCGCAGACAAGATTCGGGAAACAGAGCCGCTGCTGCTCAAAACGGCCAAGGAAAATTTTCCCTGCCTTCCCTATGATAAACTGGATGTGCTGGCCGTACGTCAGATCGGCAAGGAGATCAGCGGGTCGGGCATGGATCCCAATGTAACCGGCAGGACCTTTGATCTGATGGAAGATGATTTCAGTGGGGTGCTCAATGCCAAACGGGTGGTGGTTCTGGATTTGTCCGCCAAAACCTGCGGCAATGCAATCGGACTGGGCAATGCGGATATCATCACCGAAAAGGTGTTTACCGACATGGATTACGAGGCCACGCTCATGAATGCCTTAACCTCAATGTCTTTGAGAAAAGCGTTTACGCCGGTTCGTCTGCCCACCCGGAAAAAAGCACTTCAGGCGGCGTTTCAGACCATCGGTCCCATTGCGCCGGATGATGTGAAGGCGGTGATCATTCAGGACACCATGCACACCACTGATTTTCTGATCAGCCAGGCCCTGGTGGAAAAAACACAGCAGCTGCCCTGGGTTGAATGTATTGAAAAAACAGATCTGGTTCTGGATTAAACGCCGGTTTAATATCTTGAAAATGCACAAATGAAACGGTTCATTTGTGCATCGATTTAATGTTGAATATGGGGCGGTCTTACCCCATTAACTGGTTGATTTCAAAAATCGGCAGGCAAACCGCAAGGACGATAAATCCGATGACCACCCCCATAATAAGAATAATCATCGGTTCAATAATTGATGTGGCGGCTGTAATGGCGGTCTGAACATTTCTTTCGAACAGTTCGGCTGACTTTTCCAGCATCTTTTCCATTTCACCGCTCTTTTCTCCCACCTTGATCATCTGGGCCGCAAGGTCCGGAAAGGCTGAATTCTTTTCCAGAACAGAACCCAGGCTGCCGCCTTGTTCGACTGTTTGGGCCGACTTTTCGATCAGTTCGGCAATCACCCGGTTGCCCGAAATGGTTTTGGTAATGCCAAGGCCGGTTAACAGCGGCACCCCGTTGTCAAGCAACGATCCCAAGGTTCTGGAAAACCGAGATGCAATGAGCTGTCTGGTCAGGCCGCCGGAAATGGGCAAAGATAAAATGAGCCGGTCCAGAATGCGACCCCCTTTCTCTGTTCTACGGATCGCGTAGATGCACAGCATGAATAAAAAAGGTGCGGGGATGATCAGCCACCACCAGGCTTTGACCATGCCGCTGACCCCAAGAAGGATCTGTGTGGGCATGGGCAGATCATGGTTCATGTCCGTGAATATTTTTGTGATATTGGGGACGATAAAGGTCAAAAGAAAGATAAGCACAAGAAAACCGATAGCCGCCATGAGGATGGGATAGGCAAGGGAAGCTTGAATTTTCTTTTTTGTATCTTCTCTTTTTTCACTGAAATCGGCCAACCGTTCCAGCACAACCTCCAACGTGCCCGAGGCTTCCCCGGCTTTGACCATGTTGATGTAGACCGCAGAAAAAACCTGGGGGTGGGCTGCCAAAGCGTCCGCAAAACTGTTCCCCTCTTCAATGGCGTCTTTTACCCTGGACAGGACCCGTTTAAAATTTTTGCTTCTGGCCTGGGGAACCAGGGTGGCAAGGGCTTTGAGCAGGGGAAATCCTGCCGCCAGAAGCGTGGCCAACTGGCGTGTAATCATGGAAATTTCCGAAGATTTTACCGAAGAAAAAAGGGGCGGCAAATTAAATGTTTTTTTGGGGGGCGCCCCTTTTTTTGTTTTAATATGTCCGGCCCCGGATTCAATGCGAAGAATGGAGGTGGGAAAAATCCCTTTTTGTTTCAAATCCTCCTGGGCGGCATCGGAACTTTCAGCATCAATAATACCTGATTTTTTTCTGCCGGAAGCCGTCAGTCCGTTGTATTCAAAAACAGCCATCGATCATCCTATCAATTATAAACTTGCTAAGCGTTGATCATACATGGAACCCACGCCATACTCATCCCGGCGCATGAATTTATCCACGGACGGTCCCATCAGCTGCATTTCCGGATTTTTGATCTGGACATCCTGGGCAATGCGCATCTCTTTGGTGCAGCCGGTGGAATAGGTGGCATCTTTTCCAATCCATTCCGGAGGAACTTTCTGGCCCATGATTTCAAAGCTTTGGGCAATGTCCTCTGAGGTCTGGAAACGCCAGATGTCAATGTATCCGCTTCGCTGAACAATTTCCCACATATACATCAAATCATCGGCATCCATGCCCGGTTCGTAGTATGAAGACGGATTGATGATAAACAGATTGTCTGACTGGTTTTTTAAATGCTCAATAAACCGGCTCATTATTTTTTTTGCAACGTCAATTTTGCCGGGGATGGAACCGATGATGCCCGAGTAGAACATCACGGTCATGTTTTTCTTTTTGGCCTGCTTCATTTGATCGATAATTTTATCGGCCTTTTCTTCAAGATCCGTGTGGCTGAAATTGATAAAGTCAGGATGCCTGGGTTTAAAGACAACGTCTAATTTATTTTCTTTTGCGCAGATATTGATCACATCTCTTGTAAACTTGAAATGGGTCTGGATCATTCTGTTTTTCTGTTTCGGCCCCCTTGTTACCACGCAGTCCACCTCCTTGAAGACCCGTGAGAAGGTGGTGGAGACCAGCAAGAGATTCAGTGCTTCCTGGGTTCCGTCGGATATTACATACAGATGTTCATCCTGTTTGAGGCGCTGGACCAGCTTGTTTTTGCTGATGGTTTTATCGTGGATGAAATTGGCCTGGTCCAGGAGCTTGGCAAGAACCGGGTCTGTGCGGGTGTCGTACAGACAGACTTTTTTAAAGAACGGTTTCTCCTTAACGACGAGAATCACGACATGGCCAATGTTTGCAAGAAATTGTGCAATGGCAATGTCCGCCACCACATCACCTGACTCATCGGTCAGCCACAGAATTTTTGATTTTGGCGTATGCACCAGTTCAAGCAGTCGTTCCATGCCGTTACCGGTCACTTTTGCGTTCAGCAGTTTTTTTATGGCCGATGTTGAGGGGACTCTGAACTCCTCATCCTGCCACAGGGCCGAGGCCGCCAAAAGAGAGAGACGTCGTGTGAACTCGATCTCGTTGATTTTTGTCTTAACTTGATCAAGGGTGAGTTCTTTCATGGTATCCACGGCACCGTTCACTTCGTTTAAGGCTTTTTTAAAGGATTCAGAGACCATGAATTTGTATGCCCGGGCGTTTTCCTTTTTTTTCTGGCTTTCAAAGGGGTCTTCAATGTGGGTGCGGCTTAAAAAAATTTTATACAGGCGTTTTTCAAGTCGGGAGGGTATGAGCAGGCGGCTTTGAATCTCGTAATCATATTTTATTTGTATCAGGCTGGATAAAAATGCCCGGTCATATTCCGACTCAATGAACTCATTAATGATGGCAAAAATTTCGTCAAGCACCTCACGGTAACGGTTGCGTAAAAATCTTGGCCGTTTACGGGACATGATTGCCGCGAACATGGCATCTGAACAGGGATAGAACCGTTCATCATTTTCCGGATACACCATAAATTCCACCTGCTCCCGGGAACCGACCTTTGAGGGGTATGCAAAGGGATCAATATGGTTTTCAAGGAAAAATGCCGTAAACCATGCATGCTGGTCCGGGGTGGAATTGATGGGGTTAAAGTCTGTTTCACAGGGTGCCATTTCTTCTCCTTGGGCCTTAACAAAAGACAGTGCAACGCACTACAAAGAATCCAGTTGTCACAAATACCCTTCAGAACAATCTGGGATGGGGGCTATGTGACAGCCAGATGATATTATCATGCCCGATTTGGTTTTTCAAACCAAGTATCATCTACTAATATTTGCAATAATTGCCTCGGCAGGTCGGTTTGAAAGGCTTGACCGGGATTGGACCACCGGGGTATGGTTAAATTCATGGACAAACAAAAAGGGTTGGATATTTTAGGCCTTGGGCCGTCGGCCACCCGTACCGATGCCCGCACCGCCTTTCGCAGACTTGCCAAAACCTGGCATCCGGACAGGTTTGCAACGGACCCGACAAAGGCAAAACGCGCCGAAGAAAAAATGAAACAGCTGAATGAAGCCTTTCATATTCTGCTGTCTTTGTTACCCCAAAACGTTGTCGGCCAAGAGGATGACCAACGTCCTTCGGCGTTTAACCATGATCGGACATCAACCCATGGCAGCAGAAATCTGTTCCAGGACTTTTTTTCGACCCTGGTTGCCGGTTTAAAAAAACACTGTCATGAAAACAAGGATACATCCGCCAAAAAAACGGGGCGCTTCGGGCAAGCTCGCCCCCATTGCCGGGAAGGTAAATCCGCCGGGACAAGGCGGACAGCGTTTGAAACTGTTTTTCAAAATGCGGTCAAGCACAATCGTGAAGGGGGGGCGGCCTTCCGGACGTGCGTTCCAAAGCGGTCTGTCGGCAGCAGTGCCGGATATAGACGGTACTTTAATTCGGCTCCCGGACGTTCGGGAACCATGGGCTGTGTGAAAAACAGGGGCCGAGGACCTGTGGAAGCGATCAATCCGATTTCACCGATGTCGCCGGTGAAAAGACGTTAATTCATTGTATTTTGAGCTGTTTTTAGTGCGGGGAGCAGGGCGGTTGAAAAAAGCTAAAACTTCAGTGATGCCAGCGTTTCCCCGGACAGCGCCATCAGGCTTACACTGGCGGCGTCAATGACGGCAAAGGTGGCTATACCGTTTCTGGGGACGGCAATGGAGCCTGGATTGAGATGGATGTAGTTTTTTGTTTTTTCAAGCTCGGGCAGGTGCGTGTGTCCCTGGATAATGATATCCGTGCCCCTGGGAATCATCAGCGTGTCCTTGTGCCCGTGGTGCATAAAAATTTTTTTATCAAAGGCCTCAAAGCTTAATTCGTGGGAAAATCCTTTGCAGAAGCCTTCCACATCGCAATTACCGTAGATATAAAAAAGTTTAAACTCCAGGTCGGCAATGGTTGACCGGATTTGATCCGGGGCAAAATCAGATGCATTGTAGTTGCCGTACCTTGTATCAAACAGATCCCCTGCAATGGCAACGGCATCACCGGGGCCGGCCATCGCCTTTACCGTCAGCCAGGCAGAAAAGAAGCCATGAAGATCGGAAAAGATCAAAAGCCGTTCCATGATTACGCCATATCCTTAATCTGTTCCATGGCTGCAACACGCTGGGCCAATGGCGGATGGGAATAATGTAAAAACACATAAAAGGGATGCGGGGTCAGGTTGGATAGATTGTCGGCACTGAGTTTTTTTAACGCCGTTATCAATGCCTTGGCTTTTTTGGTCGTCAATGCGGCAAAACGGTCTGCTTCGTATTCATCTTTCCTTGAGAAAAACTGCATGACAATGGAAATGACCAGGTCAACCGGGGAAAAAAGAATGCTGAAAAAAACAAGGCCTGCGTATACGGAAGGGCTATCCACATGAAATGCCGTAAACAGGCTTTGCTGGGTGATGAATAAAGATAGAAGGTAAAACACTACCCCCATCTGGAGAATGCCGAAAATCAGACGGCGCTGGATGTGCTTTTTTTTGAAATGTCCCATTTCGTGGGCAAGCACGGCCAAAAGTTCGTCTGCAGTATGGGCGTTCATCAGGGTGTCAAACAGCACAATGCGCTTGTTTTTCCCAAACCCTGTGAAAAATGCATTGGACTTGGTGCTGCGCTTGGAGCCGTCCATGACAAAAATCTGGGTCAAGGGAAAATCAATGGTTTTTGCATAGGCAAACAGTTTCTCTTTTAATTCACCGTCTTCAAGGGGGGTGAACTTATTGAACAGGGGCATGATCCATGTGGGAACAATGTATTGTACCGCCAGAATAAATATTGTGGTTATGCCCCAGCAGATCAGCCAGGCCCAGGGGCCCGTGCTTTCCAGAAACCAGAATATGGCCGACAGCAGGGGGATACCCAGTGCCAGGGATAAAATCAATGATTTCATCAGATCCAGAACAAAGGTTTTGGGTGTGGTTTTGTTAAAGCCGAATTTTTCTTCAATGACAAAAATGGAATAGATGGAAAAGGGCAGGGATATAAAAAATTTGCATCCTGCCAGAACCCCGATATATAAAAGCCCGCAACCAATGGTCGACCATCCGGTGCCCCTGACAAAATGGTCAAGGGCACCGAATCCGCCCAGAAACCAGAACGCTAAAAGAATACCAAGATCAATGGTTGAGGTGATCGTACCCAGTCGGGTGGTGGCCTTAAGATACTGCTGGGACTGCCCATACCGATCTTGGTCGTAAACATCTGAAAATTTTTCAGGCAGATGTGTGGTCAGGCGGCCGATGTTCAGACGATCAGCCACATAATTCATTGTAAAGTCAACAATGAGGGTAATCAGAATAATAGTGGTGATCGTCTGGTCGGATAAAAACATGGGTTTAGTTAGCTGTCTGGATTGATTAAATCCCGGAGTTTTCCGGAACATTTAAATGTGACAACCCGCCTGGCCGGAAGTGTCATCTCCTCATCGGTTGCAGGGTTGCGTCCTTTTCTTGCTTTCTTCTCGTTGACACAAAATTTGCCGAAACCTGAAATCATAATATCTTCTCCATTTGCAATGGTCTCTTTTATGATTTCAAGGAACTCCTCCACGACATCATAGGCAACGGTTCTTGACAGGTCCAGCTCATTTTGTATTTTTTCTGCAATAATAGTTTTGGTCAGTGCCATAATAGCTATTTACTCCTGCGGCACACAAAGCTCGCGTCTGAATGATTAATAAAAACAGGTCCGTAAAATACTTTAAATTCTTCGGGATTGTCAAGATCAGGTTGCCCGGTTATTGTAATTTATTGCAAAATCAACATGATGGTTCTATTATAGCAACCGTGTAAATATCTTGGGTCTTGTTTCCCGGTTTACGGCATTGTTAATTGTTCCATAGTTTGTTATTTGTTAGATGAAAAATAACAGGCGTTCACATTATATCATGGAGAGAAAATGACACAGGTGCTATCCATCACACCCATAGACGGGCGTTATGCCCGGCTTACCGGCGTGCTTTCAAATATTTTCAGTGAATCAGGGCTGATTCATCATCGGATTCATGTTGAACTTAAGTGGTTGAAATTTTTGATCACGGACTTGAAGGTCCATGAGGTTATAGGGGCCGAGCAGGACCTGGATCTTTCAGGTCTGGATGTTCTGATAAATGACTTTAATGAAGATTATGCGCTCAGGGTCAAGGAGATAGAGTCACGAACCAACCACGACGTCAAAGCCGTTGAATATTTTATCAAGGAAAAACTGGATGCTGCAGGACTTTCGTCCATACGCGAGTGGGTCCACTTTGCATGCACGTCCGAAGATATTAACAATACGGCATACGCTCTGATGCTTAAAAAAGGCAAGGCGCTTGTGGTCGAGTTGCTTAAAACCTTTGTGGCGGAGATCGAGAAAAAAGCTTTGGCATATAAAAGCGTTCCAATGATGTCCCGCACCCATGGGCAACCGGCCACACCGACAACCCCGGGAAAAGAGTTCATTAATTTTGCCTGGCGCTTGAACCAGGAAATTCAGGTTCTGGAAGAGACCAAAATCCAGGCAAAAATAAACGGGGCTACAGGCAACTATAACGCCCATCTGTTTGCGTTCCCGGAAATTGACTGGATTGCTGCATCCGAGCGGTTTATCCAGGATTATCTGGGCCTTGAACCCATTTTGTTCACCACTCAGATCAATCCCAACACAGGCCTTTCCAGGGTGCTTCATGCCATGGTTCGTGCTGCAGCGGTTATGATTGATTTTGACCGTGACATGTGGGGGTACATCAGCTTCGGGTATTTCAAGCAGCGGGTTGCTGCCGGTGAAACCGGATCATCCACAATGCCCCATAAAGTCAACCCCATTGACTTTGAGAACAGTGAGGGGAATATGGGTCTTGCGATTTCCATGATGGAGCATCTGGCGGTTAAACTGCAGAAATCCCGTTTCCAGAGGGACTTGAGCGACAGCACTGTACTGCGAAGCCTTGGCACGGTATTCGGGTATTTTACCATTGGGGTGAAAAATGCCATCAAGGGGTTGTCAAAAGTGGACTTAAACCAGGCCGTGCTTGAAAAGGACCTTAACGACAACCCCGAACTTCTGGCCGAACCATTTCAAACTGTTATGCGGGTATACGGCGAGGATAATCCATATGAGCGGCTTAAAGATCTGACCCGGGGCAAAAAAATTCAAAAAGAGGATTTGGCCCGGTTTGTGGATAAACTTGAAAAGGTGCCGGATGACGTTAAAGCACGCATGGGAGCGCTTTCACCCCAGACCTATCTGGGTCTTGCCGAATCTTTAGTGGACAGATATTTTGCGGAAAAATTAAAAGAGTAATATATCAAGGCTATTGGAAGCTATCTTAAATTTGTTAAGATAGCTTCAATTTTAACAGTTTCTAATAAACTGCCGGCGATTGTCCGGCGTTAAAGCTGGATAAATACCAGGGCGCGGATTTGTACTCAAGACGGTTTAGCCCTTTTGTTTCAAGCGCATTTACCGCCAGAGAGAAGGTGTGGTAATCCATTTCAATTTCTTCCCATCCCAGGTATTTGAGGCGTTTTCGGGCCTGGCAATAGGACATGTTCGGATTGATCAGAAAGGCATTTGCCAGACTGCGGATAAACCCGGGGATTAAGGGCATCTCCACCCCGTTTTCTAATAATTTGTTTACCAGTTTCTGATCAATAATTGTCATTTTGCCACCTAACTATTTGTTTTTATTTCTGTTTTTGTAATTGGCTTGACTGATTTTTTATAAATCCATCAAGCCAATTACACCCCACGATAGTTTAGAAAGATATCCAAGTCAAACCGGATTATGTAGAATTAACATAAAAACTGAAAAGCTTATCATCCGAATTAAGATGGTTCCACGAATTGTCGGATTTTAAAAATTATATTTACGCTTATTTCCGTTGTATTCTTTTTAAATTCTTTTGTTAGGAGATTGTTAAGCATTGTCCGGGCGTGGAATATCAGCGGGGCGAAGTTTTTCTTTTTTTCTGGATTCGGTGATGCTACTTTCATAAATGACGCAGTTGATTAAACGGTAAAAAAGGACGCAAGAGAGATGATAAGTGACGAACAGGGGCAAGCACTGCTGAAAATGGCACGTGCCGGTATTGCCGAAAAACTCGGGGTTTCTGTGGATACAAGGCAGATTGATTTAGAGGCGTCTTTTTTGGAAATAAAAATGGGGCTCTTTGTAACCCTGCATAAACACGGCGGCCTGAGGGGATGTATCGGGATTATAGAACCGGTTGAATCTTTAAAAACTGGGGTGCCCGAAACTGCAAGGCTTGCCGCGTTTAAAGATTCTCGTTTTGCACCCCTTACCAGGGATGAATTTGACCAGGTTGATCTGGAAATCAGTCTGTTGTCTCCCCCTGAAAAATTTGAATATAGTACGGCACAAGAGTTGCTCCAACGGCTTGTGCCGTTTAAGGATGGTGTTATTATTGAAAAGGCAAGCCGCCGGGCGACCTTTCTTCCCCAGGTCTGGGAACAATTGCCTGACCCAGGGTCGTTTTTATCCCAGTTGTGCCTTAAAGCCGGGCTTGATGCTGATGAATGGGGTGACGGCAGCCTAACCGTCCATACTTACAGGGTGCGTTCATTTTCTGAAAAAAATTAGGCCGCCGGGGTATAAAAATATTATGCGTATAGACGATCAATTACTGGACGTTATTTTATCCATCAAAAACAAAGATGAGCTGGAATCTTTTTTTGAAGAAATCTTTACACCAGCGGAGCTGTCGGACCTTTCTTTGCGCTGGAAACTGCTAAAAGATCTGCATAGGGGGATGACCCAGCGCAAAATTGCCGAAAAATACGGGATCAGCCTGTGCAAAATCACAAGGGGGTCAAAGGTGCTCAAAAAAAATGGTTCTGTTGCACTGAAGGTGCTGGATTCAATGGATTGACTCGATCATTGGGTGATGAGCTCCAGGGCCAGCTCGGACCACAGCTCCAGATTCAGCTGGGAAAGTGTTGACGCCTTATGCCAGGTAAAGCTGTGCAACTCTTCGCCCGGCATATAGCCTTTGGGTGTTTCTGTTTTAATTAAAAATACCGCCCCCATGTGAACACTGCCTACCGGGGTGATATCTTCACTGATAATTCCGATGAATTCAATTGGGTCGCCGGCAACGCGCCGGGCCAATTCTTCATCCAGTTCCCTTTGCATTCCGCTTTTTAAAATAGTTTCAAAGGTTCCTGTGCCCGCGGTACTGTCTTCCGGGTTGATATGGCCGCCGATGCCGATGGACCACAGGTCATGGAGCCGTTTTTCACTGCCCTGCCTGTTGTAGGCCGCCGTCAGACTTCCATCGGCGGTCTGTAAAAGAATATACGGGATGACCTGTTTTTTTTGCCTGTCTTCTTCGGCAATGCCCCGGGGAACAAAGGAAAATGTGGCGTTGGTGCATGTGGCGGCGAATGTGGGGAAATCCATTGGAAGGACGGCTCTTTGGGTAACCCACGCTGCGGGGAGGTTATTTCGGTCAATACATAAGACCTGTTCTTGTTTTTTGCTCATAATCGTTGCCTAAATTGGTATTAATAAAGTTGCTCCAATTGTAACATAAATGGCGCTCCAGGCATACCTTCGGCAGTTCCCATGGCCTTTTTTTTATGTCTATGATATGTGAAATCCATACTTATGAAACAATTGAGGAGAGAAGCGTGCTTTATATCGGCAAAAAAGATATTGCAAAAATTGACCGTTCCCTGATTTTGAACGCCATATCCCATGCGTACAAGTTGCTCTTGGATAAAACTTACACGATGCCAGACCGAATTCACGTTCAGGATGGTGCCAACACCCTTTTATTAATGCCCTGTTTTGAAAGCAACTATTTTGCAACCAAGCTGGTCTCTGTTTTCCCAGGCGCTCCAGAGCTTGGTGCCCCGGCCGTCAACGGAATCGTGACCCTGGCAGACAATAAAACCGGTATGCCCCTGGCGGTCATGGACGGAGCGGCGCTGACCGCCGAGCGCACTGGTGCTGTGGGCGGGCTTGCCGTGAAAATGTTAACCCGTGAAAATATTGAAACCGCCGGTTTGATCGGTACCGGTGTCCAGGGGGTGGCCCAGGTCCGGTATCTGCTGCTCAATCGCAGGGTGAAGCAGGTGATGGTTTTTAATCGTTCAGCCGAGACGGCCCGGGCAAAGGCCGCGATGCTTGCAAACGAGTATCCCGATGTCAGTTTTCAGGTGGCACAGACCGCGGACAGCCTGGTCAAGGCCTGTGACCTTGTGGTGGCTGCCACGACGAGTAAGACGCCTGTGTTCAGCAATGATCCCGAATTGGTAAAAGGAAAAACCTTTATCTCCATTGGATCTTTCAGGCCTGATATGAAAGAGCTCCCAGATGCCGTTATTGAAGCGGCAAACCGCATTTTTGTGGATACCCCTTTTGCGGCAAAGGAGTCCGGTGATCTAAGTCAGCCCCTGGAACGAGGCATTGTAACAGATTCGCAGTTGCTTTCCTTTGCACAGCTTGTCCGGGAACCCTTGACCGCTGAACAGATAAATGATCCGGCGTTTAATACTTTATTTTTCAAATCTGTGGGCATGGCGCTATTTGATCTGACCGTAGCATCCACAATCTATGAATTTGCTGTGAAAAATGATTTGGGTGTCATGTTGGATTTTTAGGTGGACTTAAAAAAAAGATGGAGCGGGAAACGGGATTTGAACCCGCGACTTCGACCTTGGCAAGGTCGCACTCTACCACTGAGTTATTCCCGCTCAGCTAAAAGGCGAGTTACTTTTATAAAAAAAGCTGTGCCTTGTCAAGAAAAGATTTAGATAAAATTTATAAACTTTCGGATATACAGGTGGTCAAATAAAAAATGAGTTTGGGAAATACCCTGGTTACGGGCGGCGGCGGCTTTTTGGGCAAGGTGCTGGTTAAAAAATTAGTGGATAAAGGTGAGCATGTTGTTTCATTTTCCAGGTCCCGGTATTTGGAACTGGATAAACTGGGTGTTTCCCAGATCCAGGGTGATCTATCCGATGCAGATGCCGTGGCCGATGCCTTAAAGGGCATGGACACCGTGTTTCATACGGCGGCAAAGCCCGGTATCTGGGGATCTTATGATGAATACTTTCGTATTAATGTTACAGGTACCGTAAATGTTATTGGCGCGTGCATGAAACATAAGGTGGGGCGGCTGATTCATACCAGTTCACCGTCCGTGGTTTTTGATGACAAGGATATGCACGGGGCGGATGAGTCAGTTCCCTATCCTGCGACATATCTGGCACCTTATCCTGAAACCAAAGCCCTGGCGGAAAAAGAGGTGATTAAAGCGGCGGGGCAGGGGCTTTGTGTCATTATTTTGAGGCCCCACTTGATCTGGGGCCCGGAAGACAACCATCTGGTCCCCGGTATTATCAACCGGGCCAAACGCCTGAAGATCATTGGCCCGGATACCGATCTTGTGGATACCATTTATGTGGACAATGCCGCAGATGCCCATATCCTGGCCGCTGAAAAACTGGCCGAAAATCCTGATTTATCCGGAAATGTATATTTTATCAGCCAGGACGAGCCCATGTCCAAATGGCGTCTGGCCAATGGGTTTCTGGCCGCAGCCGGCCGGCCGCCCATCAAAGGCCATGTCTCGGCAAGGACCGCCTATGCGGCCGGGTGGCTCTTTGAATTTGTCTACCGAACCTTGGGGATTAAAAAAGATCCCCCCATGACCCGGTTTGCTGCCAAGGAACTTGCCACCTCTCACTGGTTTGATATCACCCGTGCAAAAAAGGATATTGGGTATCGGCCAAAGGTATCTACCCAGGAAGGCTTAAAACGTCTGGAGGCATGGTTGAACCGGAAATGAAGCAGACGGCTCCCTTTTCATTTGATATGTTTCGGGCCAAGGCCCTCCGGGTGCTTTACAGGGCAGCCAGGGGGTATCAGCGGGATAGTTGTGCCCTGCGGGCCTCGGCCTTAAGTTTGTACACCCTTTTAAGCGTCGTGCCCGTGATGGCCATGGCCTTTGGTATTGCCAAAGGATTCGGGTTCCAGCAGTTCCTTGAGGCCGAGGTGATGTCTTTGTTTGAGGGCCATGAGGAGATTGTTCAAAATATTTTGGTTTTTTCCAATAACCTGCTGGAAAAAACCCAGGGCGGCCTCATGGCTGTACTGGGTGTTCTGCTGCTTTTATACTCCTTGATCCGGCTGATGTTCCATATTGAAGGTACATTCAACCGTATCTGGTGGGTGAGGGATGGCAGACCGTTGATCAGAAAACTCACCGATTATCTGACCATTGCCCTGGCGGCAGGCCTTTTGGGGCTTTTGTCCGGATCCGTAAATTTGTTTATGATTCCCCACCTTGAATCTTTTTGGGCCTATCTTGGGGTTCCCATTGATATTAAAGGGATTATCTCTTTTTTTATCAAGGTGGTACCCTATGTGGTCACCTGGTCACTGTTCATGTTTTTTTATGTGATCATGCCCCATAAAAAGGTAAATTTCAGGGCCGCTGCCACAGGGGCTGTGTTTGCAGGTACCTTATTTCAGATTATCCAGACCGCGTTTTTGAAATTTCAGGTCTTTGTCACAGGCTACAATGCAATCTACGGCAGTTTTGCCGCATTGCCCATGTTTCTGATCTGGTTGCAGGTCTCTTGGGGGGTGTTGCTTTACGGCGCCGAAATTGCCTTTGAGTGGGAAAATATCGGACATGCAAAAATATCGGACCTGACGTTAAGTGCCATGAGCATCCGGGCCCGCAAACTTGCCATGCTGGAGATCGTCAAGGGCTGTGTCCAGCGTTTTGCCGAAAAAAAGCCCCCGGCCACGGATGTCCAGATTGCCAGGGAACTGAATCTGCCTTTGAATATCGTACATCACCTTTTAGAGATACTTATGAATTCGGAGGTTTTGTATTCGGTCAATCTTGAAGGCAATACCACCGGGTATACCCCGGCCATGGATATTGAGTGTATGAGTATTATGGATGTACTTTGTGCCGTAGAACACCATGGGGATCCCAATGCGTATACGGCCGGAACCCTGCTGGCCCAGGCACTGGAGAGTAGTTTGGAAGGATTTGACAGTGCGGCCCGGAATTGTAATGGAGAGCGGTTGATGAAAGATATCTGAGAGCTGATCAGCCAAAAGCCGTGGTAATTTTAAAAAATTCCTTGATTTGAGGCTCCTGGGCCCTTAACGATTCTATGATCCGAACCATTGTCGATTCATTCACACCGATTTTTTTAGGCGCATTTTTGATGGTCACGGGAACCGGATTACCTGAATGGCCAAGCTGCGCTTTTTGTGCCAGATAGTTTGCAATATTGATAATCAAGGCGTGATGACGGTATTTAACGGGCGCCGCCTCCGGGGCATGATGAAATCTGCAGGGCAGAATAATGGATGCAGGAAAATTCCACCGTGTCATCAACAGGGCGGATAGTGCTGCATGATCAATCTTTAACAGGCTGTTTTCACTGAAATAAAGGGGGCGCTTGTTTTCCAGTGCATACTGTCGGACTTCATTGTACTCTTTTTTAAAGTAAATTGAGAAAATGGCTTTGCCCATGTCATGGAGCAGGGCCGGGACGAAAATTTTGCCTGCAATGCCCGGATTAGTCTGCTTTGCCAGTAGTTTCGAGGCTGTGGCCACACCAATGCCGTGAATCCACAATGCTTTCATATCAAGCGTTAAACCAGACTTTTCTGTGACACTGGACAGAATCTCCATGCCTAGGGCAATGCCGATGATTTCATCAAATCCGATAACTGAAATGGCGCGTTTAATGGTCTCGACTTTATTTTTTTGGGCGTAATAAACCGAATTTGCAAGCTTGAGCAGCTTATTTGTAATACCTATGCCATGAGAAATGATTTGGGCTAAATCTTCTGTGGTTGTGTTTTCGTCGGAAGCGGCCTGGATCAGGTTGTTCACAACAGCCGGGAGCGTGGGTAAATCGCTTTCCCTTTTTTGAACCATTTCAAGGACGCGCTGCTTTATTTCCATTGAATGCAGTCCACCTGCCCGGTTTAATGAAACCGTGTAATGTTAATGCTTCCGTTGGACGCCATTTCATCAAATTTTTTCCGTAAAAATTGTTTAAATCTGTTTCGGGTGGGCGGCCATAAAAGCAGAAGGCCGGCCGTGTCCGTCAAAAGCCCGGGGGTAATGAGCACTAAACCGGCAAGGAGGATGATAAATGCATCCAGAAGATCTTCGGCAGGCATCACCCCCTGGTTTAAACTCTGGCGGACCTTCATCATTGTATTTAATCCTTCCATACGGGCAAGGTAGGCGCCGATGAATCCGGTTAAAATGACCAGAATGATGGTGTTTAATCCGCCGATAATACCACCAAGATGGATAAGGATATATAGTTCAGCCACCGGAATAAGGGTAAAACATAAAAACAATTTGAACAGCATATAACACTCCTAACGGCCATGGGCCGATCTGGTCAATTCGTACGCAGTCACAATGCGCCACAAAACATGAACGTCATTTAAAAAAAGTAGCGATATGTTTTAAAAAAATAAAAAAAATACCTCAACGCATAATGGAGATGAACCCGGATTTGTCAAGTCGGAACACTACATTGTTTACACGGCCTGTGCCATATTGCCGGGGGAAGAATCCGTATTGTTTTGGGGGAAAAGATGGCGACCTGGCTGCCACATGTTTTCCGGTACGCGTTGATCAACACCGTGGTTTAAAATGTCGAGAAACAGATCCCTGGTTATTTCCTGGGCCCCCATGCGAAGCAGGTGGCCTGAGGTGACCTGGCAGTCAATTATGCCGAATCCCTGGCTGTCAAGTTTCTGGGCCAGCGCCACAAGGGCGACTTTGGAGGCATTGGGTACCCGGGAAAACATGGATTCTCCAAAAAATATTTTCCCCAGACTGACCCCGTACAGACCCCCCACCAACCGGTCATCCTGCCAGGCTTCCACGGAGTGGGCAATCCCCATGTTGTGCAATGAGGTATAGGCATCAATCATTTCATCCACCAGCCAGGTCCCTTCAACTTTGCCGTGCCTGGGTTGGGAGCAAGCCTCAATGGTCTGTTCAAATGCGGTATTGATCCGGATGGAAAAACAATTCCTCCGAATGATTTTTTTCAGGCTTTTCGATACCCTGATTTTAGAAGGATAAAGGACCAGCCGGGGATCCGGGGACCACCAGAGGATGGGTTCGCTGTTGGAAAACCAGGGAAAGAGACCCATTCTATACGCAAGGGTCAAGCGCTTAGGGCACAGGTCTCCCCCGATACATAGCAGCCCGTCCGGCCTCGCCAGCCAGGGCGGCGGAAATTCAATGCTTTCAGAAAGCCTGAAAAGCGGCATCAGTTCGATTTAATGTTAAATGTCAGTTTTTCGTCCTTGAGGCCCATGGAAAGTTTCCCACCCTTTGCAAGCCGGCCGAAAAGAATTTCATCCGTCAGTTTATCTTTTATTTCTGTCTGAATTAATCGAGCCAGGGGCCTTGCGCCAAATTTGGGATCATGGCCTTTTTGGGCCAGATGGGCCCGTACAGCCGCTGAATAGCCCAAGGAAATGCCTTGCTCACTGAGCATCTCTTTGAGTTCTTTCATGTTTTTGTCCACAATCAGCTCCATCACCTTTTCAGACAGATGGTTGAACTGGACAATCCCGTCAAGGCGATTTCTGAATTCGGGGCTAAAGGTGTTTTTTACGGCTTTTATGCTCTGGGAATCGGCATTGGCGGTTTGTGATCCAAAACCGATGCTGTTTGTGCTCATCTCCCTGGCACCTGCATTGGAGGTCATGATAATGATCACATTTCTGAAATCAGCGGACTTGCCGTTGTTGTCGGTGAGCGTGGCATAGTCCATGACCTGGAGCAGGATGTTGTAAAGGTCCATATGGGCCTTTTCAATTTCGTCCAGAAGAAGTACGCAATGGGGGGTCTTGCGGATGCTGTCGGTTAAGATGCCGCCCTGTTCAAAGCCCACATATCCCGGAGGGGCCCCAATGAGCCTGGATACGGCATGCTTTTCCATGTATTCACTCATGTCAAAGCGCAGGAATGTAATGCCCATGTTTAAGGCTAACTGACGGGCGACTTCGGTTTTACCCACCCCTGTGGGACCCATGAAAAGAAAAGAGCCAATGGGGCGGTTCGGCGCTGCAAGTCCGGCCCGGGATCTTTTGATCGCCGTGGTCAGGGTTTTAATGGCATCGTCCTGGCCGAAGATAACGTCAAGCAACTTACCGGGTAAGGATTCCAGGGAAGATTTGTCGGCTGCCGTGGTCACACTGGACACCGGCACCTTGGCTATTTTAGCCACAATCTTTTCAATGTCTTTGGGACTGACGCTTTTGCGCCGGTTGTCCGCCTGAAGTTTTAAAAAGGCACCGGCCTCATCAATAACGTCAATGGCCTTATCCGGCAAGAATCTATCGTTGATGTATTTATCTGACAGGTAGGCCGCCGCTTCTAAGGTTTTATCCGGGTATTTTAGGCCATGGTGTTCCTCGTAGCTGACTCGCAGACCTTTGAGAATCTCTGTGGTCTCCTCTACGCTGGGTTCCGACACTTCTATTTTTTCAAACCGTCTGGAAAAGGCCCGGTCTTTTTCAAAGTGATTTTTGTACTCTTCATAGGTGGTGGTCCCCAGGCACTTGATGTCTCCGGAGGATAAGGCCGGCTTAAGGATGTTGGAGGCATCCATGGAGCCTGATGTGGTGGCGCCTGCCCCCACAACCGTATGGATTTCATCGATCACCAGAAGTGCATTTTCTTTTTCTTCCAGGGCGGAAATAACGTCTTTGAGCCGTTGCTCAAAATCGCCTCTGTATTTGGTCCCGGCAAGAAGGGCACCCATATCCAGGGAGTACAGTTCGCAGTTTTCAAGCAGATCAGGTACAGACTTGTCATTAATTTTCAATGCCAGTCCTTCTGCAATGGCGGTTTTTCCAACGCCGGGATCACCCACCAGAATGGGATTGTTTTTACGGCGCCGGCAAAGAACCTGCATTACCCGTTCAATTTCAAGGGTTCTGCCGATCAATGGATCTATTTTATTTTCCTGGGCCCGTTTGATTAAATCAGACGTAAACAGCGCCAGGGGGTCTTTTTTCTTCGGGCGCCTGGTTTTTGGATCGGCCTGCTGGAAAAGCTGCTGGGGCTTTTCTTCCTCGGGCATTTCTTTTTTCTCGTTATCCCCGTCGTGGGAGATGAGCCTGAGCACATCTAAGCGGGTAATGCCTTCGGATTCCAGGTAAAAGGCTGCGTGGGAATCTTTTTCCTGGAAAATGGATGCCAGAATATCCCCCAGGTTCACCTCTGATTTTTCAGCAGATCGGGCGTGATTGATGGCGCGCTGGATCATTCGCTGGAAACCGATGGTCTGCTGGAGGACATACTCTTCACTATTTTCTATTTTGGTCAGTTTTTCATCAAAGAATTTTTCAAGATCCTCTTTGATGTGATCAGGGCTGCCCCCGCATTTTTCAATGGTTTCAAGTCCGGATTCATGATTGACTATGGCGTAAAGAACATGTTCGACACAAACGTACTCATGTCGTCTTTTCTTTGCTTCACGAACGGCAAACCCGAGAGCTGTGGATAGTTCTTTGCTGATCATATACCATTTACTCCTTTTCCATTGTACTTTTTAAGGGAAACCCTTTGCTGCTTGCCAGATGGTGTACCGTCTGAACTTTTGTTTCAGCTATTTCCCGGGGATAGATGCCGCATACGGCCTTTCCCTTATTATGTACATTAAGCATTATTTGTGTGGCTTTTTCAAGAGATTTTCCGAATACCTGGACCAGGATATCCACCACAAACTCCATGGTTGTATAATCGTCATTGTGTAAAAGCACTTTATACATGGGCGGACGGTCTGCGCTTGTGTCCTGGGATATTTTAGGTCTGGTTTTGGAATCGGTGGCTGTCATACCTTAACCTTAGGGGCAATTGATTTAATAAAAGTTCCAATGTACTGTAAATTTACGTTCATTCTTGTTGTGGGTCGATTTTGTGTATTACAGAATCAAGGGCGTTCATTGGCGGTTACTGCCCGCAGCATTTTTTATATTTTTTACCTGATCCACAGGGGCAGGGATCATTTCTTTGAACCTTTTCAGCAGATCTTTTGACCGGCTGCTTGGGTGCTGATTCGTCAGCATGGGAAGAAAAGGTCAGGTCCTGCTGCTCTTCCTGTTTCATCTCCTCAACCTGGGTGGGGGAGGCAATCTGAATTTTAAACAAGATATCCACCACTTCCTGTTTGATTCGGTTCATCAGGTCCTGGAACATATCAAAGCCTTCTTTTTTATATATACGCAACGGATCCTGCTGGGCATATCCCCGAAGGCCGATACCTTCCTTTAAATGGTCCATATTTAAAAGGTGCTCTTTCCATCTGGTGTCCACTGTCTGGAGAATAATAAACCGTTCAACGTGGCGCATGATTTCAGGGCCGTACATCTGTTCCTTTTTTTTGTACTGGTCCTGGGCGGCATCAAATATAAATTGCCCCAGCTGGTCGGCTGAAAAATTATCCCGGACAGGCTTATCCAGGGAGAGATCCATATTGAACTGACCTTTGATGGCGGATGAAAGCGCTTCCAGGTCCCACTCTTTGATCGGTGTCTTGTCTACTTCAAACCCATCCACAAGGTCATAGACTGTATCTTCCATCATATCCAGGGCCGCCTGTTTGAGGTCTTTGGATGTCAGAGCCTGGCGGCGCTGGCGGTAAATGATCTCACGCTGCTGGTTCATGACATCATCATATTCGAGCAGGTGCTTTCTGATTTCAAAGTTGTGGCCTTCCACCTTGGACTGGGCGTTTTCAATGGCCTTGGAGATAAATTTATGTTCAATGTGTTCGCCTTCTTCGATACCCAACCGGTCCATAACGGCATGAATACGGTCACCGCCGAAAATTCTGAGCAGATCATCTTCCAGGCTCAAATAGAACCGGGAACTTCCCGGGTCGCCCTGGCGGCCGGACCGGCCCCGAAGCTGGTTGTCAATACGCCGGGATTCATGACGGGATGTACCCAGAATATGCAGGCCGCCAAGTGCCGTAACCCCTTCGCCCAGCTTGATGTCCGTACCGCGTCCGGCCATGTTGGTGGATATGGTCACGGCACCTTTCTGACCTGCATTGGCCACAATTTCCGCCTCGGCCTGGTGGTGCTTGGCATTTAGAACCGTATGTTTAACCCCTTTTTTCTTGAGCTTTTCACTGAGGGATTCGGAAACATCAATGGAGATGGTACCCACCAGCACGGGCTGCCCTTTTTTATGCAACCGAATAATCTCCTGGATGGCAGCATCATATTTTTCCTTCTGGGTTTTGTAGATCAGGTCTGCCCGGTCTTCACGGACCATGGGTCTGTGCGTTGGGATGACCAGCACATCCAGATTGTATATTTTTTTAAATTCTTCTGCTTCGGTATCTGCCGTTCCAGTCATGCCCGACAGTTTGTCATACATCCTGAAGTAGTTCTGGAATGTGATGGAGGCAAGGGTTTGGTTTTCATTTTCAATTTTAACCCCCTCCTTGGCTTCCAGGGCCTGGTGGAGGCCTTCGGAATAGCGTCGGCCGCTCATGAGCCTGCCTGTAAATTCATCTACAATGACGACCTGGCCGTTTTTTACAATGTAATCCGTATCTCGTTTGAAAATGACATGGGCCTTTAACGCCTGGTTGAGGTGGTGCAACAGTTCAATGTTGGCAGGATCATACAGATTCTCAACATTGAACAGTTGCTCTCCCTTTGCAATACCCTCTTCGGTCAAAGAGACGGTTTTTGATTCTTCATCCAGGGTATAGTCGGTATCTTTTTGAAACGCCGGGATAATTGTATTGGCCTGGGTATACAGGTGGGTGGATTTTTCAGCCGGACCTGAAATAATCAAGGGGGTCCTGGCCTCGTCAATGAGAATGGAGTCCACCTCATCCACAATGGCAAAGTTCAGATCTCCCTGGGCCAGTTCCCCGGGATCAAATTTCATGTTGTCCCGCAGGTAGTCAAAGCCGAACTCATTATTGGTGCCGTATGTGATGTCGGCGGCATAGGCTGTTTTCCGGTCCTGGGCGTCCATGTCATGCAGGATGACCCCCACGGTCAATCCTAAAAAATTATAGACCTGGGACATCCATTCTGCGTCACGTTTGGCCAGATAGTCATTGACCGTTACAATGTGAACACCTTTGCCCGTAAGGGCATTCAGGTACGCGGGCAGGGTGGACATCAAGGTTTTTCCCTCACCGGTTTTCATCTCTGCAATGGTACCGCGGTGCAGTGCAATACCCCCAATGAGCTGGACATCATAATGGCGAAGTCCCAGGGTTCGCACCGAGGCTTCCCTGACCAGGGCAAAGGCTTCGGGAAGAATGTCGTCCAAGGTCTGTCCGTTGGTCAGTCGGTCTTTAAACTCGGTTGTTTTTTCTCCGATCTGGGTGTCTGACAAGGCCTGTATTTGGGGTTCAAATTCGTTTATCTGATCAATAATAGGTTGAATTTTTTTTAGAATCCTGTCGTTGCTGGATCCGAAGAGTTTAGTAAGAAGCGTGAGTACCATGTAAAGGCTGCCTGTTTAAATTTAGAGGTCATTTAAGTTTGTCAGTACAACATATTAAGCATTCTTCCAGGAAATAAAAGGGAAAAAAAAATTCGTACCCATTTTCTGGCGTGGACACGAATTCTCGTTGGGGGAGGCAGAACAAAATAAAACGGATGAGAACTAATTGAGGATATATTTTGTGGGATTGACAGGGGCGCCGTTGACAAGAACTTCATAGTGAAGATGGGGGCCTGTGGTTCGGCCGGTATTGCCTAAGGTGGCAATAACCTCTCCGCGTTTGACCTGCTGGTGTTTTTTTACCAGGATATCCCTTAAATGGGCATATTTAGTGGCTTTCCCATATCCGTGATCAATGATGACAACATTCCCGTAGCCGTGTTTCCTTCCGGCAAAAACCACTTTGCCGGCCGCAGTTGAAACAATCTTGGTGCCCAGTCGGTTGGAGATATCAAGGCCTGAATGAAAGGTCTTTCTCCCGGTGAAAGGCGATTTACGGTACCCAAAAGGCGAGGTGATAACCCCCGAGACCGGCTTTATGGACGGGGAGGCGGCCAGAATATTTTTCTTTTGCTGCAGTTTATCAATCAGGTCTTTAAAATCTAATTTTTCTTTATCTGCAACAGATCTGATCTGTTTTACCTGATGGTGCATCTCTCGTATCAGGGCGTTATGGCGGGTGTTCAGGGGTAATTCCTGGTCAAGGTCTACTTCTGAAACACCGCCGATACCCAAAAGGCCAGAGGATTGTCCTTCTTGGTCAATGTCGGCAATGAGCCGTACCTGGTTTTCCAATTGCCCAAGTTTTGTGATCTGTTCTTTTAATCCCTGGATTTCTCCGGCAAACAGCTGAAGCTGACGTCTCTGGTCTTCAAGTTCTGTTTTCTGGCTGGAGATGGTTTCTCGCATGGCCCTGTTTTTCAGGTCCGTGCGCTTGAGCAAATAATAATCGTGGCCGAAATAGGAGACTATTCCGGCGCAGAAAAGGAAGAGAAATATAGAACAAAGTAAAAAAGGCTTACTCAGCGAAATTTCCCTGATCCTTGAACTATTACTTGAATGAAACCATATTTTGATTCGATTTTTCATCTGCATATTAATACAAATTTTTAAACATCCGTGTCAAGTGAAAAAGCGCTTATAGCGGGGTTTGCACCCAATCCAGCCCGGCTTTTTCGTCAATGGAGAACATAATGTTCATATTCTGTACTGCCTGGCCGGCAGCACCCTTGATTAGGTTGTCAATGGCTGAAACCACTATCAGTCGGCCCGATTCAGGTTCCAGATGAAATCCGATATCGCAACAGTTGGTGCCTTTGATATGGGACATATTGGGGTATTTCCCCCCGGGCAGAATCCTGATAAAGGGTTCATTCTCATACCATCTGTTAAAAGCATCGCGAATTTGTTTTTCGTCGACACCTTCGCGAATTTGAGCATAAATGGTTGAAACCATTCCCCGGGTGACGGGTACCAGGTGGGGAACAAAGGTCAAGGATACCTTTTGTCCGGCCGCACTGCTCAACACTTCGTTGATTTCAGGGGTATGCCTGTGATTGCCCACTTTATACGGGCCAAAGGCTTCGTTTACCTCACAGAAATGGGTGGTCAGGGAAAGGGTGCGTCCCGCCCCGCTGACACCGGATTTTGAATCTGAAATCAGTCCCTGGGGAGAAATCAGCTTCTCTTTGAGCAACGGAACCAGAGGCACAAGGATTGACGTCGGGTAACAGCCGGGATTGCCTATTATCCGAGCGTTTCTGATCTGCTCCCGGTTGATTTCACACAAACCGTAAACGCTTTCTTCTAAAAGCTTTGGAGCGGTGTGGGGCTGATATACCGCTTCATAGGTTTTAAGATCCTCAAACCTGAAGTCCGCTGAAAGGTCTATTACTTTAATGCCCTGATCTATAAGTTGCGGCGCAAATGCCATGGAAACCTTGTGGGGAAGGGCTAAAAATGCGACATCGACGTTGCCTGCAAGCGCCTCTGCGTCAAAGGGCTTGCATACCAGGGTTTCAAATCCGCGCATGGACGGAAAAATATCGGTAAATGATTTCCCCTGATAAGAGTTTGAGGTCACTGCTTCAAGGCAGGCCTTGGGATGATTGGAAATCAGTTTGACCAGTTCCAGTCCGGTATAGCCAGATGCGCCTATTATTGCTGTTTTAATCATTTTCTTAAGTCTTTAATCTTAATGGTTATATTAAAAGTCTGCTGCACACCGATTTCGTTTTCAAGTGCAAAATTTTCCATATGCAACCATGTATATCGGTCATTTGCGCTCAGACACTAAGATAAAATTTTAAATTGTGCAAACCTTAATTTGATTATTTTACTCAATTCTCCCAAGAAATATACCTGACGATGAAATGGTTTTAATAAAATCGTAACGAAATTTAAAAATAACCGTAATAAAACTTATAAATCTCAAACATTATAAAGATATAAATCTCAAGCATTTTAAAAATGAGCAGCGTTCAATACGATTGATAAAAATTGAACCCATAACTCGGACAAAAAAGCGTAAGCAAGATGGGGAGGGTGTTTGCCGATCCCCTTAAATTAATTTGCTTCAGGAGAGATTTATGAAAAAAATGTTAGCAGGTATTGGTGCTATTGTGGTTGGTGTTATGATGACCACCGGCATATCCTTTGCCGGAGAGCTGGTCCTCAAGGGGTCAACAACCGTTCTTCCCATCGCCCAGAAGGCTGCCGAAGCCTATATGGCCGATCACCCCGATGTCAAAATTTCCCTTTCCGGCGGCGGTTCCGGCAACGGTATCAAGGCCCTGATTGACGGGACCACCCACATCGGCAATGCCTCCCGGTTCATTAAGACCAAAGAGGTGGAGACAGCCGTAAATCGAGGGGTTTATCCCGTACCCTTCAGGATAGCCCTGGATGCGATTATCCCGGTGGTTCATCCCTCCAATTCAATATCCAAGTTGACCATGACCCAGTTAAAGGAAATTTACCTTGGGAAAATCCGAGACTGGAAACAGGTGGGCGGTACGCCGGGTAAAATTGTTGTGATATCCCGGGACAGCTCTTCAGGTACCTTTGGGGTCTGGAAAGAGCTGGTCATGTTAAAAGAACGGGTGATACCCAGTGCCCTGACCGTACCTTCCAACGGCGGAATTGTCCAGGCTCTTGCCAATACCCCCGGGGCCATCGGATATATCGGACTTGGATATTTAAATAAGGATCTTAAGGCTGTGACCGTGGACGGGATTGAGGGCACCGAAGAGAACACCCTGAACGGCACCTATCCCATTTCCAGGGCATTGTTCATGTTTACCAACGGCTGGCCCGAAGGCGACACCATGTCCTTTTTATCTTTTATCCTGTCAAGGAAGGGCCAGGACCTGGTGAAAGAGGCCGGCTCCATCCCCTTGTTTTAAAAGCCGTTCCAAAGCGATTTAAATCCCGAGGCCGGATCTTCCAGGGGATTGCAAGAAGTTTCCGGCCTTAATAACGTGGCTTGCTACTTACACATGAAATGGCATTTACATGAAACACAGGCGTATCGATAAAGGCATTCATTCCGCTTTTTTTCTTGTGGCGTTGTTCTCCATTGCCGCCCTGGGACTGATCGTGGTCTTTTTATGTAAAGAAGGCGTCGGTATCTTATCCTATGTCAGCTTGCAGGATTTTCTTTTCGGCCATTACTGGTACCCCACGGATGAACCGCCGGATTTCGGTATTCTGCCCCTAATGGCAGGTTCATTGAGCGTTACGGTGTTGTCCGGCCTTATGGCTGTTCCTCTGGGGATCATGACAGCGGTATACCTATCAGAAATTGCCTCTCCCAAAGTGGCGGAGGTGGTCAAGCCCATTGTGGAGCTGATGGCAGCCATGCCGTCGGTGGTGATTGGGTTTTTCGGCATGGTGGTGGTGGCCCCTTTTATCCAGGATCTGTTTCAAATTCCTGTGGGGCTGAACTTGTTTAATGCATCATTGATGCTGGCCTTCATGGCGGTGCCCACCATATGTTCCATTTCCGAAGATGCCATTTTTTCTGTTCCCATGGCCCTGAAAGAAGCCTCCTTTGCCTTGGGGGCCAACCATTTTGAGACCATTGCCAGGGTGGTGGTGCCGGCCGCTTTGTCCGGTATCTGCACGGCTGTTATTCTAGGGTTGTCCCGGGCCGTGGGTGAAACCATGGTGGTGCTGATGGCAGCCGGCGGAGCTGCCATGATTCCGGGTTCCGTGTTTGATCCGGTGCGGCCCATGCCGGCAAGCATTGCCGCTGAAATGGCCGAAGCCCCCTTTGGCAGCGAACATTACCATGCCCTGTTTGCCATCGGCATGGTCCTGTTTTTGTTCACCTTTGTGTTTAACATGATTGCCGACCACATATCCTACCGCTTCAGGCAGGTCGGCGAGGCCTCGTTATAAATGATGAACGCCAGACGAAAAATAACCCAGAACCTGGCTTTTATTCTGATTCGCCTATCAGCATTCATCAACGGCGCTGCCCTGATGGTGATGATCTATTTTATCCTGGTGCAGGGGGGCAAGGCTATTTCATGGGCGTTTCTCACCCAGGCCCCACGGGAAAGCATGACTGCAGGGGGGATCTTTCCTTGCATCCTGGGGACTTTTTTATTGTGCCTTGTCACGATTTTTGTGGCCCTGCCCATTGGGGTGGCATCTGCCATCTATCTTAACGAATATGCCACCCAGGGAAAAGTTATTCGTCTGATCCGGCTGGGAATCAATAATCTGGCCGGTGTGCCGTCTATTGTTTTCGGGCTGTTCGGTTTGGCTTTTTTCTGTGTTGTTTTGAAAATGGGCGTATCCATCGCCGCAGGAGGGCTGACCCTTGGCATCATGACCCTGCCGGTGGTCATCGGGGCTTCCGAAGAAGCATTGCGGGCCGTACCGGATACCTACCGGGAAGCCTCCCTTGCCGTGGGTGCCACCAAGTGGCAGACCATTTTGCGGGTGGTGCTGCCCAGTGCGCTTCCGGGTATTATCACGGGGGCCATTCTCGGCATGAGCCGGGCTGCCGGTGAAACCGCCCCCATTATGTACACCGGGGCCGTCTTTTTTACCCCGGAACTGCCGGGGTCAATTTTTGATGAAGTCATGGCACTGCCCTATCACATTTATGTGCTGGCCACAGCCGGGACAAACATTGAGGCCACCCGCCATCTTCAGTATGGAACAGCCCTGGTGCTCATTGCGCTGGTTTTTGGCATGAACGTTTTGGCCATCTATTTTAGATCGCGAATGCGGCAGAAACTGAAAGGATAAGTTTGCTGTATGGAACTGGCTGTTAAAATGCGTACCCGCCACCTGGATTTTTTTTACGGTGATTTTCAAGCCCTGCATGACATCAGTATTGATTTTATGGAAAATCAGGTCACGGCGTTGATCGGTCCGTCAGGCTGCGGCAAAAGCACATATCTGCGTTGCCTGAACCGAATGAATGACTTGATTGCCGGAACCCGGGTTAAAGGGCAGGCCATGCTGGGCACCGATAATATCTATGACCCGTCCGTTGATGTCGTGACCCTTCGGCGCCGGGTGGGCATGGTATTTCAAAAACCCAACCCGTTTCCTAAATCCATTTTTGAAAATATTGCCTACGGCCTGCGGGTGAATGGGGTCAAGAACAAGGCTGCCATTGCCCGGCGGGTTGAAAAAAGTCTGAAACAGGCCGCCATCTGGGATGAGGTGAAAAACCGGCTGGATGGTTCTGCTTTGGGGCTTTCCGGCGGCCAGCAGCAGCGGCTGTGTATTGCCAGGGCCCTTGCCGTTGAACCGGAAGTACTGCTCATGGATGAACCGGCATCCGCCCTTGACCCCATTGCCACCCAGAAAATCGAAGCGTTAATCACCCAGCTGTCAAGCCATCTGACCATTATCATTGTGACCCATAACATGCAACAGGCCGCCCGGGTCTCAGACCGGACCGCATTTTTCTACATGGGGAAGCTGGTGGAAATCAATGATACCCGGGTACTGTTCAGTGATCCGGATTTCAAACAGACAAAAGATTATATCTCCGGCAGATTTGGATAATTGTCACCGGCGACTGATTGAACGGCAATCGAGCTTCTAATCTTGTTCAATACAAATATGCCTATAATATAATGCTGAAAAAAGTCTAACACTGATACTATAGTTGAATACGGACTGTTTATTGGGTGAATTAAAAATTCATATATCCTGATTTTATACCAAAAGGCACCTTTTATGGAAACCGTACTGATTGTTGATGATGAAGAGGATATTGTTGAATTAATTCAATATAATCTGTCCGGCCAGGGGTATACTGTTCTCTCGGCACTGTCAGGGGAGCACGGCATCTCATTATCCATTGCCCATACCCCTGATCTTATTATTCTTGATCTGATGCTGCCGGGAATCGGCGGCCTTGATGTGGCCAAATATTTAAGACAGAAAGAGGAAACAAAAAATATTCCCATCCTCATGCTCACCGCAAAATCAAGCGAGGCCGATATCATCACGGGCCTTGAATCCGGTGCCACAGATTATATGAGCAAACCCTTTGGGACTGAAATGCTTATGGCCAGAGTCCGGGCTATTTTACGCCGGCATGTGGCGGTTGTGCCGGACGTTGCCCAAGAGAACGAGGAACCTTTGGAGAACGGGCTTGTCATCAATCGGAACAGATATCAGGTCACGGTAAACGGCAAACCTGTGAACCTGACCTTGATGGAGTTCCAGTTGCTCTCTTTTCTATCCAGCAAAAAAGGGTGGGTGTTTTCACGCAATCAGATCGTGGATGCCATACATGGAACCGATTATGCCGTGACGGACAGGAGCATTGATGTGGTGATCTCAGGCCTTCGCAAAAAACTGAAGCCCAAGGCCCATGTCATTGAAACGGTCCGGGGCGTGGGGTACCGCTATAAGGAGTGACTGTATCGGTTTGGTCTTCTGCAGATCCTGTCTCGCTTCCCCCTTGCCGGGGTTCATTAAAGTATAAACAAAGGCAGTCCCGAAACCGGGGCTGCCTTTGTTTTGTTCATTTGCGTATGGTCGATATTTACTTTCGTCTGATGTTAACCAGGCCGATACCGGACAGGAGCAGGGTGCTTAAAATAAGTCCGTACATCCCTAAAGCAGGCACTGGAGGTGCCGTAAGGGTGGTAAATGACCATACCGGGGACTGGACGGCATCTATTCCGTCATCAACCACTGCATACCAGGTATATGTGGTTCCTTCGGAAAGCCCGTCCCAGACAATGGACGCTGTCTCTCCGGATGTTACATCCTCAACCGTATCGATCAGGTTGCCGTTTCCGTCATAAAAAGAGACATCCACGGCACTTGCGTCTGAATCAGAGACAGTGACGCTTAATGTCGGGCTCAACCCGACATCTGTCTGGCCGTCGGCAATACCCGATTCTGCAAGTTGAGGTTCTTCCGGGGAATTATTGAACAAAACCCGGGCATCTGCCCGAATCGGCGCATCTTCAACATTAGCGTCATTGTCTGTTGAAACGGTATAAAATTCATAATACCCCTGGCCTTCGGGGTAGGAGAATGCGTGACTCCAGCCGTCACCGACGGTATTGTCTGTTCCCATTGACGTCCACGCACCCCAGGTTAGTCCGTCCAGCCCGTAACGGTAGAAAAATTCAACCTGGGTAACTTCCCCGGTTGAGCCGGTAGCGCTGGGCGAGCCGCTTCCGGCACCGAATGTCTGGCCGGTGTTCACACTGCCTAAGGAATTGGCGGCAGCACTTTGCCATGTGAAGTCTTCATATGTCGTGCCGGTTCCGGATAGTTGAAGGGAATACCCGACCGGTGTAGAGCTGGTTTCAGATGCCCCGATGCTGGTACTGGCCATGCCGGCCGCTGGCCCGTCAACTGCCGAAAAAGTGCCTTCGTAACTTAAAAACTGTACAACCGCACCACTGTCATCCACCAGGGCAATTCCGTCCGGGGCACCGTTCTGTATGCCGTTTGCCGCATAGGTTACATAAACCACACCATAGCCGTTACCAAGATCGGCAATGGTACCGGACAGGCTGGTGGTATTATAGATTTCTCCATTATATCCGTTATAGAGAGCAATGCGCCAACCGGTAAGATCTGTACCTGCCGGACCTGCAATTTCGATGGCTTCACCCTGGTCCGTACTTACATTATCGTAGTGAATTTCATTGATAAATACCGACGTGGTGCCGCTGATGATAGTGTCGGTGTCCACATCGCTGGCTGTGGCGGTCAGGGTGATGCCGGTTCCCGACTGGGAATAGGGCTCTATGGCATCCACCGCCGAGGTTCCGGGGTAACCTGTTACTGAAACGGAGGACGCCGTGACAGCGGTATTGCAGCGAAAACGTCGGCCATCATCCCCTTCATAGGTGTTGACCCCGGTCAGTTCCAGAATATCACCGATGTTGCCCGGCAATGTCTTTGTATAATAACCGTCCTCCTGATAGACGGTAATTTCCTGGCCGGCTGAATCTGCAACCTGGGAATCCCCTGTTTTTTCGGCATAGAATTTCACATAGTGATTCTCATGTTCTTCGTCCCAGAAAGAATTAATGGTAGCATGATACTCGGCCCGGGCCAGGGTCTCGTCGTTACCGTAGACAACAAATTGCTGGTCCGCCCCGTAGATGCCCTCCTGGTCAATGAATTCCGGGGTGCCGTCATAAAAACCACCCTCACCCCAGACCTCTATGATGTCACCGGTCTTGAGCAGGCCGTCCGGAAAACCAAGATGGCTGCGGTACAGCATGATTTCGGAAAATCTGTGTGCCATGTTGATGGACCCGTCGGTATTGACCAGTTCGGAAAGACCGTAACCGGTGCGCCGGGCCAGGGTTTCGGGCGTGGCTTCAATGAACCGGATAAACGCGTCCTCATGGTAGGGCTGATTTTCACTGTCGGCAATCATGGTGACCACGGCCTTGAATCCGCCGGCAAACTCAGTATTCAGATCGTAACGCGGTGTAATGCCGTCCGGATACATGGGATTATTGGGTGTATTGTATTGCGCGGTAAAATCAACCACGCCCTCCCGGATCGAATAACTCATATCCTCGGGTGTTGTGTCGATAATTGTATTCTCCGGATGGGCGTACATGTATTCACTGATGGCAACATTGTAGGTCCCGGTCAGGCTGATGGGGCTGCCCTGGTAGGTAATCCCGGTGATCTGACCGTCCCGGGCGGTTACCAGCCACCCATAAGAGATTGAGGTGCCCACGTAATCCGACTGGATCCAGTTCCAGATCTCCTGGCCGGTCATCTGTACCCGGACCATATTGTCGTCGGACCAGGGATAGGCTTCGTAGATTTCTATATAGGTGATCTCCCCGGCAGCTACGTCCCTGCGAATACCTCCGCCGGACTGCATGGCCAGATCAACAGGCAGGCCGAGCCGGTTTGCTTTCCAGACCATTGAATCGCAGATCCAGGCACCGGCTGCGTTGGTGGCGGCCCATGGGTATTCGCTCACGGTCCACCATTTGTCCTTGTCCAGTGTAAGATCCACGGCAGAATAGCCGATCACATCGTAAATGCCGTGGGCAGGTGCCGGCGTCTGGCTGTTGTATTCGCTGATCAGGCCGGCGATCAGGCCTTCCATATCCGAATCAGGAACAATCTGGCTGTTGCGGATCACATGCTTCTGTGCCTGGACGTATTTGCCGGCACCCGTGACCTCCAACTCCCCGATATACTGCATGTATGATGCCGCTTCGGCCACCAGGGTTTTGCTGTTCATGTTGCTCGGCTGCCAGACCCGTTCGGTCCAGGTGTGCCAGTGGCCGGAGATCACCACTTCAGGCGGCAGCACCCCGCCTGAGTCGGCAATCAGGGCATCATCGCCTGCAGTCACACGGCTCTGGCCCACATGGGAAAGGAGAATGACCACATCGCACCCTTCGGTGTTTCTCAGGTAGTCGACTTTCTCTTTGACGTCGATGGTATCAGCATCAGAATCCTCCCAGACACATGTTTTAACCTCCACAACACCAACCAGGTCGTCCCCGAGAAAGGACGAGGAGTCGGTGGTGTAACCCAGGATACCCACCTTGGTCCCGTTGACCGTTACCGTGACATATTCGGGGAAATAAGGCGTCCCGGTAGCTACATCATAAATATTCATGGAGATGGCCGGGAAATTGGCATTGTTTTTCATATTGTTGAGCATCAGGGCAGAGTTCACATCATGATTGCCCACCACCACGGCATCAATCCCCCGGCCGCCCAGCAGTTTGAGTTTTCTGTCCAGCTCGTTGTAAAAATCGATCATGCCGCCGTTTCCCCGAAGGTCTCCAAGGGGATTGCCCTCGGAGATGTCCCCTGCGTCCATAATCAGAGAATCCGGGTTAGCGGATTTGAGTTCAAGCAGTTTGGTGGTAAAGTAAGATGCCCCGCCGACCCATTCCATACCCACGGTGTCCTCGGTGTCCGGGACATCAAATTCATGGGGCAGCAGGCGGGAGTGCATGTCGTTCATGTGAAAAATTTTAAACCCGCCTGTGGTGGGCCAGTCCCCGGTGTAATCGATACGAAGCCGGGGGGCGAGGGACGAGCCAAACTCCTTGCCGTCAAAGGCATATGTCCGATAGGTATCCTGCCCCTCGACAGCCGCCTTGACCACGAAACTGATGAGCGTGTCGCCATTGTCATTCACCTCGGTCTGAACAAAGCCTGTAACATCCCATTCCACCCAGTAATCTTGGGTGTTTGCTGTCATCTCCCGGCTGTCAAGCACTGCCGTCTCATAAGACGGCTGGGTGTTCCAGGTAATGCCGGTTTCGGTCCAGGCGTCGTCGGTGCTGCCGTGGACATTGGCGGTCATATTATCCGCCGTATCGGATTTCCAACACCAGATACGCAACTTAGCCGAATTGATGGTGGCACCGGCCGGGATCTGGCCGGTCAGGTCGAACTTGACCCAGGCCCTTTCGTTTTTGTAGGAACCGCCTGAAGCGCTGGCGACATACATGGCTGTCTGGCTGCCGTAATTACTGGTGGAGTATCCTTCAACGACCTGACTGTCCGCAGCAGACCCGATATCGACGACCCCTGCAAACACCTGGCCTGCAGAGGCAATAAAGAACAATAGGCAAAAAAGCGGGAGTAGCTTAGTTTTCATGATAATTTCCCTTTTCAATAAAAAAGGGACAGAGGGTGTTTTTAACCTCCCCACTGTCCCTTAATATTTGGTTAAAATTGTGTCTAACAGATTTTTCTTTTGATGCCGGCCAGACCGATGAGTCCCCATCCCAGAAGGATGACGGTATTGGGTACGGGTACCGTAGAAGCGCCGCCTGAAGCTGCAACGGTTCCGACGAACTGTACGTCAGTGTAAGTACCGTTGTCGTAATAGTCAGTGATACGGAAGGTCCCGCTATCAGAAGTTTCACCCTCATCATCGGCCTGGAGGTTACCGATTTCATAAAGCCGGACAGAGAAATCACAGGTGATGGTACCCAGACTGCTCAGGTCGATGATGCTGTTTGAATAACTTTTCCCCTGTTGTGTTATGGTGTATACAGGCGTATTGAAGTCATCCACAGAGCTATACACACCAATGGTTCCAGGGCCGGTGTTGGAAGATCTAGTCCCGAGCCACAGCTCGGACAGTGTCACCTCATACCCGTCTGCCACAGAAAAACCGAATTCAATATAATCGTCAGTGTCTGTGCCGCCCCATCCAGTTGAGTTTAAAGAATTCGCGCCTGTCTGACCGTTTGAAAGCCCGGAACCTCGAAACATATCGAAGGCCGTAATGTAATCAGCTGCCCCTGCAGGTTCTGTGAATTCTTGGTCTCCTGGTTCTCCATACATGTCCCAATTTGCAACAATGTCTGCCTGGGCGCTGCCGGCAATTAGAAAAACAGCTGCCAATACTAATAATAACCGTTTCACTTTCTTCTCCTTAAAAATTTAAAATCCAGTTTCTATAATGATCTGGTCCCAGGCAGCCGGCCGTCTTAAAGATTCAAGCAAGAACCCTTCGGTTAAGACCCCTAAAGCTTTCCGTCCCCCGGTCACCCGGAGTTTGGCTTTATACTGAAGACTTGTAAGTGGGTATCATTTTTATGTGAGTCGAAAATGATCTGGAAATTAGAAATTTTTAAAGGAATTGTTAGAAATTTGAGAGAGGGGTTTGCTTGATGTTTCCCTGTGATGAAAATCAAAACGCAGGGCTGTCCAGCCCTGCGCCAAATTGGATATCTATTACTGTTCTTTTACTCTTCTGCTCATGTTGTGGTTTGTTAAAAAACTAGTTCCTTTTAAGTTGCATCATATGACTTGTGTAAAGGCATGGCGACGTCTAATCAACTTCACATTTTAGATTAATCAACCAAACATATTAAAATCATATCTAAAGGGCTGTTTTTCTATTGAGAGGTCTTTGCCTCTTAAATTAACCGGAACTGGATAAATTTTTCTAAAAACTACTGAATATCAGAAGCCGTAACGATGTAGTAAAGGAAAGGACTAAGGTATGAACAAACGAACGTATCCACTAATTAGTGTTCTTGTTTTGATTTCATTCCTGGTTGCCGGGTGCGGCAGCCCGGATGACAAAAAGGTGGCCTTTTTAAATAAAGGTAAAGCCTTGATGGAAAAAAAAGAATATGTCAATGCGGAGCTGGAATTTAAAAATGCCGTTCAGATTGACCCTGAATATGCAGAGGCCTTTTTTATGCTCGGTCAAATCGAAATTGAAAGAAAAAATTTTCAACGGGCCTACCAGATGTTTGACAAAACCCTGCGGCTCGATCCTTCCAATCTCCAGGCCGAGGTCGAACTCGGCCGCCTTCTGCTCGGGGCCAAGGCGAAACTTAAAGCCGAAGAATATGCGGCGCATGTTCTTGAAAAAGATCCCAAGCATGTGGATGGACGGCTGTTGATGGCCTCTATTCATTTTGTCAACAATGCATATGACGAGGGCAAAGCTATTTTGTCCGGCATGCTGGCCGAAAATCTGACCCGACCCGAGATATATATGATGATGGCGTCTCTGTCCGAAAAGGATAAAGACTGGCGCGGGGCAAAAACTTTTTTGGCCCAGGGGCTGGAGGAAAACCCGGAGAATGTTCCCCTCCTGCTCAGGCTTTACAAGGCTGCCGTCAGGGATGAACAATTTGATGCGGCAGAAGGGTATCTTAAAAAAGCCATTGATCTTGAGCCGGATCAAATAAAGCTTAGACTGGCGTTGGCCCAATATTATCTGGTGCAAAAAGATGAGCCCAAGGCTGAATCCTATCTCAACGGCGTGGTGGATGCCTCTGATGCCCAGGATTCGGTTGTGATGCCGATTGTCAATTTCTGGCTGGGCGCAAAACAGCCGGAAAAGGCGGAAACCATGCTAAAAAAAGTGATTAACGACAGCCCAGAAAATTTTGATTTCCGGCTTTTTCTGGCACAGATATATACCAACACCGGACGGTTGGCTGAGTCTGAGCAGCTATTAAAAGAGAGCCTGGAATTAAACAAAGATCCAGGCCATCCGGGTATTATCAGGACCAAGATGAGCCTGGCCAAACTGATGCTGGCCAAAGCCCTGCCGGACGATGCTGAAAAACTGGTGGATGAAGTCCTGGCAGAAGATCACAATAACGTCGAAGCCCACGGCATGAAAGGCAACTTTTACCTGAACAGAAGAGATGGACTCAATGCCATATCCGAATTCAGGGTGGTTGTAACGGAAAAACCGGATATTGTTCAGGGTCATTTGAAGCTGGCCCAGGCACACCTTATAAACAAAGAACCCATGCTGGCATTGGATGTGCTTGAAAAAGGCCTTAAAGCAAATCCGAAATCCGATAAAATCCTCATGGCCCTGGCCCGGATGAAGATGGTGGAAAAGGACCCGGCAAAAGCTGAAGAGTATCTTAAACAAATCGTAGATCTGGCGCCGGACAACATCAATGCGCTCATTAGTTTAGGGGATTTTTACACCGGCACCAAAGAGTACGACAAAGCACTGGCGCAATATGAACAGGTCAAAACCGTTCACAAGGATTCTCCTGCCGGATATATCAAGACAGCCAATGTTTATCTCAAACGCAATGAAGATGATAAAGCGCTTTCGGAACTCAAGGCCGGGTATGAAAAATTTCCGGACGCCGCCATGCTGGTCTCCCAGTTGTCGCAGCTGTATGTGAAAAAGAACGATGTGGCCGCCGCCATCGCTTTATGTGAAAAACGGCTTGGGAAAAATCCAAAAGAAGCCTTTAGCTGGAATCTGCTGGGCGGTATTCATTTTGTAACTAAAAAGTATGATAAAGCAGAAACTGATTTTGAAAAGGCGATTGAGATTGCTCCTGAATGGCAGAAACCATACGAAAACCTGGCACAACTTTATCTGACCCAGGGGAAAAAAGAGAGTGCGGTTGCAAAACTTGAGTCCGCCATCAGGCAGAACGAGAAAAACAAAGAAGCCTGGATGCTTTTGGGCATGATCCATAAAAGAGATAAAGATTACCAGGCCGCCGCGACGGTGTTTAAGCATGCCTTTGATGCCATCCCTTCCCTGTGGTCTGCGGCCAATGATTATGCCTACATCACATCCGAATATCTGGCCGGCCAGGAGGGAGATCTTTCCGAAGCCATGACATATGCCCAAAAAGCCGTGAGCCTGAGCGGTAGTGCCGGGGAGGTAAGGGATACCCTTGGATGGATTTATTATAAAATGGGAAATTTTGATTTGGCCCATCATGAGCTTAAAATGGCCCTTGCGCAACGGCCGGATCATTATATCGTCAATTATCACATGGGCATGGTTCTGGAAAAACAGGGAAGACACCAGGAGGCTGTGACCCACCTTGAATCTGCGTTGGCCGAGAATATGGACTTTCCCGGTGCGGACGATGCCAGGAAAATCGTTAAGCAGTATGAAGAAGGGCTCAATTAATTAAGTTAAGATCACATTCGTAAAACAGGTTTAATTGACCAAGGAGCACAAATGGAAGGAAATGCTTTTTCACTGGAAGATGCCATTGCTATTCTAAAATATAGAAGAGCTGCCTATCTTCTGCCGTTTTTAGTCATTGCAATCATTTCGGTTTGCGTAGCGCTGCTACTGCCCCCTGTATATCAATCCAAGGCCACCTTGTTGATCGAAAAAAGGGAAATTCCGGCGGAATATGTCACGTCCTCCATTACCACATTTGCCGAAGAACGGATGCAGAGTATCCATGCACGGATTTTGACCTCAACGCGTCTTCTCGAACTGATCGAAGAATTTGGACTTTATTCGGATCTAAAGGAAAAAAAGACCACGGATGAGATCATTGAAATCATGAAGGACGATATCAAGCTGGTTCCCGTGAATGTGGAAATAGCGGACCGAACGTCCGGAAGAACGGCGACGGCAACCATTGCATTCAATCTTTCCTATCAGGGCAAGAATCCGACAAAAGTGCAGAAGGTGGCCAATACCATCACCTCTTTGTTCCTGCAGGAAGATTTGAAAGTAAGGAAGGAACAGTCCTCTTCGGCCTATGATTTTCTTTTAGTGGAAAGCGACAAGGTTAAAGCGCAGATTTCCGAGCTTGAAAAGAAAATGGCGATATTCAAGAAAGAAAACGTCGAGTCGCTTCCCGAACTGTTCCACCTGAACCAGCAGACCCTGGACCGCATAGAAAGAGAGAGCGAGTACACAAAAGAAGCGTTGCGCAACCTCAAGGAAAAAAGAGAAGAGCTGCAGGAACAGTTGAACAACACGCCGGTTTTCATGGAAGATACGGAGCTTCAAAAAGAACAGAAATATCAGGATCAAAGACGGCTTGAAGCGCTTAAAATAGAGCTGGTCAATTTAAAGACCGAATTTTCAGACCTGTATCCGGATGTGATCAAAACCAAACAGGAAATTGAAAACCTGACCTTGAAAGTAAACGAGTCAAGGAAGGAGAATACGGAAAAACAGAAAAATCCTGCCTACGTTACCCTTGCCTCCCGCCTGGCCGGTACCCGGTCAGATATCGCATCCACCCTTAAAAAAATAGAGGAGATGGAAAAACAGGCCGAGGATTGCCGGCTGCGTCTTGCCATGACCCCGGGTGTTGAGGAAAAATACAATGCCCTTGTGGCCGAAAGAAACAATCTGTACATGAAACATACGGATCTCCAGGCAAAAATGATGGAAGCCAAAGTCGCCCGGGAACTGGAATCCGAACAGAAAGGCGAGCGGTTTACTTTGGTGGAACCGGCAAGGCTGCCTGAAAAACCCTTTAAACCCAACCGGATCGCCATTGTCCTCATTGGGATTGTTCTCGGCGTAGGGGCTGGTGTTGCCCTGGCTGCCCTGATGGAATTTTCAGATTCTTCGTTCAGTAACGGGGAAACCCTTTCAAGATCCATTGGGTCCCCGCTCCTGGTGGAAATTCCGATTATTGTCACCAGACAGGACCGGCGAAACAAGAATCTAAGGCGCGTGGCAATGGTTACCGGTATGGTCTCTACGGTTATTCTAGCCGTCTTTTTATTTGATCACTTTGTCATGGACCTGGCCGTTTTCAGGCCAAATTCGGACGCAAGTTTCTTTAAGGTAAAGGAGTAATCGAAAAATGACCCAGGACGCAGTAATGGAAAAAAGCCACCTCCAGGACAGGATCGCCCCGTTGTCCTTTGACGCGCCGGTATACAAAAAATCCAGGGAATATCGTATTGACCCGGACATTGTTTTGAGAAACCGGGGGATCTGCATCAACCCCGACGCGCCCGAAGTTGAATATTATAAGATTTTAAGGACCCGGATTCAGCAGCAGGCCAAAAAGAAAAAGTTGAATACCCTGATGATTACAAGCCCGAATAAAAATGAGGGCAAAACCATCACCAGCATCAACATGGGGTTTATTTTCGCCCGGGAATTCAAGCAGACAGTACTGCTCGTGGACTGCGATTTTAAGGGTCAGGATATCCATAAATACCTGGGGATTGAAAATGACCAGAGCCTTATCGATTATTTTCTCCACGGCGTTCCCTTAAACGATCTGATTATCTGGCCGGGGATAGACAAATTGACCCTGATCTCCGGAGACGAGACCGTGGGCAATTCCACTGAAATTCTCTCTTCAGAAGCCATGGAAGCGCTCGTGACAGAGATGGGGCAACGGTATTCCGACCGGTATGTGTTTTTTGATGCCCCCCCGATTTTGGAACGTTCCGAGGCCATTTCCATGGCCCCCATGATGGACGGCATCATCATGGTGGTTGAAGCCCGGGTAACGCCCAAGGCGGACATTGAAAAAGCAGTCTCTCTTTTGCCGCCGGATAAATTTTTGGGTTTTGTCCTGAATAAAAAAGGGTGATTCCAATCCAGATTCCCAGGAATGAAAATTGATAAACTGTTTGTGTTAAAAATTTCCAAGCACAATTCTTGTGTTTAGTATATGAGCGGAAAACGAGTAAAATTAAACAGGCGGGCGGCCCGGGATACGGCCAATACATCCCAGCAAAGTCTATTGTCGGCTCAAAAACAGTTGCACACGTTCATATGGACTTTTCTGATTTTTACCGCCCTTATATTTATTCCCGCAAGCCTTGTCCCCGAAGCCTGGTATGGTCCGCTCAACCGTTTGACGGCGAACCTTTCCGCCGTTTTCATGCGGGTGATGGGAACGGCGCCCGTGGTCCGGGGAACGAATATCCGTCTGGACGATTTCGCCGTCAATGTTATTTCCGAATGTTCGGCCGTTCATCTGATTGCTCTTTTCAGTGCTTTTGTACTGGCGTTTCCGGCCGGCAGAATCCAGAAACTGACCGGCATCGCCGTCGGCGTTGTATGGATTTCAGGGCTTAACAGTGTCAGAATTGGTGCGATCACCATGATGGGCCAGTTTTACCCGAATCTATTCGAAATCTTTCATATCTACCTGGGGCAACTGGGCATGCTTTCCACGGTCGTGTTGTTATGCCTGTTCTGGTGCCGCAAGGTCTCCGATCCTCTCTTTTTGGACAGGCCGATCCGGTTTTTGCTACGATTTCTTGCCTTCTCCTTGGTGCCGTTTCTTCTCTGGTTGCCGCTGAACCGTGCGTATCAATGTATGGTGGACGGTTTTGTTGAAAAGGTGTTCTCCGCAGCCTCCTATAAAATAGTGATACCCCTTGGCCATGAGTTTTATTACCAGTCATTCAGCCTCGTCACCATGACGGGGCTTTTGCTTGCTGTTAAAAATGTTAAGCTAACCATCCGGCTGCGCTGGTTTGCCTGTGGGGTTTTCGTGCTGACACTGCTTCAGATCGCCATCCGTATCTGCAATACGTGGATTGCGGCCTTTCATATGCAATGGGCGGAAACCATTTCCCAGCTGGTTTATTTCCTATGTATTCAGGCCGTCCCCATGGGGATTGGACTGGTCTTTGTGATGAAAGTCCGGGCAGAAAAAATAAAATAGTTCATTTATTGTTTTTCTAAATATTCACTAAAAATCCACTAAAAATTAACGCGTATAAAGAATCTAAAGTTTGAAAAGCCACACCCCGGGTGACCGGGGGCCGGAAAGTCATCAGGATCTTGGATCTGTCTTTAAATTTTAACAGGGATGAAGCCGGGCATTAAGACCCATCGTCCATAAACAAAAATTAAAGAAGGCAGAGCAAGACAGCCGGACTGCCAAATTTTAAAAATTTTTTTTAATTTTTTTAATTTAGGAGATGAAAATGAAGAAGTTGTTATCTGTTGTTTTTACGGCTTTCATGGTGTTTGCCGCAGCAAGTTCCGCCCAGGCGTTTTCAACCGATCACCTTACATTGGTTGTCTATAATGCCAACGATAACGAGGTGGCCTTTGATCTTGGTAGTGTATTTCAGGATTTCACCGCTCAGAATGTTGAGCTTTTTGGGGAAGGTTCCATAAGCCTGGGTGATTACAACGCTATTGGTTCTTTCGACCAATTGAGTGCCGCAGTCTTTGGCGCAGATGTCAATACCTATACCGGTTTCATCACAACTTCTGTTGCAACTGTGCCTTCAGAAGTTCGTGAAAACGGAATAGACTCTTTTATAGGCGCCTCCGACACTTATGCTGGCGCTCTTATTGACTCTGCAACCCCGAACAAGTCAACGGCCAGACTTGTGCCGGCCGATGAATTCGGCAATAAATCCACAACTACTTATAACTCCATATTCAATTACGATGGCCAAACTCCTGCCGGAGGTTATGCTGGATTTAATGCGGATTATACAGATGGAGAAGCCGCTCTTTCCGACGACTATGTGGATCTCTACCTGTACAAAGCCGGTTATAATGCTGACTGGTCTGAATGGGTTACCTCATCAGTGAATGATGCTGTCATCCGGATTAATGGTAACGGCTCTGTTGTGCTGAATCCTACTTCCGGGCCTAGTCCCGTACCTGTTCCTGGTTCTATTACGCTCCTTGGACTTGGCCTTCTGGGCGTTGCCGGTATCCGCAGAAGACGCTAACTGTTATTTCGTAGAGTTTTTTAATCAATAAAAGTAAAGGATAGAAATAATGTTTAAAAAAATCATGAAAGGTCTTGTGGTTGGGAGCGCTGTTCTTCTTATGGGTGCCGGTGCCCAGGCCGAACAGATTGAAGTCAATATTTACGGTGCCTCTGCACAGTATAAATTCTGGACTGCTGCCGCACCTGTGTTTCTTGAAGATCAGGGCTGCACAAATATTTACACCGCCACTTCCGAGCTGGAAGACCGTGACAGCGGGATTGCGGTTTGCGCCGGTACAACTGTTGAAGGCAATGCTGCCATTTCCGGTACCACAGATAATGGCATGGGCGGGGACACTGTTGTCATTCGTTACACCACCAACGCATCCTATGATGGTATACGTGCTGTTATGGCCGACGGGGATTTTGCTGACGAATGCGAGGCAACCGTTGGAGCGTACGGCTACCGCCGCATGATTGATCTTGCCCAGACTGACTTCCTTGCTGCCGGCGGTCCTGTGGTCAACGGCCTGTCTTGCGAACCTGTGACCATTGGCGCCTCAGATGTTGCTGCAACAACCTTTCAGCAGACCTCCACGGGTGCACTGTTAGGACCCAATGGCGGTGACGTTGAGACAAGATCCATTGTTTATCCAACTGATGTGAAAAATCCTGTGGATGCTGGTCTGACCAATATGCGGCCGATCATCGTACCCTTTGCTTTTTTTGCAAACGCGAATGTCCCTGTGGACAACCTGTCTCGCATGATGGCCGTTTCTCTGTTCAGTGGTAAAGTTGCCAACTGGAGCAGCTTTGTAGAAGGGAGTGATGCGCCTGTGGTTCTTTGTCTGCGCCATGCCGGTTCCGGTACCGCTGCAACTTTGAATGCCGCTGTTATGCGTAAAGACAGTGTTGTGGTAACAAGCCAGAGAGTCTACACACATCCGCTTGTTTCGAATGGCAGACAGCCCGCTATTTACTTTAACAAAGGCTCCTCCGACGCCGTCAAATGTATTGGATACGATTATACCGGTACCAAACAGTATGGTGCCATTGGTTATGCCGATTCTGATAAATGCGGAAAAACCCTTGCGGATAATGCCGGCGATTCAAAATGTGACGGCGTAAGACGCCTGACCTACCAGGGTGTGGAAGGCAACAGTACCAACATTAAACATGGTCAGTACTCTTTCTGGTCAGCCCAGTGGATGTACTATGACGATGTGAACAACTCTGACTCTGTACTGGACCTCATTGGTGCATTGAAGACTTTTGCCGAAGATGATGCCAATATCGCAGAAGCGGGTAAAGAAGATTTCTGGGCTGCCCAGGGTGCTGTTCCCTTGAATAAAGCCGATGATTTTACTCTGCCTACCTTCTAAATAGCAGGTGATATAGCAATATTATTATTACAGATTTGGCGTTAGCGTATGGGCGGGTCCGGGCAATCGGACCCGCCCTTTTTTTAAAAAATATCGGCAAACAGACGACTAACCGAATTTTAAAATTACACTAAAGCACGCCTCACAGTATGTTAAAAAAAAAATGATATTTGAACCAGACCACTTAGCTAATACCGTTATTATTGAGCGCAATTAGTCAGAGTGCAAATTGAACGTCCGGCCCGGTTATTCCGCCCGGTCAAATTTATAACAGAGACTGAATTATGAGACCACATCTAACCATGGTTGCTGTAATGGCAGCCTTTTTTCTGGGATCTGGCTGCGCTGCGCTGAAACCGACACCACCTATATTGTCTGGACAGACGGTTAAAATTGACTACGTCTGCAGGATAGAAGGAAAGGGTATTGTGGATACCACCATGAAAACTGTCGCAGAGAACAATGATGAAAAAAAGGCCCGGGTTTTTATTGACAGGGATGATTACAAGCCGATTCCAGTTGTTGCCGGTGAAAATTTGCCTGGTTATAACCCACAAGGGGTTAATTCACTCAGGATAGCCCTTGTCAACTACCTTGCCCATGCTTTTGTGGGCAAAACTACAGGAAAGTATCATGACATTACGCTTCATGGAGAGATCCCCGGGACAATGAAAAACACATTACGGTTCACACACATTGAGAAAGAACTCACTGTTTCACGGTTTCGGACGGTTAACATAGATATTTATCGTCGTGATCTGAAAAAAGAACCAAAAATCGGGGATCAGCTTTATGACAAAGATATCGCCTATGCAGAAATTGTGGGTATCGATTCCCGGAAAGTCACTTTAAAACTGCTGGATTATAGCAGGCCCATGGACAGCCCTTGGGGGCCAATGCACTCAAAGACCGATGAAACTACTTTTACTTCAATAATAGATACCTGTGTTGGAACCTTGGTCAGAAGCGACACCGGTGCTGTGGGACGGGTGGCCGAGATAACGGATGACGCCTTTGTCGTGGATTTTGGAGATCCGTTTGGCGGCTATCCGTTGAAATGCCGGGCCATTGCCTATGATGATGTGCCTGCCGGGGAGGGCGGAATCCAGCTGGAAAAGAAAATAGAGGAGGAATGATGCACTCTTTAAAAAACGGCTTATCTCTTAACGGGACTGGGCATATGGCTCTGATGGTCCTGCTCCATTGCATCTGGTCTGTAGTTTTTTTTTCTGGAAACGGCTTTGTTTCGGCGGCATCCCATGAAGGAAACTTGAAATATCATGATGTGGGATCAAAAAAGGCGTCTACTCTCGATGTGACCGACGAAAAGGTCCAGTCATTTAACAAAAGAATTCAACAGGCAATTGAAGAGGCTAAAAAATCAGGAAAAAAAAGCGTCAATATCTATATGGATGAGATACCGGACACCGTCCAGGAACGAGATCTTGTGACAGTCAGCTGTAAGGCGCAGATGGACGGTGAGGTCGTTTCCGGAGATACCCCGGCTGTTATGGAAATTGTCGCGGGAGAAAAAACCAGGGTGCCTGGGCTGGGTAAAGCGGTTATTGGAATGAAACAAGGCGGGTACCAGGTTAAAACCATTCCCCCGGAACAAGCTTTCGGTGAACGCAGCAAAGATAAAATAAAAATATTCCCCAGCACATATACTACACCGCTAATATCTGAAATTAGCGCGGAGGACTACCAAACGAAGTTCGGTAAAAAACCGGTCAAAGGGGCGCTTGTTAGGACCACTCCCTATTATAAATCAAAGGTTATGAACGTTGAAGGTGGTCAGATTAAATTGAAGCATCTGGCTGAAAATGGTTACACTGACAAGGCATCATTTGGGGTAACAACCGTCAAGGTTGACAAGGAGGGGATTACGATTCGTCTTAAACCGGTAAAAGGGGCTATATTTACCGTAGCGAAAACGCAGGGCGTTATTATTGACGTTGAAACAAATCGGTTTACGGTTGATTTCAATCACCCCCTGGCAGGCAAAACCTTTATTTTAACCCTTGAGGTGCTTTCCTTAAAAAAAGCCTCCTTTTTTGATGATATGAATATCCCATGGATTTCCGGCCATGATGAAGGCCAGTTTACTGCAATGAAAAATAAAAAAAGGGAAGTGCTGTTTCTCTATGCAGACTGGTGTCACTGGTGTCACAAAATGTTCGACACGACCTTTGAGGATCCACGGATAAAGCTCTTAAAGGATGATTTTGTCTGGGTTAGGGCCAATTCGGACAAGGACGATAGTCTCCAGGAATTGTACAAACAGGACGGATTTCCCATGATCGTACTCTTGGATGAGGCGGGAAAGGTTGTTCGTAAAATAAGTGGTTTTAAGGATGCCACGGCTCTTTTACCTGAATTGAAACAGATGATGAATTTAAAACCTGCTGAAGCTGACAGTTGATGACACGTATCTTTTGCCGGGAAGACGGGTTCTCGGCGTATATAATACCATTGTTATGGTTTCTTGCCGTCATGCTGCTTGCCGCATGTCCCAAGCCCGTTCAGGCATCGGAAAAACAGAACCGGGAACTGACCTTTGATATTAACTCCTTTTATATTGAAGGCAATTCAGTGCTGGAAAAAGAAGTTTTGACCATGGGAATCAAGGACTATATGGGACAGGGGAAAACAGCCGGGGATGTTGAGGCCGCAAGGGATGCCCTTGAAAAATTGTACCATTCCCTTGGATATCCCACCGTTCTGGTGAATATTCCCGAACAGACGGTCAGTGACGGTGTCGTGAAGTTCCAGGTCATTGAAAGCCGAATTAAACGGGTACGGGTGAAAGGAAATAAATATTTTACCCATGCGTATTTGGATCGATATCTGTCCGGGATCAGCCCCGGCGAAATTCTTTATCTGCCCAGAATTCGAAAGGAGCTTGCCCGGGTGAATCAGAACCAGGACTTGAAGGTTTCCCCGCTTCTGATACCGGGCCGGGAACTGGGCACCATTGATGTTGAACTTAACGTGGAGGACAGTCTTCCCCTTCACGGTTTTTTGGAGCTCAACAACCGCTCAACCCATTCCACCACCGACCTGCGGCTCAATGGCATGATCAGCTATGACAACCTGTGGCAGCGGGGGCACGCTGTAAGCCTTCAATTCCAGACCTCTCCCGAAGATACCAGTGAGGTCAGGATGTTTTCCCTATCCTATTCCATGCCTTCCATTTTTAATATAGATCATCTGATGGTGGGGTACTACATTAAATCAGACAGTGAGACGGCCTCCGGCGAGGGCTTTGACGTCATCGGCAACGGGCAGATGGCAGGATTCCGCTATATGGTGCCCTTGGATGGTATTGGCCGGTATGAACACAATATAGCGGGTGGATTTGATTTCAAGGATTTTAATGAAGACTCCCTTGGGGTTGAAACCCCGATTCAGTATCTGCCTTTCAGTATTGCGTACAGCGGATATGAGTCAGACACGTCCGGTACAACACAGTTCAGCTTAGGCATTAACTTTCTGATTCGGGATTTTTGCGGCAACGATAAAGAGGAGTTTGCCAACAAGCGGTACATGTCCACCGGCAACTACCTTTATGTGACGGCAGGGGCGGAACGACGCCAGGAACTGCCCTGGGACTGCTCTTTGTTCGGCCGTCTGGACGGACAGTTCACCGGCCAGCCGTTGATCAATAATGAACAATACGCTGCCGGAGGGGTCAATAGTGTCAGGGGTTACATGGAGTCTGAAGTGATGGCGGATAACGCACTTCATGGCACCCTTGAGGTGTTTGCCCCCAACCTGATACCTAAACTGACATTGATCCCTTACCTGTTTTATGATTTCGCATATCTTTCTTTGCATGATTCCCTGGAAGGCCAGTTCAGAAACACGTTCATTCACGGAACAGGTCTTGGGGTGCAGGGAAACTGGAAAAAAATGATTGAATATAAAATGGACTGGGGCATAGCCCTCAAAGATACCGATGATACCCAAGCCTATGACCAGCAGATTTATTTTCAGGTCAAATGGCGATTTTAGACTAAATTGTAATTTAGCTTAAAAAGAATAAGGAAAGAAGACAATGAAAGCCCGGTTTAAATCTAATGTTTTGGCAGCCGTGTTGCTTTTTCTATGTACCCATTTAACCTTTTTTCCGGCATGGGGCTGGGCCAGGGCGTTTGTGATCGGCGCGTCCTCAGTAACGGCCCCGTCCTCAACCGCACTTCCTTCGGGGGGGGCGTTTACAAATGGTTCCGGAAGTATTTCCTCCGATGAAACAGCCCACTATTTACAGGTAAATCAGGAGTCAGACAAAGCGATTGTAGCATGGAACACTTTTGATATTGGGTCGGCTTCAACGGTATATTTTAAAAACGGCACTGCAGGGACTACCTTGAACAGGATCGGCAGCAGCAATGCCTCAAAAATATTCGGCACCCTGAATGCAGACGGCAATGTTTACCTGGTTAACACCAACGGGGTTCTTTTTGGGAAAACTGCAAAAGTGAATTTAAGATCGCTGGTGGCAAGCTCCCTTGATATCACCGATGACGATTATTTAAATAATAACTGGAATTATAAGGCGGACGGCTATACGCCCGGGGATGTGGCCAATTACGGGGATCTGACATCGACATCTGCAGGCCGGATTATGCTGGTCGGCGGAAATGTGGAAAACGGCGGGACGATTTCTGCCGACGGTGGTGAGGTCCTCTTGGGTGCTGCGACTGAATTTGAAGTCACAGAAGGAGAAACCGCACAAGCTAAAACCGAAAATAATGTGGTAGTTTCCGATTATTCCGGAACCGCGGTTAACAATAAGGACGGTAGAATTTATGCTGATGTGGGAGAAATCGGCATATACGGTAAGATGATTCGCCACGAGGGTAAGATCAGAGCCTTGTCAACTGTGCAGCGGGGCAGTCGCATCGAGCTTGTAGCTGCTACCGACAATCAAGACGCTTCCCAACAAAAGTTGGCAACTATTACTACTGGTGCCGAAAGTGAGATTGATTTGTCGATTATGGAAGGTGATGAAGTTGCTACTGATACGCCTTTCAACGGTAGGAGCTTTAAAATTTCAACCATCACTTCCAGCAAAAATATTTCAGATAGTGCCACAGACAGCCTGCAGTTAAGTTCACCAATAAACGTTCGTCTCAATGGAACAATCAAATATCCATCAGGAGATCTGACTGTTAATGCAGGGGATGGTGGAATAATTAATATCGGTTCAGGTGCTGTGGTGGATTTAAGCGGATCCTTGCAGGTGCGGGACGCAATTGACCAAGTATTCTCGGCCCAGTTGAATTCTGAGGAGCTTCGAGATGAGCAGATTCAAGCTGGTGGGTTCCTTCAGGGAAAAACGATTTTTGCACTGCTCAGGGAGGGGGCTGGGGTTGGTAACTTAAGTTCCCATCTGGAAAATTTAACTTTAACACCGAAGGAACAAAGCGCCACCGGCGGGCGGCTGTCGCTTATGGCCGGATCAGGAACAGTTATAATCAATCAAGGGGCACGGATTGATGTTTCCGGCGGCGGTACAGAGTATCTACCCGGTTATATCCAAACCACGGTTCTGGTTTCATCGGACGGGGACGAATATGATATTTCACAGGCACCAGGCTACATTGAATATGTTGATATCATCAATCCGGATAATGACGGCCAACCCAATAATATAGATTATGCCTATTATATGCCTGGATACATGGTGGGTGCAGATGCAGGCTCAGTTGATATTCAGGGCGGACAGGTTGTTTTTGAGGGGGCGTTAAGCGCGGGGACGACAATTGGACGATATCAGGTCAATAGTTCTGAGCTTATTGATGACCTTGGGTATATAAAAACAGCCCAGACCACTATTCCTGATGCAGGAACATTAACGATTGGCTACGATGACCAATATGGTCCGTTTTATCAAAGGGATCCACTGGTCCAAAAGATTGTTATTATGGACAGTACGCCATCCTTAGCCGCCGACCCGGATCGAAACAAAGAGACTTGGCTGTCAGACGATCTGTTAAGCAATTCCGGATTGGGGCATGTTTATTTATATGCAGTTGAAAGCATCACTATTCAGGAAAACACCACAATCTCTCTGGTTCCAGGCGGGAGTTTTTCAGCAAGGGCACGACGTATTATCCATAACGGCGACATCAGTGTTCATGCCGGGACCGTAAACTTCGAACTCGCCGGTAACCTGACTTCAAGGTACCTTCAGGGGCTTGAACTTAATCCAGATTTTATTGATGTCGGTCCGGAGCGTATTGAGTTGTTAGACGGGAGCCTGATAGACGTTTCCGGAGAAAAGGTCTTTGAAAACCAGGATGAAAATCGAGACCGGGTTGTATTAACCCGGGGCGGAAATATCAGTATCAAAGATAACACCGTAGACGGTGAAGGGGTTGTTGTACTTTCTGGAGCCGGATTGAACATGGACGGCGGGTATCACTTGAGCGAAAATGCAGCTCTTTTGGATGCCGGAAATGCCGGATCCCTGACCATTAAAGGTGCCGCTATAATCTTGGACGGAACCGTAACTGGAAAGTCCATGGAGAGTAAAAACGGTGGCAAGGTAAGTCTATCTGCTTTGTCTGTTAAAATCGTGAATGGCGGTCATGGTGCTCCGGTTTCTGGCTATGCTTTCCACTCTAAGCTACCGGACAGTCTGGCCGGTAAACTGATACTTGAAGAAAATACCTTTGATGCTTCCGGGATTTCAAATTTATCTATCTTCTCCGGTTATGACCTTGTGGTCCAACAAGGCGTAACATTGGCGCCGTCATTGATAAAAACAGCAGTGGCGGGACGAGGAGAAATAATCGAAGTTAACAGAAATTTACAGGATATCGGGGATTCTTCAATTTCTTTGGCAGCCGGGGTCTCGGATTTCGGCAATTATCTGCTAAAAGATTCTGCGAAAAATCTGAACGGTACTTTATATACTGAAAAGGGTGTTTCTGTAACGGTTGCCCCGGGTGGAAATATTGCCTTAAATGGACAGGGTGTAGATATTTCAGGAACGTTTACAGCGCTTGCCGGAACCATCAGCATTGATGCTTTGAAAAACACCCTGGCCCTTCATATCAACGGTGACGCTCGATTCAACGCTATGGGGTATAATCGTAATACCGGGGAGCTTTTGTACGATACTGAACTGTTGGGCAATGAAAACGGTGGAAAAATTTCATTCTCCTCCCAGGGTACTCTGGTCATGGAGAGCGGTGCTGAGGCCAATGTATCGGGAAGTACTCCGATTACGCTATACAAATCAGGTAACCGCTACGGCGAATTGACTGCATATATTGGTGCCGGCGAACCGGGTAGTATCAGGCTGACATATGAAGTCCAGGAAAACGATATGGGACAAACCCGTATTGACGGCGATTTTTTAGGCAAGAAATACCTGGCTTCCTTAAGGGGCGCACAATTCAGTATTGAGAATCGAGGAGAGATAATTCTTGATTCTTTTTTGGAATCTCTGGGTGGAAACGGCTTTGACCGCCTGGTCTTGAAAAGCGGAACATCTGTGGATTTTACCAGGTCTAAAACCATAAACATGGCCCGAAAACTGCTTATTGATGCCCCTGTTATTTCCATCAAGGCCGATAATGATATCGTTTTAAACAGTCCCTGGATTCAAATCAAAAATACATATTACCCAGATTCAACCGATCATCTTGACTTCTTTGATGCCGAATTGACTTTTAATGCCGATTTTATTGATATAAGTGGCGATGTCATTACCGATGGATTTTCCCATGTTCGTTTGAATGCAGGAAGTGATATCCGGCTTTCCGACACCTATTATACACCGGAGGCAATGACCGCGACCTGGGGAGGATCATTTTCTACTTCCGGTGATTTAACGCTGGTTTCCGCCCGAACCTACACGACAACCGATGCCTGGTTCACACTTCATGCAGATGGCGATATCTTCACGGAACGATCGGGAACCGTTCGGTTGGATCCCATTTATTCCGCCATGGGACGTCTGACGGTCGATGGCCGAAATATTTTTCATAATGGACGGCTTGCAGCGCCAAACGGCCAAATTATCTTATCAGCCAATGGGGAAAACGCCGGTGATGATATACTCGACGGTCGCGTTTATCTTGGATCGGGCAGTGAATTGTCTGTGGCCGGAAGTTCAGTTGCGGTGAATTATGGCATTGTGGATGAAACCAATCTCAAGTGGACGGGCAATTGGAGCAACAAAGCTGAAGATAAATCCATTTACGGTGATATTATCACCACAGACCTGCCGGGAAAGTCCGTTGACATAAACGGTCTTGAAGTGATTGCCAGGGCAGGTTCGAAAATCAACCTTGACGGAAACGGAGTGGTTTTCGGGTATACTGTCATGCCCGGGCTTCAGGGATCATACGATCCGTTGGAAATGGCAGATACCTTTGTGATCATTCCCAATGTTTTAGGCGACCTTCCCGGAGAAGCCGTCTATCTGGAAGGCAATGATGTTATTTCGGCAGGATATTATACAATTGTACCTGACAGCTATGCATTTCTTGGCGGCGCCTTAATCGTTGAACGAATCGAAGAGGCTGATCTTCTGAATCCGGTTCTTGAAAGTGTTGAAGGCTACAGCGTAGTGGTAGGGCACGATGCCGATAGCAACGGCAGCTATGCATCACAAAGTGCTTTGTACACTGTTCGTTCAGGTGCTCAGGTATTAAGTGAAACCGATTTTCAGATAAAAAGCCTGACCACCGGCAATGCCGGCAAGCTTAGCATTGATTCCCCGACGACTGTTTTTAATGCCTCGGTGACGTCCCAGGCGGTCAACAGTGGTTTCTCTGCTGGAAGTATTTCGCTGAGCGGCACTGATGTCATCCTCAGCGCGTCCAGTAAATTTCTCGGCAATGGATTTTCTGATAAGAGTCAGCTTGATTCCAGTTTGATTGACCAGCTGTATGTGAATGCAACTAGTTTATCCCAGGGCAATTTCGAAAAGATTAATTTGGGCAGCGAATCCACAACCAAGAGCATTACATTAGAAGATGGTGCAATGCTCTCGGCTGAACAGGTGAATCTTGTATCTCAAAAAGACATTTCTCTTAAATCCGGTTCGGTAATTCAGGGTCGCGGTGACAATGCTGATGTCACTATTACATCCACCCAGGGCAACCTGGCCTTGAACGAAGGTGCCTATGTTACATCTGATAATGCTTTATCTGTAAATGTGCAGGGTCTGACAGGACCTCAGAATCTGGTGGCGGGAACGTCCATCAGCCTTGCTTCTGACACCATCTATCTTCTGGATGACGCGGCATATAAATCGCTTGTGACAAATGCTCCTGAAGCTTACAGACCCTCTGGTATGATACTGAGGCAGGCGTTGTGGTCTTCGTGGGGAGCGCTGGAAAACATTGAACTTATCGGGAACACAGAATTTAGCACGGCCGGTACAGTCTCTTTGGCCGCCCCAAATGCATTTTTTTCCATAGATACGCCGGATATCATAGCGGTCTCAAATGATACCAATCTGATTTTGAACGTAAAGCGCGCAAAAATATATAATTCCAGAGATACGATACAGGATGAGGACCCGATTCCTGTTGTAACTGAAGGGCGTTTTACTGTGAATGCCGATACCGTTTACGTCGGGAATGGAAATGTGGACACCCTTGGCTTCAGCAACGTTTCTCTAAATGCATCACAATCTTTAGCATTTCTGGGTAGCGGTAGCCTGACAACCAATAATGGAGACCTTTTAGTTACTGCGGATGTGGTAACCGGCAGTTATGTATGGAACGCTGTGGCTGAAGATGGGCAGGGAACAACGTACGAATATGAAGCCTTGGATTTTTATGTTGATGCCGGTAACGGGCAGATTAAACTGGCCGATAACAGTGTCTCCGATACCTGGGAGGCAAACGATAATAATGGCGGTCGCTTGTTTCTTGCGGCCCGCCGCATTGAGAATGCCACCAGTATTAATTTAAATTCCGGGCGGGTCTATATGGATGCCCAAGGGACCGGCGATACGGACGGAATTTACATGAAAAAGGGTGCCCAGATTCTGGTAAAAGGCAGCAACGGAACATATGAAAGTAATGGCGGTGGGGGCGTGGTATATAAATCTGCTTCAACCATTTCTCTGGCAGGCTCTTTAACCGATGTGTCCGGGAACGAATACGGTGATGGCGGTATTATTTATGTCATAAATCCTGACGGTGGTCTGACCTTAAGCAACCTGGAAGAAGGTGACGCCGTGTTTCAGGGACTCAGCAGCAGTGGCGATGGCGGCACCTTTTTAATGGACACCAAAGCCATGGCGGATATATCTCCCTTAGGAAGCACTTTAAGCCACGGCGGCTTTACAAAACAGATCGGGCTGCGCATGCGTGAAGGAGATGTGACACTTGACGAGGATGATATATTCCAGGCGCACGAATTCAAGCTATCGGTTGATCAAGGAAGTATTACGGTAAACGGAGCAATTGATGCTTCCGGTGCAGAACAAGGCGGAACTATTGAGCTGTATGCGGGAAAAAATCTTACACTTGACGGTGCCACTCTATTTGCCAGGGGCACAGGATCCGGATCTGACGGGGGAAAGGTAACCCTTGCAGCGGGTGTTGTAGAAACGGATAAAGGCTACTTAGCGATAGAAAATTCCATAATCAATCTTTCAGCGGACGACGATGGTACTGACGGGATGATATATGCGAGGGTCGCTATAAATGATGCCAATACGGACCTTGAAATGAGGATGGCTAACAATAAATTAAGCGGTATCTCAAAAATGATCATCGGCAGTGTAGCCCGTTATAAAGATTCGTATATTACAAATACTGATTTATCTACAAATAGAGATTGGTACAAAAAAAGCAACGCTTTCATGGACAATGAGGCCAATATTAAAAAAAGGCTTGAAGATCAGGATGGCGACGGAATTTCAGACATTGCCATCTGCATAGTGCCTGAAGTGGAAATATACAACGACGCAATGATTAGAGTGTCTGACCTTGATTTGTCAAGTTGGCGATTTGGAGATAATAATATCGCCGGTGTGCTGACCATTAAAGCCGCAGGCGATCTGCAGATAAGAGGTAACATTCAGGATGCTGTTACACCAATTGGAGACTGGAACGGGCCGGACTACACCTACCAGTATCTTTTAAATTCTAATAATATTGCCGACAGCACAACCATCAATCTGGTGGCCGGCGCGACGTTGTCAAGTTCCGATATTTTTGCTGTGGATACAAGTGCACAGAATCCGGCAACCTTAACGATTAACAGTGGTAAATACATTTATTCTGAGTCTGGTGATATCAATTTCGCCTCAGCCGGTGATACCCTTATAAACGATGCACCGACGGCTACTGTGTCCTCCAATAATCATATGAATTCCAACGAAATGTCTTATAACATCGGAACGTATGCCGGAATAATTAAAGGGTATACGGGAAATGACCTCATAATTTCCAGCGGTGTTATCCAGACGGCCACCGGTAACATTAACCTTGATGTGGGTAACGATCTTCTGCTTGAAACCGCAAACAACAACAGTAACCTTGGTACAATCCGAACGGTTGGAGAGGTGCCGAGTATTGAAGAGACTGGATATTACTGGATGGAAGATGAAAGCTATATGGTTTTCAGTAAATATAAAAACGGTGGCAGCATAGCCATTAACACTGGTGGTGATATTACCATGGAAAGTTTGAATTCTGATGCCTGGTATACAAGCACTACTTATTATGACATCACTTGGGAAGATGACAATCATTGGACTTATACATCCTGGTCCGATGTTGATTATGCATGGGCGGCTTCTTACGGTAAAAATGATTATAATTCAGGCCACAAGGCGACCCAAGGAATTGCAGCCATGGCGGGCGGGGATGTCTCCATTGATGCCGGCGGATCAGTTTTTTTACAGGCTGGAACTTTTGGTACGGGCGAGCTGACTGTAGAGGCATCAGGGGATATTAATGGCCGCTATCTCAATAAGGGCGGATCCTTGGTGCTTGAGAGTCTGGCGAATATCGGCAATCTGGTTGAGGGACAGGTGGTCGAAGCCTTTGATACCCGGATTGACCTTAGGGCTCAGGGCAATATAACTCTTGCCGGAATTGTTAATCCGACCATTGCCCATTCGGAATTTGATCAAAACGGGGTATGGAATCTAACTTATAACGAAGCCAATACGGCGGCAACGCTTATAACTGAACAAGGAGATATTACCCTGGGAGGAAATCCGGGTAACAGTTTTGGAATGTCCAATACAGGGCGGATAAATATCCATCTGCTACCTGGGACTTTGAACCTCTTCGCCGCCCGGGATATTGCCCTGGAAGGCAATCTTTATCTGGCACCTTCTGCCACCGGCAACCTGACTCTTGTTTCAGGCAATGATATTACCGGAGAGAATTTAGGGGGCAGCAACAACTGGACGATTTTCATGTCTGATACTGACCCGGAGCTTATGTACGGGACGCATGGTACGGCCACGGGTTGGAATCCTCAGGGACTGGATGGAAACTGGAACGGAGACGGTATTCGTTCATGGGAACTGGTCAACAGTATCCCCACCGGAATTGTCCATGAAAATGACAAAACCTCAGTGTTTATCAAAGCCGGTAATGATCTTGTGGATATTTCACTTAATCTTCCGAAATCCGCTACTGTCATTGCGGGCAGAGATATCGGCAACTTAACTTATACGGGTCAGAATTTGCGAACCGATGATGTTACGTCAATGACTGCCGGAAGAGATATCTATTATGATGTTAAAACAGGCACAGGTCCCAGTGAAAGTAAAATGGGTATTACCATTGCAGGCCCGGGACTTTCTATTATTCAGGCAGGCAACAACATAAGTCTTGGGCATTCAAAAGGAATTCAGTCTGTTGGTTCCACTGGTGAAATTCTGCCGGAAGGTGGAACCGGTGCGCCGGTAAACTCCTATCTGCCTGAAGGTGATAATCATCTTATGGTGGTTGCCGGGGTGGGGCGCCATTTAACCAAACCGGAGATGGACGGGTTTTTCAATTCCCTTCGTCAGGCCGCCATTGATTATTCGGCGGCTATAAATGACGGTAATGATGATCTTGCCGACGGAATTCTTGCCCAGATTCGTGACGATTATATTGATCCCATTGTGGATAATAACGGAACAGGTGAAGGAAACATCAGCCTGGTGAACTCCACCATATATACTTCGGGCGGGGCCGGAGATATTCTGGCCTTTGCCACTGGGCAAATTGATGTCGGGTTATCTTCGGTTAAAACACCGCCAATTTTGGGTGAGTTTGAGTCTACAAATAAAACATCGGGTATTTTTACTAAGGGCGGCGGGGATATTAAAATCTTTGCCTCAGGCGATATAAACGTAAACCAGTCCAGAATCATGACTTTTAACTCGGGAGATATAGATATCTGGTCCGACCACGGGAATATTAATGCCGGTATGGGATCCACCGTAGCTTATGCCTCATCCGATACCTATACGGTTCTTAATTATGACGGCACCAGATCGTTGAAATATAATCCTCCGGCAACGGGTTCGGGAATCCGTGCCACGGCCACGTCGACCGATGAACTTGGCGACGTATATGTAACCGCCCCTGACGGTATTATTGATGCCGGAGAGGCAGGGATTGCAGGGAACAATGTCACCCTTGCCGCACTTGAAGTTCTCAATGTTCAGAATATTTCCGTTACAGGGGTTGCCACCGGGTTTACCCCGGCGTCTGACGCTTCTGCCTCGGTTTCGGGCTTGTCCGGTTCCGGCAGTGTTGCGGACAACAGCATGATGAACGAGCAGGCCGCAGCGCTTGCCGGGGAAAAAGAGGATGAAGACGATGATAAAAAATCCTACAGCGTTGAACCCAAATGGGTCAGCGTTGAGGTGACTGAGTTTGAGGATAACGATCAGGGAGATGCCTGATGCGTTTATGTCACCAGAACTTATTGATAACAGATAATAAATGAGAAAATCACGACTGGAGGGTAAGAAACGGTGAACGGTGTTTGTGGGAAAACTGTGAGAATATCGGTTTTGATGGTGATGCTGTCATGGTCCATGACCTTGGTCAGCGCGCATGCCTGGTGGAATGAACAGTGGACGCTGCGCAAAAAAATTTCCATTGATACGGCGTCCCAGGCCGGCGGTATCAAACAGAACCTGGCGGATTTTCCTGTTTTGATTCGCCTGCATTCCGGGAATTTTGATTTTACAAAGGTTAAGGAAAACGGTGAAGATTTAAGATTTGTGGACGCCGATGACAAAACATTGCTCAAGCATCATATTGAAATGTTAGATGCCTTTGATGAGATTGCCCTGGTCTGGGTGAAAGTCCCCGCGGTTTCCGCAGGAACGGTTCCCGGTGCCATCTGGCTCTATTATGGCAATGGCGAGGCCGCTGCTGCAGATGACCCGGCCGACACCTTTGATACCTTTTACCAGGGGGTTTACCATTTTAACGGGCTTGAAGGGCTTCCCAAGGATTCAACCAGTTACGGGATAGAACCAGCTGAATATACAGGCGGCCTGGGACTTGCCGGCGTGATCGGAAACGGGGCCACATTCAGCGGCGCCGGCAGTGTTCTGCGGCTTGGCGACAATCCTGCGTTTAACTTTTCGACCGGGCTTACGGTCTCTTGCTGGATTAAAATAAATGAGCCCCAGGAAGATGCGGTCCTGTTTTCCAGGGGGGGCGAAGGCTCTGAAATGACACTGGGGTTAGGACCGGACGGTTTATCCGCCGGCATTACGGCCGAGGGCAGTGCATATAAGACCGAGCCGACCATGGTCGTCTCCGTGGGGGAATGGCATCATGTTGCCCTTGTTCTTTCGGCAACCGGACAGATGGATCTCTATGTTGACGGAGAATCAGGGCCGTCTTTGAAAACCGGAATTGCCCCTTCCCATTTCAGCGGCCCGCTCAGTTTTGGCTCGGATATTCAGGGCAATCGTTCTTTCATGGGGGATATGGATGAGTTGAGAATAACCGGCGCCCCCCGTAATGCAGATTGGATCAAGGCCGGATTTATCTCCCAGGGACCGGCCGGAAACTTTGCCGTTGTCGCCCTTGAGGAAGTCAATGAAGCGGCGTCCGGTATGCCGGTTTTCTACCTGGCCACCATTTTTCAGAATATCACCCTGGACGGTCTGGTGGTCATCGGTATTCTTATCGCCATGGGGGCCGCATCCTGGGTGGTTATGATTATGAAAGGGTTTTTCTTGTGGAATACATCCAAGGGAAATAAGGCGTTTATGGAAAAATACGATGCCATTGAAGCGCCCATGGCCCTGGAAGGCCAATCAGACCTGTTTGTCGGGTCCGGGCTCTACAAAATTTATAAGGCCGGGTGCACCAGCCTTAAGGAACTGGGGGGGATGACAAAACGTACACAAGATGCCCTGAATGGAGATGATGAAAACGCGGTGCCTCCGCCAAAACCGTCTCTTTCCGCCAAGGCCGTGGAAAGTGTCAAAGCCGTGCTTGAGCGGGGACTTAATGACGAAATGAACCGGCTCAATGCCTGGATGATTGTTTTGATTTTGTGTATCTCCGGCGGTCCTTTTCTGGGGCTTTTGGGAACGGTCTGGGGGGTTATGAATACCTTTGCCGCCATGGCGGAAGCCGGAGAAGCCAATATTATGGCCATTGCCCCGGGTGTTGCATCTGCGCTTGCCACAACGGTATTTGGGCTCCTTGTCGCAATTCCGGCTCTATTTGGCTACAACTTTCTAACAGGCCGGATTCGCAGCATAACCGCCCAAAGCGGGATGTTCGTCGATCAATTCGGCCTGAAAGTTGATGCGGCTTACGGGGAGGAAAAATGAGACGCAATCTGTATACCCAGCAGCAGTTTGACAATATTGACGTAAGTCCGCTGCTGGATGTGGCCTGGACTTTATTGGTGGTGTTTATCATCGCGGTGACGGCATCGGTGCAGGGCATTAAGGTCAATCTGCCCAAGGCAAGCGATGTTCCCAGCCTGACAAAACCCAAAACCAAAGCCGTTACTATTGATAATCGAGGACAGATGTATCTGGATGCCTTTCCTGTAACCATGGCGGAACTTGAAACCAATCTGCGGGCGCTCAAGGCTATGGACCCCAATTTCCCGGTGGTCATTAAAGGGGATGCCAAGATTTTTTACCAGAATGTCATGGATGTACTGGATCTGTGCAACAGGCTTGAGATTACACAATTGGGGCTTGTGACCCAGCGACTGGTAAAATGACGGATGAACCGCACAACGAAAAATAGGGCCATGGCGGCAGGCGTTGCCGCTGTGGTGGTGATCTGTATGGTCATCCTGGCGGTTTTTGTTTTCAACATGCTGCTCAAGGAGGACCAGGGAAAAAAGAAACGGCAGATTCAAAAGATTACCCTGGTGAAACCGCCGCCGCCAAAACCAAAAGAGAAACTGCCTGAGCCTGAAATAAAAAAACAAGAAGAGGTGATTGAGCCTGAACCTGCTGAACAGCCGCCGGATGACATGAAGGATCTTGGGGAAGACGATGCCCCTGTGGGCGATGATCTCGGACTTGATGCCGACGGTTCAGGCGGGGGAGACGGCTTTGGTCTTAAGGCAAAAAAAGGGGGGCGCTCCCTGATCGACGGCGAAAAAATCGGCGGGGGGGGCAGTCTGCTTCGCCGGTATTCCTGGTATACCCAGATCCTCCAGGATGAGATCCGGCAAAAGGTCAATAAAATTTTGGAAGAAAGTGATGAAATTCCATCGGGCAGACATCGAATGATGTTGAGAATACGGCTGGATGATATCGGAAACATTGTTTCTTTGTCGGTGTTTCAATCATCGGGGAACGGAAAGGTGGATAATATCGTGGAACAGGCAATTACCGGATTTAAAATCAGTGAGACACCGCCGGAAAAGATGCCTAGGGCAATGAAAATAAAGGTAACCTTTAAGAGCTGAACATGAAAAAAATGACGCAACATAACAAAAATAAAAAAGAATCGTTTCGAATCGTTCCGGCTGCTGCGATCTGCTGTCTTTTAGTTGGATTACTGTGGGCTGTCTTTGTTTTGCCTGCCATGGCCAAAGCAGAGACAATCCCCAATGGCAGTTTCGATACCACCGAGGCCCTGATCCAGCTGTTAAAGGAAAAAGGCGTCATCAATGATAAAGAAGCGTCAGGTTTTCTTGATAGGCATCGTAAGAAAGCCACGTCAACAGGTCAGACCATTACTATTTCTTCTCCGGGTGATCAGGAGGCGTATTTGCAGCAGTTGTCCAAGGATGCCACTCAAAAGGTTACCAATGATTTGAATAATCTCAAGGAGAACTATGAATACCGCTCCCAGGATTTAATCAAAAAAAATATTCTTCTGGAGCGTGAGGTGGCCCGGCTTGAGGAGATTATAACCGAAGAACAGATGCCTGCCCTGCAAAAATCATCCTGGGCCCAGAGAATTAAATTCGGCGGGGATATCAGGGTGCGCCATGAATCTGTGATGTATGACCCGGATAATGCAACGGATATTATGGATGTTAACGATCCTGGTACAAATCATAATATTAATACCACCCATGACCAGCATCGCCAGCGTGTCCGCCTGAGGTTCGGGGTGAAAGCTAATCTTATTGATCAGACAGAGAAAAATGTAGGAAAGGTCGAGGCCGGTATGCGTGTGGCCACAGGCAGTGTCGGAAATCCGGTGTCGACCAACCATACCCTGGGCGATGCAAGTAATGACAGATCAGATATTGTTTTGGACCGGGCGTATGTGAACTGGAAATATAAGCCCAGAGAGGAGATATGGGGCGGGAAATTACCTCAGATCTCTTTGACCGGCGGTATCATGGAGAATCCCTGGTTGTCTTCTAATTTAATCTGGGACAGTGACCTGGGCTTTGAAGGCGTGGCGCTGAATTTTGTGACAGATACCCTTGAAAGCAATCCGTTTAAAGCGTTTGTAACCATGGGGTATTTCCCCCTTGAAGAATCAGAGTGGAGCCAGGATGACAAGTTTATGCTGGGCGGACAAATTGGGTTCAGCCATCGTCCATGGTATGGATGGGAATATAAGCTGGCGGCCGCATATTATGATTACAACAACGTTTCCGGCCAGGCGGTTACAGGGTATCAAACCACAGCCACCAGGCGTCTGGTTGAGTCCATGTCTCCCAAATACATGCAAGGCGGCAACAGTACCTTTACAATGGATCAAACAACCCTTGGTACCGGGGAAGAACGGCAGGAAGATTTAGGTCTTTTGGCAGAGTTTAGATTGCTTAGTCTGTCTGCCCGTCTGGTGAACAGTCTTTATTTTCCTATTCAGGTTCAATTGTATGCAGACTGGGTGAAAAACCTGGCATATGACGCCCAGGCCATGTCTGACAAACTTGGCGGGCTTTACAGCAAGGAAGAAATTGAAGCAGATTCCGGAGATACCGGTTATCAGGTCGGTGTAAAAGTGGGGTATCTCAAGCCCAGGGAAAGGGGCGAGTGGAACGTCTCTTTGGAATACCGGTACCTCGAAAGCGATGCCGTTCTGGATGCATATACGGATTCGGATTTTCATTTGGGCGGCACCAATGCTCAAGGCTGGATAGTCGGCCTGGAACTTGGGCTTTATCACAATCTGTGGCTTAAAGCCCGCTGGATGACATCAGATGAAATTACCAATATGGAAAACAGTGATGATCAAAACAGTGACCTTTCCGTTGATACGCTCCAGATTGATCTGAATGCTGCCTTTTAAGGGGTAAAGGTTGAACCGATGAAAAAGATATTATTCAGAAGTATTGCAATCCTCTTGATCTTGGCCGGCATAGCGGGCTGCGGGTATTTATGGAAAGTAAAACAAGGCCTGGAGACACAGATTGCCACCCTGGAAAACGATGTGGATCTGCTTCAAAGAAAAAATCGGGCTGCCGTAAAAAAATATAATCAGGAGAAAGCTAAAGTTGCCACCTGCATGCGGTCAAAGATGGTTATAGAGGCCCAGAAAGCCAAGCTGCAGAATATGGTCAGTAGTTTTGACAATCAAAAAACAGCGCTTGAGGCGCAAGTTAAAGATCTTGAGCAACGGCTGGTACAGCACGATACCACCTGCGAACAAAGAGTAGACAAGCTCAAAGATGCGTATAAACAGCTTGCCGACAACAGGAAAGAAATAATTGTTAAATATAAAGAGCTTGCTGAAAAAAATCGCGGACTGTCAGATCAGATTGTTCAGCTTGAATCCCAGAAGGCAGAACTGTCATCAGAATTAAGCCAGACAGAAAGCAGGCTGAACCGCAGTTTGAAGCACAATGAAAAATTATGTGTGATTGCCGAAGAACTGACAAACAAATACCGGGAAAAGACAAATGGATCAGAGCCTTTCACTAAAATTGAAATGGTTGAGCTTGAACATATAATCCAGGATTATCTCAAACGCATTGATAAAGAAAAGATCATAGCGCAATGAGATAAAACGCCAGGTATATGGCCGCTGTGTCGCTCAGAACAATCCATGGGCCTTTTATGGGTTTGTGGCAAATTTATAAAGAAAGGATAGATGATGTTAAAACAACACACCTTAAAAAAACTTGGCCTTATGGGGCTTGTTTTGGTAATGGCCTTTGCATCCCAGGCTGTTGCGCTTCCCTTTTCCGGCACAAAAGTAGGATACGTTAACCTCAACCGCCTGGTCAAAGAATCCAAGATGGGGCAAAAGGCAACTGAGCGGCTCAATGTGCTTCGACAGGATAAAGAAGCGGACATCAGGGAAAAAGTCAAAGAGATCAATGCGATTAAGCTTGAGCTTGAAACCAATGTTGATGATCTTAAACTTGAAGATAAAAAAGACAAGGTTGATGATCTGAATGCTTTGGTAAAAGAGTACAAGCGGATGCAGGCGGATGCCAAGGACGAAATTGAAAAGCAGAATCGGGATCTGGTGGCTGAAATTCTGACAAAGGCCGACGATATTTTAAAAAGCATTGCCAAGAAAAAAGGATTTGGCATTATTCTCAAAGACCCGAAAGTGGTTGGGTATCTTGACCCGGATCTTGATATTACGGATGATGTTTTAAGGGCGCTTAATAAATAACGCGCCTGGACGCAAATGGACGCAAGGTCTCTCATCTGCCTTTGCATTTGGGAAACTTTGCGCCACAATTTGGCGTTTCATCTTATTTTATCATCGGAGTTCAACCAGGGTGTGGGTCTCGCCATCCAGGGCGCTGTCAATTATTTCACTGATGATTTTCCAGTCTCCTCCGGCAAGTCCTGCTCCTATTTTGGGATATCCCATGCGAAGGCCGCTGAACTGTTTTTTCAGTGTCCTAAAAATTTTTGACAAGGCATCATAATCCACCAGCACCCCGTCGCCTGAATAGTGATATTGGGTGTAGGCATTGATCACGTACAATCTGCCTGATGGTGTGTTGATGCATGCCTCTGAATAACTGCCAAGTTTAGATTTGTCTCCGGATGCGGTTGCAAGATCGGCTTCCCAGGCCTGGGGGAACTGGGATTGGATCTGTTTGGCAATTCCGGCACCCATGGTGCAAAAACAGTTGCAGCCATGGACAATGAGATCAAATTGCCCTTCTTTGGCCAGGTGAATCAAATCTCCTTTTATGGATTTCATAGCACATCGTTCCTCAAATTAAGTTTAAAATTTAGTTTCAGAAATTAATGGGTATTTTTTTATAACAAAACCCATGGAAATAAAAAATGGGAAACGCAAATGTCCAGATTTTATGTTTAAAACTTGCAATGGGGATCAACTTTTTCTATATTCAAAAAGATTATTCGACAATAATGGCCATGGGGCGGCCTGGTCTACCAACACCCGGACTCGACCCGCAACGAAAGCTGAAAGATCTGCGTTAGCTGCACAGATTTCCTTTTAAAGTATAAACAACGAATGGAGGCGAAAATGAAGAGAAGTGTTGTAAGTCTGTTGGCTTTAATTTTTTGTATGGTGATGGTTCTTCCTTCGGCATATGCCAGGACCCAGTTTGTAACAATTGGAACCGGGGGACTTACCGGCGTCTACTATCCCACAGGTGGGGCTATTGCCAAGATGGTCAATAAGAAAAAGAACGAATACGGCATTCGTGCAACAGTGGAATCAACCGGCGGATCGGCGTTTAACATCAACGCGATCATGAGTGGGGATCTTGAGTTCGGTATCGCCCAGTCAGACAAACAATTTCAGGCGATGAAGGGTCTTGCGGAATGGGCGGAAAAAGGCCCTCAGACCGATCTTCGGTCCGTTTTCTCTATTCATGATGAAGCGGTCACACTGATTTCAGCAGTTGAAAGCAATATCATAGATGTTGCAGACTTAAAGGGAAAAATTGTCAACCTTGGCAATCCCGGTTCCGGCCAGCTCCAAAATGCCATTGAAATTTTGCAGACCATCGGCATTGATCCTGAAAAGGATATTACCGCAGAATATATAAAGGCCTCAGAAGCCCCCAGTATTTTGCAGGACGGTCGTATTGATGCATTCTTCTACACCGTGGGTCATCCTAATGGTGCAATTAAAGAGGCAACTTCAGGTGCCCGTAAGGTTCGTTTTACCTCCATCACAGGTGTAGACAGCATGTTGGCAAAATATCCCTATTTTTCAAAAACCGTCATTCAGAGCGCCATGTATCCGGGTGCCGAAAATGATGGGGACACCGAAACTATTGGTATGAAAGCAACATTGGTTACTTCTGCCAAGGTTCCTGAAGATGTGGTTTATGCGATTACTAAAGAGGTTTTTGAAAATTTTGAAGAGTTCAAAAAACTTCATCCGGCTTATGCGACATTGACCAAAGAAGGCATGTTGACAGGTCTTTCCGCGCCGCTGCATCCGGGTGCAGAAAAGTACTATAAAGAAGTTGGATTATTGAAATAAATTTTCAAGGGGGGTCAGGGAACCGGCGTTGTCTTGTTTTCGGCCCCTTTTTTATTGATATGTTATTTAGCTTAATTTTTACATTATTCATTTGAGGGCGTAGATGAGTAAGATTAGAATTGATAAGGTGGAAGACGGCCTGGATGAAGCCAAAAGGCTTGCTGAAGAAGAAGAGGGCATCGGGCGCAAGCCTGATGGGTGGCAAAAGTATCTGATTCCGACAATTGCCGTTACGTGGAGTTTGTTTCAGCTCTCTTTGCCAAGGTTTGTACTTCTCGATTCGACATATATCCGTGCGATTCATCTCGCGTTTGCCATGGTCTTGGTGTTTCTTAACTATCCTTTGCTCAAGAAACCCATCTTCGGTCTCAAATATTTTGCTCAGCACAAGCGGATCCCGTTACTGGATATGGCGATTGCCGCCTTTGGCGCTTATTGTGCGCTTTATCTTGTTCTTAATTACGATCAGATTATTACCCGGTACGGCTCACCCACAACCATGGATATTGTGGCGGGGATTTCTTTGGTTGTTCTGCTCCTTGAGGCTGCCAGACGAACGATTGGGCCTGCACTTCCCGTGATTGCCGGCGGGTTTATTGCCTATTCGTTTTTAGGGCCTTATATGCCCGATTTAATCGCTTTTAAGGGTACTTCTCTGGGGCGTTTTGTCGGTCAGATGACCATGTCGACCGAAGGAATTTATGGTATCCCCTTAGATGTATCGGCAACAATTGTATTTTTGTTTGTGTTGTTTGGTGCCATGCTGGACAAGGCGGGTGCCGGTCACTATTTTATACAGCTTGCCTTAAGTTTATTGGGACGTTTTAAGGGGGGGCCGGCCAAAGCGGCTATTATGGGGTCCGGTCTGACAGGACTTGTCTCCGGTTCTTCCATTGCAAATATTGTGACAACGGGTACATTTACCATACCTATGATGAAAAAAGTGGGGTATGAACCGACCAAAGCTGCGGCAATTGAAGTTGCTGCGTCTACAGATGGGCAGCTGGCACCACCGATTATGGGGGCTGCGGCTTTTATTATCGCCGAATATGTGAATGTGCCATACATTGACGTTGTTAAAGCGGCGGCAATTCCTGCGTTTGCTTCTTATGCGGCGCTTTTTTTCATCTCTCACATTGAAGCTTCAAAGGCGGGTATTAAGGGGCTGCCTAAAAGTGAACTGCCGCAATTTTTTAAAACGTTGTTAAGTGGCGTCCATTTTTTAGTTCCTCTTGGCATGCTGCTTTACGAATTGATTGTGGTACGCCATTCTCCGGAGCTTGCTGCATTTAACGCTATCTTGGTACTGGCTGTTTTGATGCTTTTTCAGCACCCCTACCTGGCGTATCAAAAAAACGAACCGATTTTACCGGCATTTAAAAAATCTTTTCTGACGATCCTGGAGTCGCTGGCGTCAGGTGCAAGAAATATGGTTTCCGTGGCCCTGGCCACAGCTGCGGCAGGTATTATCGTCGGGGTTGTTGCCCTGGGGTTGGGCAACCTTATCTCTGAAATTATTGACGTTCTTTCCATGGGCAATGTGTTTTTGATGTTGATCATTACGGCGTTGGCCAGCCTGGTTATCGGCATGGGGCTGCCGACCACGGCAACCTACATTGTTATGGCCGCACTGACGGCGCCTGCGATTGTCACAATCGGCGGGGCCCAGGGATTTATCGTTCCCCTGATGTCTGCTCATCTTTTTTGCTTTTATTTCGGTATATTAGCTGATGATACACCGCCGGTGGGGCTTGCGGCCTATGCCGCTTCGGCCCTTGCCAAATCTCCTCCCATCGCGACCGGTATTCAGGGGTTTATGTATGATATCCGGACGGCTATTTTGCCGTTTATGTTTATTTTTAATTCCGATCTTATTTTGCATAATGTGAATTCATGGTCCCAGGGCATATTGATATTTCTTATGGCCTGTGTCGGCAACTTTGCCTTTGCGTCGGCAACCCAGGGATGGTTTGTCGCCAAAAATAAAATATGGGAAGTGCCGTTGTTCCTTTGTGTGACATTTATTTTGATGCGCCCGGACCAGATTGCCGAGTGGCTGGGTATCCCCCATGAGCAGCGATACTGGACATATTTAATCGGATTGGCAATTTACGGTGTGCTTTATTTGATGCAGCGCCCTCGAACCGCCCGGGATGAGGCCGCCATTGAGCGAGCAAAGACAGAAACATATTAAGAGAAACATCTGTGGTGTGAAGGAGAAATCACCGTGTCAGATATTAAAAAAGTTCTTGTGCCGATTACTTTTTCCGAATTTTCTAAAGAGCTGATTGATTATGCTGTCGGTATTGCCCGGCCGCTCAGTGCAGAAGTGATTTTCATCAATGTCATTGATGAAAGAGATCTTCGGGCGGTGCAGACCATTAGTTCATTTGGGTATGAAGTTGATGAAACCCATTACATTCAGGAAGTTGAAAACCATCGAATTGGCATTTTAGAAGCGCATCTCAACCGGATAGACTATCCGGATGAGAAGATGCGGTTTGTGTTTAAAAAAGGACGGCCCGCAGCAGAGTTGCTGAAATTTGCAATAAATGAAGGGGTGGATCTCATTATCATGGAGATTAAAGGTAAATCTGAGATTCTACATGCACTTAGCGGATCAATTGCAGAAAAAATGTTTCGCTATTCACCTGTGCCCGTATTGTCCTATCGTCGTAAAGAGATTGCGGACAAACTGCTCAAGCGAATTAAAATGTGATGTCGTTGTCTCAGCTCCTGCTGGTTGAATAGATGCAATTGTTTGGACAAATAGAATATGGGTCTTGTCCCCGGTATTACCGTTTATGTGTATATGTGAAAAATTTATAAGAGAACCCGTCAATGCCATTTCCCACGGGGCCGGGGCCGTGGGGTCCATGGCCGCACTGACCTTGATGGTGGTATTTGCCGCCCTGTATGCCGATGTCTGGCATGTGGTGTCATTCTCCATTTTCGGCGCTACCCTTATCCTGATGTACCTGTCAAGCTGTCTGTATCATGCCCTGAAGATTTCAGACCGGGCATTAAAAGTTTTGCGTCGGATTGATCATATCATGATATTTGTAGTCATTGCAGGTTCCTATACCCCCTTGTGCCTTGTTCCTTTGCGGGGGGCATGGGGCTGGAGCCTGTTGGGGACCGTATGGGGCATTGCATGTGCAGGGATTTTCATCAAAGTTTTTTTTATGGGGGCGCCCAGATGGATTTCCACGGTGATATATCTTGTCATGGGCTGGCTGTGCGTGATTGCCGTATATCCCCTGGTAAAAATTTTGGAACCCGGTGCTTTAATGTGGTTGGCCGCAGGGGGAATCTTTTATACCGTCGGGGCCGTTATCTATGCCTTGAAAAGACCCAATCCCTTCCCCCGGATTCTGGGGTTTCACGAAATCTGGCACGGCTTTGTTATTTTGGGCAGTGCTGCGCATTTCTGGCTCTCATTTAAGTATTTAATGTACATCTAACGTCTTTCTTTGATTATAAACATTTAACCACGGAAATTACGGACAACACTGAAGATAGAGCACTGTTTGTGATACTATGTAAAAATGTTCATCTTTTGTCTCGTCCGCCAGGTCATGGCCGTTATTTTGGATATATTGGTTATTCGCGTTGCATTCATGACGGGTATGTCTTAGGTTTAGATTTTGTATGGAAGCAATAAAGATGTGCTTTCTTGTTTGTTGTGGGGCGAGCCTGGATGTTGCTATGCTTAGTTGGCCCATGGGCGTTGTTAAATTTTAGTCAGGAGATTTTTTGTGGACGTATATGAAAAAGAACAGATAACGGATTATCCTCATTTAAACTTGATTCGTGCCAGATATAAAGATACTGCTGGCATCGATAGAACCTGGTTGTATGCGTCCAGGCAGAGTCCGGCCGTACCCGATGCCGTCGTCATTGTCCCGTTCCATCAACAGGAGAATAAACTGGTCCTTATCAAGGAATTCAGGGTGCCCTTGGGCGGATTTCAGTATGGCTTTCCCGCAGGGCTTGTGGATTCCGGTGAAAGCATTGCCGAGGCCGGTCGGCGTGAGCTGCATGAAGAGACCGGCTTAACTGTTGTGGATGTGATCAAACAAAGCCCTGCGATATTTTCTTCACCGGGAATGACGGACGAAAGTATCAGTCTTTTGTATGTGACCTGTGAGGGAACTGCAAATACCGAACACAATGAGGCGTCCGAAGAAATTGAGGTCATGATGCTTTCCCAGGACCAGGCGGCTGATTTCATAGGCCGGGACAATTTGCTGTTTGACGTCAAAACATGGATTGTTCTGGAACGGTTCGCGTCAACAGGGAAGGTGGTATAGGGCCTGGGCCGTGTTTTCAAATTTTATATATTTTCTGGCGGCCCTGGTGATCTACACCACGTCGGAACTGTTTGACAAACCGTCGGCGTTTGATCCCGGGGCTCTTGGTTTCTGCCTGGCATCAACGGCTGGGTTTGCCCTGGTCTGCCGGATCTATTTCAGTCGCCTGGCAGCCCAGGGTCAGGCCTTGCCGGCACAGGAGATTGACCAGCGGGTGAACACTGCGGTTTCAAGGTTTTCCATTGCGGCCCTGGTGCTGTTTGCGGTCAATATTTATGGATTTCGTGTAAATCACCTGTTGTCGAGTTTCGCTGTATTCCAATGGGTCCCCACCCTGGGGGCGCTGCTGTTTCTCGGGTTGTTTCTTTTTTATCTGATTTTGATATGGAATTTTGCCTATCATATCCAGAAGCGTTTTTTTGCGGATTCTTTAACCAAGAAAAGCTTTATTCTTTCCAATGTTGCCTTTTGCCTGCCTGCCATGCTGCCGTGGTGCTTTTTGTCTCTTTTGGCCGACTGCCTGGGGCTTTTACCCTTTGACGGGCTGAACCGCTTTCTAAACTCCACAGCCGGAGAGGCCGTTTACATTCTTTTCTTTGTCATTGCCATCTCCGTGTTTGGGCCGGTTCTCATCCAGCGGTTATGGGGTTGCCGCCCCCTGGCACCAGGATTTGACAGATCGCGCATTGAGAGAACCTGCCGGATGGCGGATCTTAAGTACAGGGATATTTTGGTATGGAACCTGTTTGGCGGCGGCATGATCACTGCCGGTGTGATGGGCATTGTCGGTCGGTTTCGGTATATTCTGGTGACACCTGCGCTGCTTGCCTGTCTGGATGATGACGAAATTCAGGGGGTAATTCTCCATGAAATCGGTCATGTCTATCACCGGCACATGCTCTTCTATCTGTTTTTTTTTGCTGGGTTTATTGCCTGTAATTTCGTTTTTTTTGAGCCTTTAATGCTCGTTGTTTACCTGATCAACCCCCTGCATGAGGGGGCGGCGTTTCTCGGGCTCAATCAGAATACGGTTTATGCCGCAATTACCTGTTTTGTACTCATCGCTTTGTTTATTTTTTATTTCCGGTTTGTTTTCGGCCTGTACATGCGGCTTTTTGAGCGCCAGGCCGATCTGCATATTTTTAAATATACGGACTCGCCATCGGCATTGATCTCAACTTTTTATAAAATTGCATCCCTGAGCCGCCAGTCCATTGATAAACCCAACTGGCACCATTTCAGCATTGGCAGCAGAATTGGCTTCCTTGAAAAATGCCGGATAAATCCGGATTTGATCCAAGGCCACCACAGGAAAGTAAAAAAAATGATTGCCGGGTATTTTCTTGCCGTCGGCGTCATTTTTTCCATTGGATACAGTGTGAGCTATGGCGAACTTAATGCCTCTTTTTCACGATTTGTCGCCAGGAAAATATTGAGCCGTCAGCTTGCACTGGAGCCTGAGAATTCTGATCTATATGCCCAGGTGGGCGATTTCTACTATGATGCCCTGCAGTATGAAAAAGCCATTGTGGCCTATGAAAATGTTTTAAAAATAGATCAGATGAATGTCCATGCCTTGAATAATCTGGCCTGGCTTTTGGCCACATGCCCGGACAAAGCGTTTCAAAATGCCCATAGGGCTCTGGAACTGGCCCGCCGGGCCGTGGACATAAAAAAGGACGCATATATATTGGATACCTATGCCGAAGCTCTGTTTGTCAATAATTATGAAGAACAGGCCTTGGCAATCGCAAAGCAGGCACTTGATACGGCGACCGAGAGAAAAGAAGATTACCGCAGGCAGGTGATTCGGTTTGAAAACGCACTCAAGTCAAATTAAAGCACGGGAAGAAAGCTCATGCCGGCGATATGCACCGCTTGTTTAATAAGTCTGTCCCCCCGTTCCTCAATGATCAGGGCCATGGTGTCTGATAGAATAATCAGTTTGCCAAAGAGCCGTTCAAAACTGAGATTGGGGGTATCCCCTTTCAGGGTGTTGGTGGCCAGGCATAGATCCCCTGCGGATGTATGTCTGTTTTTCAGGCGCCACACCAGAATTTCTATATTTCTGGCCGAGTTGTAAAAGTTCTGGGCGGTTAGAAAATCAAGCATGAACAGGCGGCATTTGCCGTTATACGCCGTGTGCAGCATGGTGAATAATCCATACATGACCGCATATACCCGATCCCCGCCATAATCAGGTTCAAGGCCCGCCAACATCGCATGGGTTGAGCGTTTGCCTGAAAGCTCAGGCTCAGGAGGCGGGACCGGGCATCTGAACATATCAGAGATCCTGGATGCTATAGTTGCTCCCGGGGTTTTAGCCAGTTCCCCGGGATTCATTTTGTATAATTTTTCGGTGAGTGTCTTTAGAAGCGTACGTGTCTGGTCAATGTAGATATCCGATACCATATTGATATCGGATTTAGCCAATGTCTCAACACCGAATTTCGATGAGACACATCCGGCCCATAGAAGTGAAATGCAGACAAGAACAATACCGGCGACCCACTTAGGAAACGTGTGCCGTTTGAAATTCCTCAAGTCCCAGGTGCATTGTTTTGACTGCCAATTGGATACAATGATGCTTTTTTTCCGGTATACTTTCAAGAACCCTGAAAACATCTCCATCGTTAATTTCTAACGCCTGCTCAACGGTTTTGCCCTTTACAAGATCTACCGTTGCCATTGCCGCAGAGATGGCGCCTGCACAACCAGTGATCTCGTATTTGGCGTCTTGAACAATTTCGTTCTCATCTACTTTTAAATAGATCTTCATTGTATCACCGCAGGAACCAACTTTAAAGGAAATTTGATTGGCATCTTCGATGGAGCCCATATGTTTTTTCCCAAGATAATATTCAATAGCCGGATCCCCATATCCGGCTTCGGACAGCATTTTACGTTCTGAATCCTGTATTGTAATTTCTGTGACCACTTCATACATCCTTCAATTGTATGCCCTTACCAAAAACAAATATTTTATCGGGCAATGAAATAAAATATTTTTCCCGGTACATAAATAAATAACCTTTCTAAAATAATGGATTCCATTTTGATGTCAAGGGTAATGACTATTTTCGTCCTATTGTTTTTACGATTATCCCTGCGATATGCCATGGAAACGATGGCGTCGCAACCAGATTTTGTCGCCTGCGTCATGGCGTATGCCCGGATGCAACGCCCTGTAGACGGATCTTTTAGCTTGACCTGCAGAGGGACTTTCTTAACGGATTTATCCAGAAAAAAGTTTTATCTGCTCTCTTTCCTTTCTTTTTTGTATAAAATCGTTAAAGTGCTGCAAATAGGGCTTGTGATTATAGCCAGTTATGCTATCCTATGTGGAATATTTCAACAAAGTCAGCCATTAAGCAGCTAAATGTTGTAACTTAAATATCTTATTCATTGTCATTTTGGTTAAAGGAGATTCGTTCATGAAAGAGTTGATCAAACTTATGGCGAAAGCACTGGTTGATGATCCTGAACAGGTTGACGTACAAGAGATTAAAGCTCAGCAGACCCTTGTACTGGAATTACGGGTAGCCAAAGAGGATCTGGGAAAAGTGATCGGTAGAAAAGGTAGAACTGCCCAGGCCATGCGCACCATTCTTGCCTGCGCCTCTGCAAAGGAACAAAAAAGGGTTATTCTTGAGATTGTCGAATAAATCCATTCTGCTCCTGTTTTAGTGGTATATAAAAGTTTCGTAATAAATTACATTTATTGTGTTTTGTTGTGGGATGGGTGTGGACGCGGATCGTCCAGGTCAGTCCATGGCTGTGATTTAAAATTCACCCTTTTGGGAAGCCATGAGAATTTCATCTTCTTTGGTATCAATGTGTTGCGGCAATATACTGTCGTTGTGATCTTGATCGCCTTGAAGCTAAAATTCTCATGACTTTTGTTGTACTGTGGTTCCTTCTCAGAAATAATTTTCGTTGAATCAATTTCCCATCGGTTTTCCGCGGTTTTTAAAAATGGCTCCCGTTACGGGACGATTAAATTCCGAGAAATTATACCAATAATATCTCATTTTGTGATATGGGTAATTTCCATATTTAACTGTCCGTTGTTTTGATGAAAGGGATAACGCCAATGCGAGTATTAAAAAAAATGTTGTGTTCAGTTCTGTTCTTTTCCCTGATTTCTTGTGTTTCTGCTATGGCTGCCGACAAGGGTAATTTCAGCGTAACGCCGGTGACGAACCATGGCAAAAAATGGCGGATTGGGTATTTTGAGGGTGGCGAATATGTCAATTATCAACTCAATTTTCTGGGTATTATCAGGGGGTTGATGGATATGGGGTGGATGGAAAAGGCGAAAATTCCCGAACAGTCCGGTGAACAGACGGCCCAATTGTGGCAGTGGTTGGCAGACAGCACCCGGAGCCGGTATATTGAGTTTGTTAAAAACGCGCATTATACCGGGAATTGGGACACGCCGCTCATCGAGAAAATGGTGCCCCAGATTATCTCCAGGCTGAACAACAAAAAAGATATTGATTTGATTATCGCAGCCGGTACCAAGGCCGGTCTTAAGCTTGCAACAAATGACCACCATGTGCCTACCCTTGTTATTTCAACAACGGATCCCCTGGCTGCCGGTATTATTAAAAGTGTTGAAGATTCAGGGTTTGACCATGTCCATGCCCGGGTTGATCCCTATCGCCATGAACGTCAGATTAACCTTTTTCATGATATTATTGGATTCAAAAAGTTAGGTATTGCCTACCAGGATACGGAGCAGGGCCGAAGTTGTGCCGCGCTTGATAGTGTTAAAAAAGTGGCCGATGAGCGTGGGTTTAAAATCGTTCCCTGTTTTACTAGTGATGAGAGCGCAGATGTAAAAAAAGATGAGGGAAGCGTTAAAAAATGCTTTGCGACGTTGGGAAAAACCGCTGACGCCATTTATGTGACCACCCAGAACGGTGTGAATGCAGACAGTATCCCCGATCTTGTGAATATCGCCAATAAATACCGAATCCCTACCTTTACCCAGTCTCATTCCGAGCAGGTGAAATATGGATTTTTAATGAGTATTTCCAGGGCGAATTTTCAATACGTCGGGCGGTTTTATGCCCAGACCATGGCCAAGATATTTAACGGGGCTAAGCCCCGGGATCTCGGCCAGTTATTTGAGGATCCCCCGAAAATTGCCATTAATTTAAAAACTGCCGAGTTGATCGGTTATGACCCCCCTGTTGATGTTTTGACTGCGGCAGATGAGATATTTGATAAAATTGAAATCCCTAAAAAATAGAGGAACGCTTTAACGCCTAAAATAAGGGGATGTTTCCCGACAGTTCTCCGACACATGCCTGGGCCACCAGATACTGCCAGTTCGGCTGGCGGGTAATCGGGGCATCAGCATCTTCAAGTGATCCAAAAAGACCTGCCATATGGGCCTGGGTTACGTTTAGGGCCAACGCTTTGTTCAGATCGGTCATCGTGATTCCGCCGCTTTGAATGATTTCAATGGGACCTGCCGGCAATAGTTCATTGTCCTGACCTGGACTCATGAATGCCAGCATCCCGTCCTGATACAGATCTGTGGTGATGTCTTTTATCATCTCTGCATTTTTAGTATCTGCCTGTGCGCCAAGGCAGTCGGCGATGCAGGCCTTCATCCGGGTTAGATATGCGCCCTGAAATACCCCGCCCACACAGTTAAACCCCCTGGCAAAGCAGATGAGCATAAAACAGGTGAACAAGGATGGCAGAAGTTTTTGTCGTTCAAGTGCCAGGAGAAGTGCTTCCCGGGTAAAATTTATGGTGTATGCATTGCCCCGGTCTGTTGTGCCGGATAGATAAAGATCCCCTTTTATGGATTCCAATAAAAGGGGAACCCGTCGTCCATGTTCATCTATACCCCAGAAAAAAATTGTACCCGTAGCCATTCTATCAGGCTTCCCTGAATTCATCTGCCTGGCGTTAAGCTGATCGGCATGCCAGCAACCGGGACAACCGTCTAAATGGAGAATAAGCCGGTCCCGCAGGGTGCTGTTGAAAAAGATGCGATAGGCAAGGCTGTTTTCATGATTCAGATCTTTGGCCAGCAGAGAGGCGGCGATTTTCTCAATTTCCAGGTACACAATATCGGGCGGGTTCTCGCTGGTTTTAATCATGCGCCTGCCAAGTCGTTGATTGACGAGCATGGCTTGGGCTGCGTAGCTGTTTTGGTTTAAAACCGCATCATCGGTATATTCATCTTCCAAAATATTTAAAATTGTTTTGGCTGTGGTTTTGCAGATTACCCCATCGTTTTGCCAACCCTTTGTTTTTTTGCAGGCCCTTTGCTGCATGGCCAGGGTAAAAGGCTTTGCCATACTTACCATGGTTCGCTTTTGATTGTCAGGAAATATGGGCAGCCTCAAAGGCAACTTTTTTCTGACACCTGAACCGGTTGCATAGACCAAAAGTCCCCGGGCAAAAGTCGAACTGTTAAGGGGGACGTTGCCGAAACAAAAAATCGGGATGGTGGAGCCCTTGCTTTTGCCTGTGAGAACCCCTGCACCGTAGATCAGATTCCCCTGGACAGAATTGGCAAAATAATCGATGCCAAGGTGTGTGGTGGTCATGACCGTACCCGATGCCATTAAATCATTGGCTGTTCGGACGGCGATTTTTTCCCCTAAAACAGGGTCTATTTGATCGAATACAGCCTGTTTGATGTCATCCCGTGGCTGTATGCTCAGGCCGGGCGGTGTGTTGAATCGTTGGGCATATACCCCAAGGGGCATGCGCCCCACGGTGTTAAGGATGTTTTTAACCACGGGGAGCGTTTGGCAGACCATCTCCAAATATTCCCAGGCGTTTTGCTGCGACTGTATCGCCATAAATTATTTGTCTATCCCACAAAAATAAATACCAGGGTAAAAAGCAGGTAGGCTGCTGCGGTAACGGCAATGCCTGAATCTGATCCCATGGTGATGAAAAGCCACCCAAACAGGATGGGACCGGTGACCTGTCCCAAACGCAATACCGCATTTAAAAGGCCGATGGCCTTACCGCTGCCTATTCGTTGGGTGATGTTGAAATCCAAAACATATGCGCTTCTGACCGGGATCAGGCAGGCGGAAAGACCCAATAAAAATATGGAGACCGTAACGGAGATAACACCGGATGTCTCTTTGAAAAAATAAAAGTTGGCAATGCTTAGGCTGCCAATGAAACTGCCCATGACAAGGTAGCGTTTTTTGTCCCTGGCGTGGCCTACTAATTTTGAAATAAAGGGGGCCACATACATCAGGCAGATGCCGTAAATCATGAAAATTCTGCCGATATCGGACTGGGAAACGCCAATGCCTTTCAGGTAGATGGGGCTGTAATAGTTCATGAAGCCAATGAGCACGATATACCAGGGAAGCCCGTAAAATACGATTAACGCAAAAATTTTTCGGTTGAACAGGAAATCAAACACAGATGGCTTGGCCGGCAGTATAAATGCTTTTTCCCTCGCATGCGGCTGGGGCGTATCGGTGATTGGTTGCTGGCGTGTCATTGCATCTTTCATTATGAGAAGGGTGTATACGATCAGCAGCATCAAAATGGTGCCGCCCACAAGGAATACCGGGGCATAACCGATGCGGTCCGCAAGCATCGCTCCTGTGGCCCCACCACAAATACTGCCGGCATAGACCCCGGCCCACAGCTGGGCCATGCCCTGGGCGCTGTCTTTTGTTGTGGTGTATGAAATAACAAATCCCTGGGCCGCCATCAGGGACAGTCCGTAGCCTGTGCCCACAAGTCCCAACGCAACAAGAAAGTACAGAGACGATGGGGCAAGCCAGGCGCAGATAAACCCTGTGCCCGATAAAAACAAACCGATTAAAAAGGGTTCTGCCCACCCGCGCTTGTCGCACCATGCCCCTGATATCAGCAATGATATGGATGTGAACAGCATCTGCATGGAGATGGGAAGGCCCATAATGATATCTTTGGAAAGACCGAGTAATGGACGATGCGGGTCGTATAAGGCGGCCATGTGAAGCGGGAGAAACGAAATACAGGTGTCCACCCCGAAAAAAAGTATGAACGCCACCGGACGGATGGTCGTGTAATCTATCTGAGGCCTGCGTGGGTGAGTCTCTTCTGTGATCCGGCGTTCAAGGAGCTGGAGTTCAAGGATCAAAAGCTCCACAAAAAAGAAAATTGAGATGACAAGCACCGTGATGGAATCCAAGGCAATGGCGCTAAGTTTTTTGAACATGAATTTTTTTGAGATATGAATGGTCAATTTACCTGCCAACTCATCGGTTCCAGGCGTTCGCGTGTTCAACAGACTCCGGGTGATCGTGTAACCTGGATAGGCATGCAGGTACGGTGTTTTGATGTCCTGATTGTTGTCGTTTTTCAGTGTCGTTAGATTCGCAAACCCCTGCTGGGTGGCGATGTACAGGGGGCGGCCCTTGGCATCGGATATCGTAATACCCTCAAGCTCAGGGCAAACAGCAATGACATCGCCCAGTCTTTGATCCATTTTGCTCATTTTCCGGATATCCAGACCCTTTGCCAATAAATATTCAATGTCCTGTTTTAACAACCTGGACATTACAATATTTTTCTGGGTGAAAATATCCAGAAAATGGACTTTGAATTCAACTATATTGAACAGGCTTAAGACGATTTGGGAGAGGCTGACGATGATAAAAAGGATCGCAGAGATTTTGAATCTAATAGATTTCAGTGATGTTTTTGGGCTGTCGGTATCCAGATTCAAAGACTTCAGAAAGATGGCTAAAAGGGCTGTGGCGCTAAAAAAAATTACCAAAATCAGGTCAATGTTTTTTATTGCGATGGTCCGCAGCAGGGATGTTACCTGTTTTTGATCAAAAGCAACCGTTACGGTGGCCACCCAATTTTCTTTCTCCCCCTGTTTTACCGGCAGGCAAAGATAATAGATCCCTTTATGTTTTATAATTTTGCTGTCCACAGGCGATTTTGTGTCCTTCATCACCATGGGCAGTCGGGCCGCTTCGGGCAAATGGGTACCCACAGCCTGTGCATTGCTGCTGTAAACAATCTGTCCATTGGGATACGTAATGCAGATAACAATATCATTGGCCGTACTGCCGGGATCTTTTGTCGTTTTCTGTTGTGACACCAGATGCTGTAAGGCTTCTGAGATCAGCTTGTCTATACCAACAAATTTATCAACGCTTTTGCCGAACCGAAGTGCTGTTTCCAGATTGTGTTGAAGGTCCTGGGCCACCACTTTATTTTTGGAAATAAAGGTGTTTACATACAATTTCTCAAGGGTGGCGGATGTTAATAAAATGTTGAACCCCAGCGCCAGCACAAGCATAACAACGGCACCTGAAAACAGGCGAATTCGTGATCTGTTTTTCATAAATTGACTCATACGCAGGTTGGGCTGTCGGAGTGCTCCAGGTAACAAATTCGGGTAAACGGCGATATGAGGCTTTGGAGAAACGCCTGGTAATTCATTTTGAAATCAACAAAATCGCCTATCTTAAACCGGTGACGACAATCTGTGATGTCTGCCAGGGTATAGTTGGAGTTTACGGAAACAATTTCCATACCCGGGATCAAAGGCGTCAATCCCGACGGGCTGGTATCGCAGATTCCGAAATTGAGAATGGCCCGTTTGCGTAACCCCCGGATAGTAAATTGGGGTTGGCCCCCCAACGCATCTTTTCCACAAAACTGGGGCGGTGTTACCAATTTTTCTCTTATTTCAATGATATCGCTTCTGAATGTTACCACCTGGGTTTTCAAATCCGGATGCACCTGATTGATGGTGGGGATGGTGCCTAAAAATACGGATTCGCCCAAACGGATATTGTTGATCCGTTTGGGAAGGTGCCTGTGCTGCATCCATTTAAGCAGTACGGAACCGCCTACGGATACGGTCTTGACCTCAATGTCCAGTTGGGACTCAATCCGATCCGCAAGTTCTGTCATGATCCCCAGGTTGTATTCATCCGGCACAGTCCCGGCACAACATCCAAGATTGGTGCCGATACCTGCAAAATTGATTTTTCTGGGCCTGATCTGATGAATTTTTCGCACAGTCTCCAATACCTGGTCGGGCATGACACCCTCCCTCAAGTCCCCGGTATCCACCATCAAAAGAATGTCATGGGGCTGGTTCATGGCAATGGCTACCTGGTTGAGCTGTTCAATCACACTTATTTCAGAATTAAAACTTGTGCTGAAATACTTAACAATGCCATGCAGCTCATGGATTGATGGCAGGGAAATGTAAATGGGGCGTTTGGGGAAAACAGGGTTTGCTATGGTATCGTCAGGCACCCTGGATATTCCGATGTTTTCAAACCCCAGGTCCATCATCTGACTGATCATCTTTTTGTCAGCTCGAGGGTCTTTGATAATCCCGGTGATCCCCAGGTGGTGTTCCCTGCAGTGCCGGGATAAAAAACGGATGTTGTGACGCAGTTTATCCAGGTTCAGGATTAATTGGCTCATATCGGCGTTACGTTTTTATTTTTGGAATTTGATAATCAACATGGCAATATCATCGGATTGGGGGGCGGTTCCTGCATGTTTGCTGATGCTGTTCAAAAGATTGTGTACGATCGTTTCCGACGGCAGATCGCGATCTCTTGAGACTTCATCAAGCATTCGCTGATTTGAAAATTGTTTGCCTTCCTTGTTCATGGCTTCGTTAACTCCATCCGTGTATAACATGAATCCCTGTCCATTGCTAAGGGTCAGGGTGCTGTTTGAATAAATGATTCCCGGCATGGCACCCACAAGGGGTTCCTTTTTGCATTCTATGAAACGTGCTTCGTCCTGGGTAATAATGATGGGCGGGTTGTGTCCACCATTGGCATAAATAACCTCTCCTGTCCTAATATTCAAGGTCCCGATGATAAGCGTTACAAACATGGCGCGGGGGTTGTCTGAGCTTAGGACATTGTTGATACTGGTCATCATTCGGGCAGGGGATACGTCTTTTCCGCTGAATACCCGGATAAGGGTGCGGGTGACCACCATGAAAAGCGCTGCCGGGACACCTTTATCGGAAACGTCTCCTAAGGTAAACACAACATGATCGTCATCAAGTTGGAAGAAATCATACAAATCTCCACCGACTTCCTTGGCCGGCTGTAATGTCGCGTACAGATCCATATGGTCAAATTCAAGCTGTCCGGGAAAGGTCTTTGGCACCATGCCCAACTGGATCTCCCTGGCGATTCCCAGTTCACTTTCCATGCGCTGCCTGGCTGAGGTAATGTTGATCAGGTCCTGGATGTTCCGGCTTAGTTCGTGGCGCATGAGGATAAATGACGCGGCCAGATCACCCACCTCGTCTTTGTACTTTTCGGGCAGGTCATCCACCGGCGTTGACTTATCCATCGGTTTGGTAAAATCCAGTTTGGGGATTTTTCTGGCATAGGCAGACAGGCGCTGCAAAGGCGTTGCAATGCGGCTGATGACCAGGATAATGGCAAAAAGACCGGCCATGAACATGATTACGATGATCAGGCTCTGCCGGATAACCAGTCGCTGGGCCGGCAGTTTGATTTCCTGCAAAGGAATCATGACGTTGATGTACCACTTAAAAGGCTTGAAATAATAACAATGGGCGATCATCTCCCGTGCGCTTTTATCCGGCGTATCCGGCAGATAACGAAAGTGTGAGAATTCATCCGATGCGTTTTGACGAATATCGTCATTGATCAGATTGCCGGTCAGTTGGTTGACCATGGTATCCATGGCCTGGGGCGCATTTTTCCCATGGGGCACAAGCGCGGCACCAGATTCTGCAAAAATATATACAAAACCGCTGTCTGCAATCTTGAGGCCCTGGGTATAATCGGTCAGCGAGGAGATGATTTGCGCTTCTTGCTTTTCCGCCAATGCCTGAATCTGGCTGATATCCACGGATACGCCGATGGTCAGTGACCAAGGGGCAAATGGTCTGAAATAGGCAAGTACGGACGCGTTTTCTTCGTTCTGATCAAGGTTGAACGCGGCAAAATCTCCCCTTGGAGAGAGGTGTTCAAATTGCATGACCTCGGCGATGCTTCTGTGTTTGACATCTTTTAACGCTTTAAAAGAACCGGTGTTAACCTGGGCATCGGAAGATGCGGTTACGTTGGATTTTGCATCGATGATGTAGTAATTAACATTATTGAATGGGGCGGATTCAAGCCAGGAGAGTGCGTGTTCAAGTCCGCGTGTTCCCTGGGATTTATCCATGGCGGCAAAGCCGTCAAACACCGATGCGATAACCCTGGCCGTGTCCTTTAACTGGCTTCTCTTTAAAAGGGTTAAAGATCGTTTCTCTTTTAACAGATTGTGGTAATCGCCTTCAATAATTAAATCCAGGGAGTGCAGGATGTTCAACGCCGAATCCTTCTGGGCTGTCAGCATGGCGTTACCCACATCCCGGTGGGTGAAAAAGATATTAACCGTTGTAGAGATCACCATGACCAGAATGACAGCAAATAAAATTTTCCCCTTAATCGTTGAAAACATGGTTGTTTTGATCTCTCCTCATATGTCTAACCGTACCGGTTTGTATCGCAAACAGTCTCAAGTTTAAACACCGCACAGTAAACCTATACCACCGTTGGTATGCAGGTCCATAAAATTTTATAAAATCGCAACGCGATGGTGGTATTTTTCTTTTTTGATTTGCCGGGAAGAAAAAGGTGTTAAAAATTTAATAGAGCCCGTCAGGCAATCCAGAGCCGGATTAAATTTTTATGATCCTTTCTCTCATACTGGATATCTTTTACAAACTGCTTTACAAGGTAAATACCCAGTCCCCCTACTTGTCTGTCTTCAAGGGGCACAAATATATCAGGATCTTTTTCTTTAAGGGGATTAAACGCCGGGCCATTATCCGAAATGGCTATATATAAGGTTTCATCCTCAATGTCTATACAAACGTCAATAACGCCGGTTTTTATATCTTTTGTTCCGTAGGTTGCAATATTTACAACCAGTTCCTCAATGATCAGGTCAATGGCGAAGCATTTTCTTTTATTGGCCGCTTCCAAAGAAAGGCCGGATTTAACAAATTTCTGGATACGGTAAACAGATTCAATTTCAGGTTTAAAAGTTTTTATTTCCATTGAATCAGCCTGTTTATTGTCTAAGATTTTTTTACGACGTCATCAATGTCGCGTATTGTGTTAACCTATCTTTTATAGTAGATGAATTCAAGCTAATAAATTTACATCTTTATTTTAATGTGTAAATACTAAGTCACGTTTGATTCGGGTTAATATGTCATAAATTGTAGCGCTTGCGGATACCCAAATAATTTGAAATGTGATATAGGACTTAAATTGGTTTCGGCGTTTTATTCAGATGTTCTATGAAGAGTTCCCTTATCGGGTATACGCATGTAAGAGAATCGTTAAACGCGACTGAACCTAAAAACATAGTATATTCAATAGAGATAATTTCGGAGTGTTACATGGATATAAATATAAACGAACATCCTGATGCACTTGTTGTTTCGGTTGCAGGAAGAATAGATGCATCTAATTCCCCGGAGATTGAAAAAGAGATTGCGACACACACTGCAGCTGCTCGGACCGTTGTCGTCCTGGATCTCCAGGGCATGGAATACATGAGCAGCGCAGGGCTTAGAGTGGTCCTCATATCAGCCAAAAATCTAAAGGCAAAGGGGCAGGATCTTTTTATTTCCGGGTTGAACGGATCTGTCAAGGATGTGTTTGAACTGTCAGGGTTTTATTCCATTTTTAGAATATTTCAAACCGTTGAAGAGGCGTTAAGCGCTATCGGGTAATAAGGGCCTGTCCCCGGGATGTAAAAGATGACCTGGAGCCGATCATGATGGTCTCCATGATCGGTGGATTCACTGGGGTTTCAGATCTCCATTCAACAATGAAATTCGCCCCGGACCCCCCGGTCTTGTCATCATAGTCCACGACATAGCGCACCGATTCAAGGGCGTTGAGAAAAACAGGGGCGGGCAGATAGCTTTTGATCCGTGTTCCTTTGGTGTCGTGGTAATCCACGGAAACAATCTCAATGCCGTGTGCCATGTCCGTATTGCGAATGCTTAACGTCACGGTTAAAAACGAAGGAATTTGTCTGTTCCCCGTGTAAATATGTGAATATGCCGGAACATAGATCTTTTGTCCCTTTGATAGCGTTGACAGTTCCTGGGTAAGTGCCGTTCCTTTTGCCCACAAAGTCACGCCAATGAACAACATCAGGTAACCCGCTAAGTATCTTTTTGTCTTCATCCTCACCACCTTTAAAAAGACCGTTTGAAACGAAAACATGGTTTTAAGTTTCGATCAAGGTTAACCTGGGTGAGGGCCTTTTAGCAAGCCTGACCGTTAAATTTTTCTCCTGCCTTTCAATTGTCAGTTTGTTTTTTCCTGCCGTGCAAGAAACGTAATTCGGGATGAAATCCTTGTAACCAAGACATTGTTTATTTTGTATTGAAATTTAAATAAGTATAAATTTCAATATGTTATTGTCTTGGCATGGGGGTTGCTACTATGGGGGATTAAGGCGGCTAAAGTCGTTTAACTTTTGCCATAACCCCAATTTAAAGAAAGGAAATGAACAATGAAATGCAGTAGAGAACACACAACACGTTCGATTCGGTTTTTAATCGCTTTGATCCTGGCAACCGCAGGATTTTTGGCTTTCTCGCTTTCAATATCTTCCACAGCCATGGCAACCGATGCCGATACCATTGAACAGCAGACGCCTTCAACCGAAGCACAGAATTCCGTGGTGCCCGAGGCCGTTGCCACGGAAACCCAGAATGTTGACGCCCCTGTTCTTGACACAGAGGCTGCTGCCGGCGGGACTGATGCTCAGGTGTCTGAAACCGATGCAAATTCAGTTGAGCAAAGTGCCGTGCCTGCAGATGCGGAACAAACCGTTTCAGAGGAAGACAAGCAGCAGTTTTTAGCCCGGCAGATCTTTTTTGCCTTTAACAGCTGCACATTGGATGAGCAGGCCCAGGTCGTGGTACGGGAACAGGCCGCGTGGCTGGCGGCCAATCCGGATGTCAGTGTTCAGATTGTAGGCTACTGCGATCAAAGCGGCTCCAAAGATTACAACATGGCCCTGGGTAAAAAAAGGGCCAATGCCGTAAAAAATTCTCTTGAAAATCTTGGGATTTCTCCCCAGCGCCTGACCGAGGTCAGCTATGGGGAACAGTCTCCCGTCCGCACCACAACGAATCAGGCAGCCGCCCGGATCAACCGGCGGGTTGAGTTTAAAATTCAACCGGCAGCCTGATTTCCCGCCTAACGCAGCCCGGACCTTTGACAGCCTGACAGGGGAGGGGGTGGAACCATATCCCCTGGCAGGAATCGTGTTTTCCCTTCTGAGTCAAATGTCCGGGCCGTTTTTCCTACCAGCGCCCGGCCTCTGTGTGCCGGGCCATTCTTTAAGATAGACAGAATTATTTACTTTATTTACCCTTACCAGACGCCGGGCACGAGAATCAACCGTAAAAGTGCTTTCTTAATGCTGAATCGTTTTAAGCCCATTTTGAATGGTTTCCATTTCACGGGTGAAAATTTCCAACAGTGCATCATCCGGTGCCGCGCCCTTTTTCAGGCGCATCTCTACCTCCAGGCTTGCGGACTGTAATGCATCCGCCCCCAGATTTCCGGCCACACCTTTGATCGAGTGTACAAAAAGCCGGGCCTCTTCCATTTTATTTTTTTTAATTAAATCATGGAGTTTTACGGTGGCATCGGCATAATCTTGATGCACTTTGACAAGCAGTTTTCGGTATAGTTCACGGTTTCCGCCTACCCGCCGTAAACCGCTATCCATGTCAAACCCCGGCAGTTCCGGCGGCAGAACATCCCGGTCGGTTTCTTTGGTTTTTTTATCTCCTGCAACCGTTTTGAATTCTTTTGAACGTGTTTGGGTTACGGGGGGAATCCAGCGGATTATCGCATTGAACAACGCCTTGGGGTCAATGGGTTTGGTCACATGGTCCTGCATGCCCACAGCAAGGCTTTTTTCCCGGTCTCCGGCCATGGCGTGGGCCGTCATGGCGATGATGGGCAGCTGTGTGGCTGTTTTGAATTCACGAATCCTGGCCGTGGCCTGCATTCCATTCATTATGGGCATCTGAATGTCCATGAGCACAAGATCATATTTTTGGGCTTTTACCGCATCCACGGCCTCTTGGCCATCGTTTGCCACATCCACGCTCAACCCGGCACTCTCCAGGATTTCCAATGCGATCTGTTGATTGATTTCATTATCTTCCGCCAATAGTATGCGGGCCCCATGTCTCATTTTTGCCTTGGTCATGTAACCATCAAGCCTTTGGGGCTTGCTGATCACGTTTCGGCCATAGGCGGCCATAATGGCGTCGTAAAGGGTGGATTGGGTCACAGGTTTTGTCACAAATCCGTCCAATCCGTTTTTTTGCCCCTGATTCCGGGCTTCTGCCCTGCCGTAGGCCGTTGCCATTATGATCTTGGGCGTTGGCCACAGGTTTGCCATGAGATGAATCCTGCCACAGGTTTCCATCCCGTCCATTGCCGGCATTTTCCAGTCCAGCAAAATAATTTCAAAGGGATCGGTCTTCACTGACCTTTCAATGCAGTCAAGTCCTGCCTGGCCGCTGTCAACGGTTTCGACCCTGAATCCCATATTTTCAAGATACGATTGGAAAATTCCCCTGGCTGTCTCGTTGTCATCAATGACGAGTACTTTTTTCTGATGCAGGGCATCGTCAGCCGTTACCTGCTTGCGCGTCTCCTGTTTATTATCCACGGTGAGGCGTACTGTAAAAAAGAAGGTGGACCCCTTGCCATATTCAGACGCGACGCCGATACCCCCCCCCATTAATTCTGAAAGGCGTTTGGAGATGGTAAGTCCCAACCCGGTTCCGCCGTATTTTCGGGTAAAGGAGTTGTCGGCCTGGGTAAAGGCATGAAACAGGCTGTCCTGTTGTTCCTGGGTCATGCCGATGCCGGTGTCCCGCACGCAAAAACGCAGGACAACCTTGTCGTGTTCCGCCTGTTCATCCAATGTGCAGGAGAGCTCCACCTCTCCTTGCTCTGTGAATTTGCATGCATTGCCCGCTAAATTCACCAGAATCTGTTTTAAGCGCAGGGGATCTCCGATGAGGCTGCGCGGGACGTCTGGAGAGATATGCACAAGCAGTTCCAGTCCCTTTTCCGATGTCTTGATGGTGGTCAGGTCCGCTGCGGCAGCCATCACATCGTCGATATCGAATTGCACGGATTCAATGTCCAGCTTGCCGGCTTCAATTTTGGAAAAATCCAGAATGTCGTTGATCAGACCCAGCAGTGAATTGGCGGCCGCGTCGATTTTATTGACATAATCCCGCTGTTTGAAGGTCAAATCGGTATTCAGTGCCAGATGGCTCATCCCGATAATGGCATTCATGGGCGTGCGGATTTCATGGCTCATGTTTGCCAGGAATTCCGATTTGGACTTTTCAGCTGCTTCTGCGGTTTGTTTCGCCTTTTCAAGTTCGATATTTCGATCCATCAGGGACTGGTTAAGATCATTCAAGGCATGGGTTTTTTCCTGTACGCGTTTGTCCAGTGTGAGGAGCTGTTTTTTCAGGGTTTTCCTCATCACCTCAAAGGATTGGGACAGCTTGCCAAACTCATCATTGCTGAATTGTTGAATGGGTTCATCCAGTTCGTTGCGGGCAATTTTACTGGCATGTTTTTTAAGATACTGGATCGGATTGAGAATTTTATATCGGATGAATTTTAAAAATATAACGGATGAGATTGCCAAAGGCACGATAAAGATCAAAAGGGTTATACCAAAAACTTCATAAATCTGGGTTTGAATATCATCACTGAAATCAACTTCTATTCTGCCGATCACCCGTTTGTCAAAGATCACATCCTTGGTTTTAGTCGTGTAGTTTTTCTGTGACGTATTGCCGGAAGAATAGTTTGAAAAGGGCAGTTCTTCAAAATCATAGACCCGGATGGCCAGAATCCGTTCATCCTGGAGCATATAATTAATGAGCGGCAGATCAATTCCGGGGGTAAAATCATAAAGGGGCTGCTGCATGGCCGATGCAATAATATTTGCCGTATCTTCTTGATATTTTAGGTTTTTCGCTTCCAGTTTGTTTTTGTCCATGACGAGAAGAACCGTTCCGATGGTTGCCGTTGGCCCAAATATGACAATGACCATCAAAAGGTAGAACGCACGGGAAATGGATAGATGTTTCAATGAGAACATGATGGGGGAATCCAGCTTTTAACAATATCTTTATGACGCTCTATCCAGATCTTGGCCGCTTGATCATGGGTTTGATGCTCTCTGTCCACCAGAAAGGCTGCCTCGGCAATCATCTGGTTGGTCATTTTCATGTTTTCAAGGATTTGATAGGCGCAGGACCACTCTTCTTTTACGCCGTTCCAAGCCCCTTTGAATAACCGTCCGCCTTTGGGATTGCCGCAGTCATAGGTAAACAACGGGTTTACCCCCCACTTTGGATCTGTTTCACAGGCCTTTTCATAGGCAGGGAATTCTACAAATTCGCCATCATAGGCAAAGTCGGTCCAGTTCGGAGTCCAGTTGAACATCACAATGGGCGTTTGATGTTCAACTGCGGTCTGAAGCAATGCGGTCAGTTCGTCGGAATCCTTGGCGATTTGAATCATAAAATTAAGCCCAAGGGCCTTGATTCTTTTGGCATCCGGTTTTTCCCAGGGCCCTCCGATATAAACACCCTTTCCATGGCTTGCGGGCGTGGCAAACAGGCTTGCGCACTTATTCAGTGCCCTGTAGTCCGGCAAACCGGGACACAATTGTTTGACATAGGACGGGTACCACCACTCTTCCCGGGTCAGGGCCGGATGGAGACCCACCTCTACAACATTTTTTTGTTTAACGTGCTCAAACGCATCGAGCATTGTGCCTTCCCAGATTTCTACCTGGATGTGGGCCCACCCAAGGTTCAAGGCCCCGAATTGCTTGTCCACAGCATAAAATGGATACTCGACCGTGTAACCCACCGATTCGTAAACAGTGCCGAGAATTTTGCTGTTAACGATTTGGCTTGTCCAATCGTTGACGATTATTTTAATGGGTTTGGAGGATTTTACCTCTTCGGCCTGGGGCCGGGGCGTGGTGAAAAGGGAAAACAGAATCAATACTGTTACGGTGAGTAATCGTTTTGAAATCATCATTATCTATTCGACTCCTTTTTCTTAGTGATTTTTTTCTTAAACAGCATCAGTAAAAAAAGAGCGCGTGTCCGTGATCGCGCGTCATACGGGAGCGTGATGGCATACCAATCCAACTCTATTTGCATCTAATGATGAGAGATGTTTTATTGACGCATTAATTGTAACGGAAATTATGATAAAAACTTAACACAGATATTGCAGGCTGTCGACAGTTTGGTGAATTATAAATAAATAACCGAAAAAAATGGAAAAAATTGACAGAGGTCCCCACCCGTCCGGACTGATTTAATCCTTGTCTCCACCGGCTGCTGTCCGGGTTAACCGGCGCTGGGATTCGGTCCAGTCAATGCGGCTTAAAAACCCCCGGATGATTCGGACATCCCTGGATGACAACCCGGCGTTGGAAAAAATCCTGCGATAGGTCCGCAGCAGGTGATCAGGGTTTTGGGGATCAAGATAATCAATATCCAAAAGCGTCTTTCTCATGTGGGAAAACATGGATTCAAGCTCTTCTCCCCGGGCGGGATCTTTAACCTCCGGATCATGGAAATTTTTTCCGGCACCGGATCTAAGGGATGCTTCGTAGAGCAGAACTGCCAGTGAGTGGCTCAGATTCATGGACGGATAGCTGTCATGGGTGGGGATGGTGATAAAATACTGGCACAGATCAAGATCTTTGGTTTCAAGGCCAGTATCCTCAGGTCCCATTACCAGGGCACTGTGATGGTCCTGTTTCTGGTCTTCAATTTGTTTCCCTGCCGTGGCCGGTGTTAGAAACCCTTTTCTGTATTTGCCGAATCTGCGGGTGGTGCCGTAGGCCGAATGAACGTCAAAAAGCGCCTCTTCCAGGGTGTCGAATACTTGGGCCTCTTCAAGGACGTGAAAGGCGGAAAGGGCCATTTTTTTTGCATCAAGGGATTGATAGGCACTGCAGGGACTGACAAGGCGAAGCCGGGAGCAGCCGAAGTTCATCATCACCCGGCACACGGCACCAATATTGATGGGCCCCTGGGGACGGACCAGAATAATGGTAAGGTGATCCATGGTGTTTTTATCTTTTAGCATTGTTTTTTTTAGTTTCCGGGGGATTCAAGAATCAGGGTGACAGGCCCCTGGTTAATCAATGATACATCCATATTGGCCTGGAATTTTCCTTTTTTCACTGTAACGCCCAGGGAAGCGGCTTTTTCGGCAAAAAAACGGTACAGCCGGCGGGCAGGCTCAGGCGGTGCCGCATCTGTAAACGAGGGGCGCCGGCCTTTGCGGCAGTCTGCCATGATTGTGAACTGGGATACCACCAGAAGTTCGCCGTTGACATCCAGCAAAGAGCGGTTCATTTTTTCCTGGTCTTCTTCAAATATTCTCAGGTTGATGATTTTGTCCACCAGGTAAACGGCATCTTTTTCCGTGTCCCCGTGGGCCACACCCAAAAGCACCACAAGGCCTGTTTCAATGCTGGATATCATGGTGTTGTCTACGGTAACATGGGCTTTTTTAACCCGTTGAACAATGGCTTTCATTGGTTTCCTTGATCGTCGGTTCGTTTAGAAGGTAAAAATTCAGGCGGGTGTCAGGCACCGGGGGGTAGGCCAGGTTGTGGAACATCCCATATTTTTTAGGGATTGGACTGCCGTGTCCACAAACATGCCGGCCTGTTCTTTGCTGTGTGCATCGTCCCCGGGAACCACGGGAATACCCAACTCCTTGGCCATGGCCAGGATTGCCGGAGTCAGATACGGCATCTTTTCCCCTTTAGCCAGGGGCCGCAGGTTGTAATCCAGCACCAGTACCAACTCTTTTATCAAGGAGAGATTGCGCCGGATACGTTTGCTGATTTCGGGTGTTTCAAGGCGCGCCTCAAAGTCAGGATCATAAATGCGTATCAGATCAAAATGGCCCACAACAAAGGGATGCAGATCCCGGATCATTTCATACTGGACGTCAAAATAGGCCATATACATGCGATCAAGGCCATTGAACTGTGCGGCAATGGCATCATAAGCCTGCTTGGAATAGTCAAAACATTGGTCCTTGAGATGATGGACCGAGCCCACAATATAATCGGGCTTGAACTGTTGGATCAAGGCACGCACCAGGGCCGGGCTTCCGGTAACGGTTTCGGTCTCAAAGCCTTTAAATATCCGGATATCGGACCTGTATTTTTGTTCAAGCCGTTCCAGTTCCAAAAAATATTTTGAAAACCGTTCTTCAAGGTCCTTGACCGAAAGGCCTTGCTCAAGCTCATCCGGATAGAGAAACCGGTGTTCGGGCGGAGGCATATGCTCACTGATGCCCACGGCCTTGAATCCTTTGCTGATATACGCTTTTATCAGGTCTTCAAGGCTGTCTTTGGCATGGCAGCAAAATTGGCCTGAATGGCCCCCATGCAGGGATATGAGTTCTGAATCAATCATGGGGCGGACTTTATCATTAAGCAGGTATTAAAATCAAGATCTGATGGCGTCGTAGACCGCATCGGTGCCCACCAGTGAAACTGTAGAGGATGCCGTATTTTTAATTCGTAAATCCAAATCGCAACAAATGGGTGAATGATTTGCGGGAATGTGTTATTTTTAAATCACTTGGTCGTGATTATCCCCCTATTTTGTTGAAAAAACTGAGGTCTTCATGTGTCGTAAATTTATCATTAAATTTACTATAATTGGTTTGTTGTGCGCGGTTTTGTTTGCATGTCCCGGTGGCGTTTTTAACGCCGCAGGGGAGATGAGCAAAAACGTTGCCGATGACCTTGTTGCCGAGTGCCGAAAAATAGTGGAAGCAGCGCTTCAGCCCACTGAAAACTGGCCCTTGCCGCCGTCTGGCCCCCCCGGTTTGCCGGACAAAACCATTGCCTACATTGGCGAGGATCTGCGCAACGCAGGTGTTTTAGGGGTCGGCGAAGGGGTCAGGCAAGGCGCGGCCTGCATAAACTGGGATGTGAAGTTTTTTGATATCGGCGGAAATGACGCGAACAGGCAGGCCATATTTAAGCAGGCGCTTGATCTCAGGCCTGACGGCCTTATCCTGGGCAGCATAGATGCAAAAGCCGTTGCTCCCTTTCTCAAGCCCTTTAAAAATGCCGGTATCCCAATAATAGGATGGCATGTCTGCCCATTCCCGGGTGAGGTTCCCAATAGTTCCATTCTGCTCAACGTCGCAACCGATTCCGTTGACGTGGCAAGAACGGCAGCCGCTTATGCCATAGCTGAATCCAAGGGCCGGGCAAAAGTAGTCATTTTTACAGACAGCCGTTTTGCCATCGCCACGAAAAAAGCCGATACCATGGCCCAAATCATAAAAGCGTGCAGGGGGTGTGAGTTGTTGGAAGTCGTTGATCTTCCCCTTGACGAAGTCAGCACCCTGATGGAAAACACCACGGAACGGCTGTTGAATAAATACGATGAAAACTGGGAATATTCTCTGGCCATTAATGACCTGTATTATGACTATGCTGTTGCCCGGATTGTACTCAACGGAAAACCCGCCCAGGGGCCGCCCATGAATATTTCAGCCGGGGACGGCAGTCCTTCAGCGATATTGCGGATTAAATACGACAGTTATCAGAACGCCACCGTTCCCGAACCCCTGGTGCTTCAAGGGTGGCAGCTTGTTGATGAGTTAAACCGTGTCATGAATCACATGCCCCCCAGCAATTACAAGGTGCCCTTAAAAATCCTTACCATGGACCATCTCGAATCCAACTGTAATACTTTAAATTTGTTTGATCCGAAAAACGGGTATCGAGGGGCATACAAAAATATATGGAAGAAAAATTAACAGGATGAAACCACTGCGAATCTATTCCATTCAAACGCGGATGTCCCTGATCCTTTTGCTGGTTGTTTTCGTTGTTACCTTCAGCGGCGTGTTTTCCATCTATTTTTCCCAGCGTTATCTTGTCTCTGCCCGCCTTGTTGCAGGCAGTCTGATACCAAGAATACAACGGGCAAAGGATATTCAGCAGACAGTAACCCAGGTCACAGTGTACTCCTGGAGTCTTTCAAATACAAATTCCCAGACAGAGCTGCACCAGGCCTTTACCCAGTTGACGACGGCGCTTGCAACACTTGGGAGATTAACCGCCACCTTGTCCAATGAAGATTCAGGCATTGATATTGTCTCTTTAAATTTTTTAAGCCAGGCGATTCAAAGCCAGACGCATCTCATATTCCAGGTGAAGGCACAACTGCTTAAACAAGAGCGTGAACAAGTTAAAATTGTCAAAGGATTGCGCCGGGATCTGCTTAAATTCGGGGCCGATTTTTTTAGGACCCATTCACATACAAAAGAGAACCATGTGGTTGTTCATAAAATGATAGCTCAAAGCCTCGACTTTTTAGAAAAATTTGATACGCTCGCATCATTGTCGGATATTCAACCATTGGAAAACGAATTTGCCCGGATTAAACAAATAACGGTTCCGCCGCCTGTTGATACAACCGTTAAAGATCAGAAAAAGACAATAGACGCGTTTATCGATCATATTCTCACACCCCTGGGGCAACTTTTAAAACTGAAACAGAAATCTTTGTCCATCGCCCTGAAAATCAACGATTTTAATAAAGCCCAGAATGAACTGAGCGATCAATTAACCGGTTTAACCGCCCAATATATTGACAGGATTTCCACGGATTACCATGGGAAAATGGAATTGCTTCTTAAGCGGGAAAAACAAAGTATCTACCTGACAATCGGTGTGTTTGTTTCATCCCTTGTCCTGCTTTTCCTTTTTTACCGTCAGATCGTTGTTCGAAGATTCGGAGAACGCCTAAGTATGATCAGCCGGGCAATGCGGTCGGGGGTTGCCGGAGAAAAAGAGGTACCTCTGCCCGTTGCAGATCATGATGAGATTGCCGATATGGCCCGGGCGGCCCATGAACTGCTTAACAAGGCAAGAGCGCTGAATAAACTGGCAACAATTGATGAACTGACCAAGGTGTATAACCGCAGACAATTTTTCCATCTGGCGAATATAGAGGCGCAACGGGCGAAAAGAAAGCAGGGGATTGCTGTCATCGCTATTTTGGATATCGATCATTTCAAACGCGTAAATGATACCTGGGGACATATTTTTGGCGACAAGGCATTGTTTGAATTTGCCCAGGCATGTAAAACGGTCATACGAGAGGCGGATCTTTTTGCCCGTTACGGGGGAGAAGAATTTATCCTGCTGATGCCTGATGCAACCATGGCACAGGGAAAGCGTGTGGCGGATCGCGTCCTTAAAACTATTCAGGCCTTAGAGCTGTTTACGGAATCAGGGCAAAAAGTGCAGATCACCACAAGCATTGGTGTGGCTCAAGCAGCCCTGACCACAGAAAACCTTTCCCAATCAATTAAAAAGGCTGATGAGGCGCTTTATACCGCCAAGAATTCCGGTCGTAACCGGGTTGAAATTTATTCGGAAAAAGAGTGTTGTTGAAAATATTATTCCTTGAGCCGTTTTACGGCGGTTCCCACAGGGCGGTGGCCGATGGGTTTGCCCGGTGTTCCTGTCACCAGGTGGATATTGTATCCCTTGCCCCCAGATTCTGGAAGTGGCGGATGCGCGGCAGTGCCCTGGCGTTTGTCCGGCAGATTGAAAATATTAACGATTACGATCTTGTCTTTGCCTCGGATATGGTGGATATCACCGATTTCAAAGCCCTGGCAGGACCCCAATGCCCGCCTGTGGCCCTCTATTTCCATGAAAATCAACTCAGCTATCCCCTGGAACCCGGTGAGCAAAGAGATTTTCACCTGGGGTTTACCAATATCATGTCTGCCCTGGCTGCCGATGCTGTGTTTTTTAACTCGCAATTTCACCAGGCTGATTTTTTTAGTGCTGCAAAACGCTTGATCCGTAAAATGCCTGATCTTCGCCCGGGATGGGTTCTGGACAAAATCCAGCGTAAAACCGGTATCCTGTATCCCGGGATTGATTTAGATGCCCCACCCTCTGGCCTTTTGGCCCAGCAAGCCGGCAGCCTGGACAGGCCTATGGTGATCTGGAACCACCGATGGGAGTATGATAAAAATCCAAAGGTTTTTTTCTCTGTACTCGAACGGCTCAAGCGCCGGGGCATTTTGTTTTATCTGGCTGTGATGGGAGAACAGTACGGCACCGTACCACAAGCGTTTGAGGATATTGAAACTCGCTTTGACGGCGAACTTCTGGTTTGCGGATACCAGGAACAGGCCGAGGATTACAAGAAATGGCTGGCCAAAGGCAGTGTGGTGATCAGTACCGCCATTCAGGAAAATTTCGGTATTTCCGTGATGGAGGCCGTTGCCCATGGCTGCATGCCGTTGCTTCCGAATCGTTTGTCATACCCGGAACTGATCCCCGAGCACTTAAAATCCGATGTCATTTACCAAGATGACGCCGACCTGGAATCCAGGCTGGAGCATATTCTAACGAACCCTTACGCTTATGTGGAGAAGGCTGCAGCGCTATCAGTCCATGCCGCAGGGTTTGCCTGGCAGCATATGGGCAAAAAATGGGACGATGCGTTATCCCGGACTATCGGGCCAGGCATGAACAGAAATTGACAAACATTTGACTGCTGTATTTGCCTGCCATAACTTCATTTTTTAAAATTTGCAGAGAGCTAAACGGTTTTTGAGGGTCCCCGTGGCGGCTGGTGCCCCGGTAGGCCAAGGGTTCGTAACTGTTGATCAGCCCGATGAGCTGGGCATCCTCTGAGATTTCAGTCTCCCCTTTGGGATAGCCTGAACCATCTAATTTTTCATGATGCGCCAGGGCCACCATGGCAATATCCGGCTTAAAATTGCCACTGTCTTTAATGGTGTGGTATCCCTTTACCGTATGCGTTTGATATTCCTTGAACTGGGTGTCTGGTAATTTGGTCGTGGCGTTGTTGATTTCCGGGGTGATTTGTATGCAGCCGATGTCATGGAGGATGGCGCTGATCCCCAGCGTTTTGGCCTTTGATTCAGTAAAATGATGAAAGGTGCAGAACTGCATGGTCAAGGACAAAATATTAACGGTGTGCTCCACTAACTTATCTGAAGAACTGGACAGCTTTGCCAGGGATTCCACCAGGGTTTTATTTTTATTATACCCCTGAAACAGGATTTCAATGGTTTCAGGAAGCATGTCACCTGAAACATTCAGGGGACCTTCCAGGGCTTCCTGGACGAGGATACTCAGCGTCTGCCTTGTGGAGACGATACCCTGGGAAAAAATGGTTTTTGTCAAATGCTGGTTCATTGTTTTGTAAAGGGCGGTGGACGCATTTTCCCGATCTGCGGCGCGGATAAAAAGCTTCGGGAACTGCTCTTCCCTGATCTGGGACATTTCAAGTGGTTTGCCGTCTTTTTTATACGGCAGCGGTTCATTTTCCTTTGAAAAATAGAAAAGAGGAAAACTTTTGAATAAAGAGATTTGTGATTTTTTAACGGGAATGAAGTCTTCGGCCATCTTATTTAAGTCGCCTTGGGTTAATGGTATTAAAAGGGATCATGGCATCACCTCCACCCGGCTGCAGTGAAAGGCGCAGGTCTCTCCCTGGTCGGTCAGACGCTGGCTGGTCAGTTGGTTGATGCCTTTACCCTGGTCCATGAATTGCGGCCAGTGGAGGCCTTCGGCCACAACCAGGCCGGGGCGGGTATCCGTGGTGATCTTGGCATCCAACCGGCATTCGCCCCGGGCATTGAATACCCGTACAGGGGTATCCTGGGCAATATGACGCGCTGCCGCATCGTCGGGATGGATGAGCAGGGTCGGCCGGCCCGCAAGTGTTTTGATTTTTTCAATTTCATTAAATGCTGAGTTGAGAAACAGGGGATGGGGTGGGGTCATCAGCTCCAGGGGGTAGGTTGTATGGTCCTGGGCATCTCGCCAAACCTGGCCGCAGGGCAGGGGATCAAGGCCTTTGTCCTGCCAGGCTTGGGAGAAAAATTCCACCTTTCCGGAAGGGGTGTTAAATCCTTTAGTATAAGGATTGGATGTGATATTGAGCCGAACCGTTTTACCCTGCATCAGGGCATTTATATCCACACCTTCCAGGCTGGGGTGGGGCTGTTCAAGAAACCCTTGAATGAAATAGTCTTCGGTGAGATGGAACACCTCTTCCGTGAATCCCATCCGTTTGGCAAGTTCCTGGAAAATGGCCAGGTTGGTTCGGCTTTGACCCACCGGCGGAATGACCGGTCTGGCCATGCGTATATAATTGTGGCCATAGGATCTGTAGATATCGGTCATTTCCAAAAAGCTGGCTGACGGCAGAATAATGTCGGCCATCCTTGCCGTGTCGGTCATGAACAGTTCATGAACCACAACAAATAGGTCCTCCCGGGCAAGGCCCTGGTGAACCAGGGCAGAGTGGGGGGCAACCGCCGCCGGATTGCTCATGAAATTATAGAACAGCTTAACCGGGGGATCATTCACCTGGGTCAGGGCATTTCCCAGTTCCACCATGTTTATGGTCCGGGTACCTTCTGGGCATAGGTCCGGCCGGGTGAGCCGGGTAATATCCGACGGCCAGCCGCCAAGGCTGCGGGTGATGCCGCTCCCGGGTGTGTCAAAGGCCCCCACCAGGGCGGGCAGGCAGGCAATGGTCCGCATGGCCATGGCGCCCCGAAGCTGGCGGGCCGGTCCCCAGCCGGTGCGTATGAATGGCGCTTTGGCGCTGCCGTAGGAGAGTGCCAGCTTTTCGATCTCCCGGGTCGATACCCCGCAGGTCTCTGCTGTTTTTTCCAGCGGATATTCGGCGGCCCGCAACACCAATTGTTCATACCCGACGGTCCACTGATCAATAAACGTTTTATTGACCAGATTTTCCCGGATCAGAACATTCATGATTCCCAGGGCCAGGGCCGCATCGGTTCCGGGTTTTATCATGAGATGGCAATCGGCCTTCTTTGCGGTCGTGGTCCGGTATGGATCAATGACCACGATGCGGGCCCCCTTTTTGCGGGCTTTAAGAAAAAAGGGCCATGCGTGAACGTTGGTGGTCAGGGTGTTGCTGCCCCATATGATGATGAAATTCGAATCCACGCAGGACTCAAGGTCTGTGCTTGGGCCCGACCCCAGGGTGGCTTTAAAACCTTCACCGGCCGCCGGCCCGCAAATGGTCAAAAGAAGTTTTGACGCCCCCAGCTTGTGGAAAAATGGCTGGCCGGCATTCCGGTGGATGATACCCATGTGGCCGGCATAAAAATAAGGCAATATGGCCTGGGGGCCATGGGTTTTCACCACGGTTTGGATCTGTTCTACAATGGTATCCAATGCCTCATCCCAGCTGACCGGTTCAAATTGTCCCGCGCCCTTGGGGCCTGTTCTCTTTAAGGGGGTCAGGATTCTGTTCTCATTGTGCACGTGGTCCGGGAAGAATTTGGCTTTACGGCAGATGAAACCCTGGGTAAACGGATGGTCAGGGTCCGCCTTGATCTTTGTTATTTTTCCCTGTTCCACCTGGGCAAGAAGGCCGCAGGTATCCGGGCAATCTTTGGTGCACACAGCCGGTTTCCACATAAATGATTATCCTTATTTGGGGATGGACTTGTATTTGTTTCGTTAAAGCATATCATTTTTTTGCCGCAAGGATAAAGTTTATTTGAAACAGGTATTGACGGGAATAAAACCGGTATTACTTTTTGTGCATAAAAAATAAAAAGTAATAAAACCAAAAAATGGAGATATATTATGAACTTTGATAAATTGACGGTAAAATCCCAGGAACTGTTCCAGCAGGCACACACGCTTGCGGTTGACAAGGGGCAGCAGGCCATTGAGCCCATCCACTTTTTAGGGGCTATGCTGGCGGACGACCAGGGAATTGCTGTCTCCATATTTAATAAAATAGGCGTCGATCCCGGTGCTGTGGTGCAGCGTGTTTCTTCTGCACTGGACAACATGGTCAAGGTATCCGGCGGTCAGCCCTATCTGTCCGAACCAGGGCGAAAGATGCTGGATCTTGCCTTTAAGGAAGCGGACAAGATGAAGGATCAGTATGTCAGCCTTGAGCACATCCTGATCAGCCTGACCCAGGGTAAAGACAAAGCCGGAGAAATCCTGACAAGTTTAGGTGTTACAAAGGACGTGATCCTTTCCGTACTCAAGGACATCCGGGGAAATCAGCGGGTGACCGACCAGAACCCCGAAGATAAATACCAGTCTTTGGAAAAATTCGGCAAAGACCTGACAGCGTTGGCCCGCCAGGGAAAACTGGACCCCGTTATCGGCCGGGATGAGGAGATCCGGCGGATTGTTCAGGTATTGTCCCGGCGCCGGAAAAACAACCCTGTGCTCATCGGCGAGCCGGGTGTGGGTAAAACTGCCATTGTGGAAGGTCTTGCCCAGCGAATTGTGGAAGGCGACGTGTCCGAAACCTTGAAAGACCGGAGAGTTATTGCCCTGGATATCGGTGCGTTGCTTGCCGGGGCAAAATTCAGGGGCGAATTTGAGGACCGGCTTAAAGCGGTATTAAAAGAGGTAGAAGCGGCCGAAGGCGAGATCGTTCTCTTCATCGATGAGCTTCATACGGTGGTCGGTGCCGGTGCGGCCGAAGGATCCGTGGATGCCTCCAATATGCTTAAACCCGCCCTGGCCCGTGGCAGTCTGCGCTGTGTGGGCGCCACCACCCTGGACGAGTATAGAAAATATATAGAAAAGGATGCCGCTTTGGAGCGGCGTTTCCAGCCGGTAATGGCCAAAGAGCCCACGGTGGAGGACACCATCTCCATCCTCAGGGGGCTAAAGGAAAAATATGAGGTGCACCACGGCATCCGGATCAAGGATTCTGCCCTGGTTGCGGCGGCCACGCTGTCCCACCGGTATATTGCAGACCGTTTTTTACCGGACAAGGCCATCGATCTGATTGATGAGTGTGCCTCCAGGCTTAGGATCGAAATTGACTCCATGCCCCGGGCCATTGACGAGATCCAGCGCCGGCTTACCCAGGCGGCCATTGAACGCCAGGCCCTGCTCAAGGAGAAGGATAAAGCCTCTATAGAGCGTCTTGAACATCTGGAGAAAAACATTGCCGCTATGGAAGAGGAGATCCGGCCCTTGAAATTGCACTGGGATAATGAGAAATCCATTATCCGGGAGATTTCGGCCATGCGGGAAGATATTGACCGGTTCCAGACCGAAGCCCAGCTTGCCGAACGTGCCGGTGACCTTGCCAAGGTGGCCCAGATCAGATATGGCACCATTGCGGAGCTGACCAGAAAAATTGAGGAGAAAAAACAGGCTCTTGAGGCGCTGCAGAAAACCTGCAAAATGCTCAAGGAAGACGTGGAAGAGGCGGACGTGGCCGAGGTGGTCTCCACCTGGACCGGCATCCCCGTTTCTAAGATGCTCCAGGGTGAGCAGGAAAAACTGATCACCATGGAATCCCACATTGCCAAACGGGTGATCGGCCAGGAAAAGGCAATTGATGCGGTCTCCAATGCCGTACGGCGCGCCAGGTCCGGCCTGCAGCCCGAAGACCGGCCCATCGGAACCTTTATTTTCATGGGTCCCACGGGCGTGGGTAAAACCGAGCTTGCCAAGTCTTTGGCTGAGTTCATGTTTGACTCCAGGGATGCCATGGTGCGGCTGGATATGTCCGAGTACATGGAAAAGCACAGTGTGGCCCGGCTCATCGGAGCCCCTCCCGGTTATGTGGGATATGACCAGGGCGGATACCTCACCGAGGCGGTGCGGCGTAGACCCTATAGTGTGATCCTGTTTGACGAGATTGAAAAGGCACACCCGGATGTGTTTAACATCCTGCTCCAGGCACTGGATGACGGGCGTATGACCGACGGCCATGGCCGGACCGTGGATTTCAGGAACACCATTATTATTATGACATCCAATATCGGGTCCAGGATTCTGCTGGAATCAGGCAAGGACGGCATGACCAATGAGGTGGAACAGGCGGTACAGCAGGCCCTTAAAGCCGCGTTCAGGCCTGAGTTCTTAAACCGTATTGATGAGATCATCACCTTCCATGCTTTGGAACGTGAACACATCATGGATATTGCCGCCATCCAGATTGCCGCCCTGAACCGGCGGCTGGCCGGCAGGAACCTGGCGGTTCATCTGGACGATGATGCCATGAAGTTTGTGGCCCGGAAGGGGTATGACCCCGGATTTGGCGCCCGGCCGCTCAAACGTGTCATCCAGCAGGAAATTGAAAACCCGCTGTCCATGGCATTGCTCAAAGGGGAATACCTGGAAGGCGAGACGGTCTACTTCCGTTTTGACAAAGAGGAAGACCGCCTTGTGCCGGGCCATGGTCCCAAAAATATGAAGGCTGCAGGATAGTCCTGGCGGCTGTATGTGAAAGATAAAAACCCCCGGGTCTGCAACTGTTGCAGGCCCGGGGGTTTTGTCTGCGGGTTAATTGTTAGCCTGATGGGATACCAAGGATAAACACCCCAAGGCAGATTAATGCCATTGATCCAAAAAGCCAGAGGCGTTGTGTTGAGCGGTTCAGACCGTTACGGTTCTGCCGGGCAACAATCCATGCAACACAGCATTGCAAGGTGTAATAAAGGGCAAAAGCCCGTGACGCATAGGCAATAATTTCATTGACATTGGTTGTCCAGGTCAGGGCCACTGTGATGATAATGATTAAAAAGTAAGTGACGCGTATGGAAATCCTGCCCTTGAGGATATCCTGGATGAGTCCGCCGGCCCCTGAGGTATCCGCCACAGATGCACTGAATTGGCTGCCAATGGCAGCAACGGAAAGCAGTATCGGCAGAACCGAGGCCACAGGCGTTGACATGCTTATGATTGCGGTTACATCCGATCCAAGATTTTTGTGAAACAGGATTGTCGCCAGGGCAATGAAGGTTAAATAGATGCCTGTGGATATCAATTGTGCCGCCCGCATGGTGCGGATTCGTTGTTCTGCCGGATGTTCCTGCCCCAGATAGCGGGAAGTTTCAAATCCCTGTACAACAATTAAAAGCCCGAGCAGCACCCTTAAATCATGAAAATTGATGATCGATGAGATCCGGGGCAATGCCCATAGTCCGCCTGCGGCCAGTTGAGCATTATAAAAGCCCAGGCTGGCTAAAAGCGCTCCGATCATGCCAAGATTCAAGGCAATGGCGTATTTTTCAACCTTTTCCAGTTCATCTAGCCCCCGCCACATGCCGATGCCGCCGATGACCACTAACAATGCCGTGGTGACGCAGTTCGCCATAATTTCGTTTTTAATATTAAAACTGTTAAGCAGAAAGGCTGACAGCAATTGCAGGTAATAGGTGATGGATATGAAATACGCACAGGTCAGAACAATTCTGGAAAAAAATGCCACTCTTTGCGCTACACCATGCCCCCGGTTTTCAATGGGTTCAAAATGACGGATATTGAACCGGATCGCTTCGCCCACAAAGTATGCCGTCACAAGGAGCAGCGCCATGCATACCAGGGCCAGGTTGCCGACGATCCCGGCCAGAAGCGGTGCACTGATTAAAAATCCACTGCCCATGATAGACGCCAGGGGGGTGACCGTGGCTTTCCAATTTAAAGATTGGGACAGTCGCTTGGAAAAGGCAAAATAACAGCCTAAAATCAAAGCAATGATAATAATGATGCCATTCAACACGGTTTAGATCCAATCACTTTAATAACGCCTGTATTAAAAGCTTTAAAATTTGAATATTATGAAATAAAGTTAATTCATTGGGGTAGATATTTATCTCCCTTACCGGTGGAATAATTATAGTAACCAAGTCATTTTCTCAAGTTTTTTCTCCAGTTTTGGACTGACTTCGGTTAAGATGGGAATCAATTTATAGGTCAGGAAAAATAGTTTAGCAAAATAATAGATGAAATCGGGTGATGCACTTTTAATACAGTATCAAATATAAGTTGGGCATAAGGTATGATCTGGGTTTTTAGGTATCAAAAAAGTTCCAAATGGTTGGGGATAGATGTGGTACGTATAATGATGTCAGTTTGTTTATGCTTCGCCTTGTCGCACTTGCCTGCAGTTTTTGCCCAGGACAGTGTGCCTGAGGTCTGGACTTGCCCCGAAGCGGTTCAATTTGCCCTGAAGAACAATCCAGATGCACAGATAGCCTTAAAGCGAATTGCTGCATCCGCAGCCGCCATACAAGAAGCCAACGCAGCCTTTTATCCGCAATTGGGTTTTCAGGGCGGCTATTCGCGCACCAACAACCCCATGTATTCGTTTGGAAACATTCTGAATCAGGGGGTGTTTACCAATAGTATTGATTTTAATGATCCGGGTGAAACCGACGATCTTCAGTTTATGCTGCAGCTGACATACCGGATATACAACGGCGGGGCAAGCCGGGCCGGTGTGGCAGCCGCCAGTGCCCAGGAAAAAGCGGCCATGCTCCAGGAAGAAGCCGTGAAGCGCAGCCTGGGTTTTGCCGTGGTAAAATCTTTTTTCAACATTGTCCAGGCCAGGGAAAATGTCAGTGCAAGACAGGCCGCGGTTCAGGCCATTGAGGCCTCAATACGGGTGGCTAAAGCCAGATTTGAAGAAGGGGATATGCTCAAACAAGAGCTGTTGAACCTGCAGGTTCAACACGCCCTTGCCGGCGAAGATCTGATTCAGGCCCAGCACGGTTTTGCCCTTTCCCAGCAAGGCTTTTTGAATGTGCTGGGGGTGACCGGAGAACAGGTGAACATCGATCTTGCCAATACGCCGCTACAGCCTGTGCCGACTCAGCCGGATTTTAAAGACCGGTCGGAAATTAAAGCCATGCAGTTCCTGATACAGGTAAGGGAGGCCGGCATTCGCCAGGCCAAAAGCGGTTACTATCCCACGGCAGATGCCTTTGGCTCCTATCAGGTGGACAAGGGATTTGAAATGGGCGACGGGTCCGGCGACTCATGGATGGCCGGCGTCCGTGTCAATATGAACTTGTTTGACGGCAATCAGACAAAGGCCAGGGTTCAGCAGGCCAACATCGCACTGGACCAGACAAAGGACGAACTTCGTAAAATGGAACTGGCCTATGGGCTGGAGGTCCGGCAGGCGGTTTTGAATCTTGACCAGACGGACAAACGGTGCCGGGTGACCCAAAAAATGGTGACCTCCGCCAAAGAGTCCGCCCGATTGTTCAGGGAACGCTTCAAAGCGGGGCTCGTGCTCTCTTCGGAATTGATTGATACGGAAAATCGGCTGACCGAAGCCCAGGTGCGCCACGCAATGGCGAATGCGGAACATCGTATCGCGGTTGCCAATTTAAGGCGTACGTGCGGTTTATTGCAATACACTGATCACTAAATTTTAAGATCAATAATTTTAAAAAAATGGTTATCTCAATGAAAATTCGTACGCATCTTATGTTTGTTTTGATGATGATCCTGTTGCCGGGTGTCCGTGCCCAAGCCCAGGACGCTTCCCCGGCGCTGCCTGCTGTAACCGTGCAGACGTCCACAGTAATTGAACAAACCGTGCCCACCCTTGTTGAGGTTGTGGGAACCCTGCAGGCGGTTGATCGTGCGGCCATTGCCGCAAAAGTAACCGGAGTGGTGACCGACGTGCCCGTGGTGTTAGGGTCCCGGGTAACCAAAGGCGATCTGCTGGTTGAAATCAGTGCCCGGGAGATCGCAGCCCAGCTCAATCAGGCCCAGGCCCGGCTTAATCAGGCGGGGCGCAATCTTTCCCGGGAACGCAATCTTTTAAAAAAACATGCCACCACGGCTGAAACCGTCAAATCCATGCAGGATCAGTATGCCGTGGCCAACGCGGCTGTCCAGGAAGCACGGACCATGCTCGGTTATGCGTCCATCTCTGCTCCTTTTTCCGGCGTGATTACATCCAAAAGTGTACATGCCGGCGATCTGGCCACACCCGGGACAGTGCTGCTGCGCATGGAAAATGATCAGAAACTGCAGGCCGTTTGTGCCGTCCCCGAAAGCCTGGTACTGCAGATCCGGCCTGAACAGAGTCTTACGGTCACAATCGCAACAGCCGGACTGACCATCGCCGGCAAGGTGGCGGAAGTGGCGCCTTCAGCCGATCCCGTCTCCCGGACCGCACCGGTCACCATAGATTTGCCGTACAACGAGAAATTGCGCACCGGGCAGTTTGCCCGGGTCAAGCTGCCCGGACAGGTCAAGACCTCCTTGTTTGTGCCTGACGGCACAGTGCTGCCCAAAGGGCAGATGGAACGCGTTTTTGTGGCGGAAGAGAACAAGGCCCATCTTCGTCTGGTGCGAACCGGCATGCGCCAGGACGGTCTTACGGAAATTCTGGCAGGCCTGAATCCCGGTGAATCGGTGATTGTTGAAAACAATGAACATCTCGTGGACGGACAGCCCATAAAAACGCAGATAGAGAAATCCCATGACTGAACCAGATAAGTTAACCGAACACCAAGGATTTGCCGGCCGGTTGGCCGCCACCTTTGTTGAATCCAAACTGACAGTGATCGGTATTTTTGCCTCGCTTTTACTCGGGTTTATGGCCATTACCATGCTGCCCAGGGAAGAGGAACCCCAGATTAAGGTGCCCATGATTGACGTCATGGTGGCCATGCCCGGGGCCGGTGCCAAGGAGGTGGAACAGCGGTTAAGCATCCCCATGGAAAAGCTGCTCTATGAATTGCCCGGTGTGGAGTATATCTATTCCACCTCCATGCCCGGCCAGAGCATGCTGATTGTCCGATTTTATGTGGGTGAGGATCTGGAAACTTCCATTGTGCGGCTGAACCAGAAGCTGCAAACCAATTTTGACCGGATTCCCCACGGCGTTTCCCAGCCCTTGATCAAGCCGCACACCATTGATGATGTGCCGATTCTGGCACTGACCTTTCATTCCAAAACCTATGACCATTTTATGCTGCGACGGCTGGCGGCCCAGGTGGACGATGAGATAAAATCCATCTTTGAGGTCTCTGAGACTAAATTGATTGGTGGAACCCGCCGCCAGGTGCGTGTGCTGTTTGATCCGCTGCAACTGGCAGCCAGAGATTTAACACCCTTTGACCTGATTAATCATCTCACCCAGGCCAACCGTCAGTGTTTTTCCGGCAACACCCAGGCAAATAACCGGGAAATGCTTGTTCAAACCGGCACGTTCTTGGAAACAGCCGAAGATATCGGCAATATCGTCATCGGTGTCCACAGCGGCAATCCGGTTTATCTGCACCAGGTGGCAAAAATTGTTGACGGACCCGAAGAGCCCAAATCCTATGTCCTGTTCGGCACCAAAGATCGCAATGATCCGGAGGCAGCGGTCACCATTTCCCTGGCCAAGCGGCCCGGGGCCAATGCCGTTGATGTGGTGGAACAGGTGTTACACAAGGTCGATCAGCTTAAGGGCAGCCTGATCCCCGGCGATGTGGAGGTCACCGTCACCCGGGATTATGGGGAAACCGCGGCTGAAAAATCCAATGAACTGCTGCTGCACATGGCCATTGCCGTATTCGGGGTGGCCATACTCATTTTGATTTTTCTTGGGTGGCGGGAGTCCATCATTGTCATGCTGGCGATCCCTTCTACCCTGGCGCTGACCCTGTTGCTGTTTTATCTACACGGCTACACCTTGAACCGGATTACCTTGTTTGCCCTGATCTTTTCCATCGGTATTCTGGTGGACGACGCCATTGTGGTGGTGGAAAATATTGTCAGGCATATGCGTTTGCCGGAAAATAGCTCCCGTTCCTTTAAAGAGATTGCCATCATTGCGGTGAGCGAAGTGGGCAATCCAACCATTCTGGCCACATGGGCCGTTATTGCGGCCATTTTACCCATGGCTTTTGTGGGCGGACTCATGGGCCCGTATATGCGGCCGATTCCGGTGGGGGCGTCTGCGGCCATGGTCTTCTCCCTGATCATCGCGTTTACCATTACCCCCTGGGCCGCCACCCATATTTTAAAACGAAAACAGGCGGCCGTATCGGGAGATACGCAAGCTGCGGAAAAGGGACATGATCCGGACCATGCCCCGGATGATCCGTTTACCCGGTTTTATCATCATATCATGGACCCATTGCTTTCCCACGGCGGCTGGCGCATCCTGTTTTTCTGCATCATCATCGCCATGCTGCTGGGTTCCTGTGCCATGGTTGTACTGGGGCTGGTTAAGGTGAAGATGCTGCCCTTTGACAATAAATCGGAATTCCAGGTGATTCTGGACATGCCCGAAGGCGGTACTTTGGAGCAGACCACCCGGGTAGCCATGGAGATGGCCCGGGTGATAAAACATGAACCGGATGTAACCGATTATCAGATTTATGCAGGTACGGCCTCTCCGTACAATTTCAATGGCTTGGTCCGCCACTATTTCATGCGTTCGGGGCCAAGTGTGGCAGATATTCAGGTCAATTTGGCCTCCAAAAAGGATCGCGACCGGCAAAGCCATGAAATCGCCAAAAACGTGCGTCCGGCACTGACGGCCATCGCAAAAAAATACGGGGCGACCATCGCGGTTGCCGAAGTCCCCCCCGGGCCGCCGGTTCTCCAGACCCTGGTTGCCGAGGTTTATGGGCCCAACGACGCCTCTCGTCTGGCGTTGGCAAAGAAGGTCAAAGAGATTTTTGCCCAGACCGATGGGGTGGTGGATATAGACTGGTACCGTGAAAATGACCGTGAAAAAACCATTATCACGGTGGATAAGGAAAAAGCCGCCTTGCACGGTATAAGTGAAGGCGACATAACCAAAACCGTGAATATGGGATTGTCCGGATTGTCCGTAGATCTGTTCCACCAGCCCCGGGACAAGGAGGAAATAGATATTGTATTTCAGCTGCCCAAATCCGAGCGCGCCCGGATCGATTCTCTCCTGAATATCGGATTGCGAAATCCCCGGAATCCCGCGTCTGCCTTGACGCCGTTGCGGGAACTTGTGACCCTGAGCCGGGTTCCTGTGGACCAGCCCATCTATCGAAAGAATCTCAAGCCGGTTATCTACGTAACCGGCGATGTGGCAGGTGCCGCAGAAAGTCCGGTCTACCCAATCCTTGGAATGAATAAAGTCGTTGCCCAGCTGTCAGCCAAGGATTTTGGCGGAACCCAGGACCATCTGACAGTTTACAACTTAAAGCAGCCGTTCAGCCAGGCCGAACCCTCTATCAAATGGGACGGAGAGTGGCATATTACCCTGGAGGTGTTCCGGGATCTAGGCCTGGCGTTCTGCGTGGTCATGGTGCTCATTTATATGCTTATGGTGGGCTGGTTTAAAAGCTATATAACGCCCATGGTGGTCATGGCGGCCATTCCGTTCTCTTTGATCGGTATCCTGCCGGCACACTGGGCGTTGGGTGCCTTTTTTACCGCCACCTCAATGATCGGCTTCATGGCCGGTGCCGGGATTGTGGTGAGAAATTCCATTATTCTGGTGGATTTTATCGAACTGCGCCGAAGTCATGGTCTGCCCCTGGCCGAAGCGGTTGTGGAAGCCGGTGCCATCCGGTTTAGGCCCATGCTGCTGACGGCCCTGGCCGTTGTGGTTGGCGCGTCGGTGATCCTGGCCGATCCGATTTTCCAGGGGCTTGCCATTTCGCTGATGTTTGGTGAGATTGCTTCTCTGCTGATTTCCAGGATGGCGGTACCGGTGTTGTATTACATGGTCCAGAAGAAACCATAAACAACGCACAGGAGCCTTCGACAAGAAAGCCTGCGGAATCCATACCAATGAGCTATCAGCCATGAGCTGATAGCTCATTCCTCATAAATGTCATAGTCCGGGTAATATTTTTTGGCACATTCCGGACACACGCTGTTGCTGACATCGGCTTCGGTATGTTTATAAATATAGCTTTCGAGTTGGTTCCATTTCCCGTCATTGTCCCTGATTTTTTTACAATGGCTGCAAACGGGCAAAAGACCTGTCAACCGTTTGATTTTAGCGGCGGCCTCTTTTAGTTCTTCAATGAGACGGTCTTTTTCCCGCTCAATTTTTTCCCGTCGTGAAATTTCTTCTTTAAGCTGTTTTAAATAGGCCAGGAGGGTGATGTATTTTTGGTGGGCGCGTAACCCTGAAATTACCAGGGTGTGAAGTTTATCTGCGGTGAGATCCGTTTTTTCCCAGTAGTCGCTGATGCCGTAATCCCTTACCACTTGCCGTTCAGGGGCTTTGCCCGGATAACCCGTTCTGAGAATAATCTGTACACCCAAATTGCCAAGTTCCTGCCGGATATACCGCACCAGGACGAGCCCGGCATCGTCTGTTTCCATGACCACATCCATTAATATCAATGCCACGTCGTCATGGGTTTTAAGCATCTGTCTGGCCTGTTCTGCGCGATAGGCATTCAGCAGTTGAATGGGTTTGTCTTCAAAAAGGATGCCGTCGCACGCCAGCTGGGTTACTTCATGAACATCCTCTTCATCGTCAACCACTAAAATTTTCCACCTGTCATAGGGTATGGCCACCTTAGTTTCCACTCATCTCTCCTGATCCGGTGCAAAGTGATACAAAAAATGTGGTGCCACAGCCTTCGGTGGATTCACAACGTATTGAGCCGTCAAAGGTTTGTTTTACCAGGTTGTAAACGATGTGGAGGCCCAGCCCGAACCCTTTTTGCTTGCTTGATGTTACAAACGGATCAAAAATTTTGGGCAGCAGGCTTTGGGCAATGCCCTTACCGTCATCCTGAAACTTAATGTTCAGATGGTTGGAATCAAGATCTGCCGCAATGGATATATTGCCTTGGTTTGTGTCTGAAAACCCGTGAATGACCGAATTCATGATCAGGTTAATGATGATCTGGGCAAGCGCTTCGGGATACGTGGTGAGTTCAAGTGTCTCATCGCAGACAATTTGAATGTTTATCTTTTTGCGATCAAGCTTGGGCAGCATGGTGTTTAAAATTTCGTTCAGATAGGTGTTGAGATTTATTCGCTTTAATTCGTGGCCGCTGGTGTCCGCCGATATTTTTTTAAAAGACTTTACAAGGGCTACAATTCTCTTAAGATTTTTTAAAACAAGATTCCCAGACTGGTTGACATAGTCAATCAAGTCTGCGGTTTCTTCAGGGCTGAGCTGATTTTCCACCAGGGCTTTTTCCGAATCCTCAATTTTTCTCAGCAGCGCTGAAATACTGGTTATGCTGACCCCCACAGGCGTGTTGATCTCATGGGCAATGCCGCCGATCAGATTTCCCAGGGCCGCCATTTTTTTGCTTTCCACCAGCTCAGTCTGCATCCGGGTGAGTTTTGCATAGGCGGTTTCAAGCTCTGATTTTCGCATCCGGGTTTTTTCAATGGCTTGATTTAGTTCTTGAATGACGCGTTCCCGTTCTTTTTCTGCAGTTATTCTCTGATCCATGTTTCTGCTGTTCTGCAGGGCAATGGCGGCCAACTCCCCAAATCCCGATGCCATTTTTGCATCATTGTCGGTGAACGCGCCCATTTTATTGGCAAGACCCATAATTCCCACGGTTTTGCCTTCAATGACAAGGGGGGCAAACATGACGTTGTTGAGTACCACATGGCCGCCGGGCATAAAATCAACCCACTCACTGTTCATAAAATCGTTATGGTAGACGGTGCTGTTGGTCTGATATGCCTGGGCGCGCAATCCCCTGATGGGCATGGGCAGATCCGGGTCAACATCGCATGGCAGGCCGCCTGCTTCCAAAAACAGGACTTCATTTTCTTCACCACTGTCACTTAAAAGTGCCACGTAGCCTGAGGTGGCGCCGATGAGATCTTTGCAATAGTCAAAAATAGCCCTGGCCGATTCCAGAAAGCCTTCCTGCCGCAGGACTGTTTTGGCCCCGTTCATCAGGGCATCCAGCTCTTTTCCTCTGCTTGAAAAGACCTCAACCGCATCCTTCATCTTTTTAATCAGCGCATGGTCGATGATAGACGTAGTTTGAAGATTATCTATCATGCCAGCCAATCGTTTTTCCGGTGTTTGTTTTCCCATATATTACCTTCTTTCCAGAACCTCCCGAACTTTTTTGAGCATGGCGGATCTGGATAGGGGCTTTGCCAGTAAACCGCCGATGCCTATCGCCTCGGCTTTTTCGTTGTCAACTCTGTCGCTGAATCCTGTGCAGATGATGATCGGAATGTCAGGTCTTAGGGATTTAAGTTCCGCTGCAAGCTCATCTCCGGCCATATTGGGCATGGCCATATCCGAAATAACCAGGTCAAATGATCCGGGAGCGGCTTTAAAGGTTGATAAGGCATCAACGCTGTTTTGATATGTTGTGACCTTATATCCCATCCTTTCAAGCATTTGCGAACCCAGTTTTAAAATGGGCATCTCATCATCAACCAGTAGGATATGTCCTTCTCCGCCTATGAGCTCTTCTGGTTCGTCGATGAATTCAACCTGGCCTGATTGCTTTATTAACGGCAGATAAATATTGAATGTTGTACCCTTACCGATTTCACTGTCAACTTTTATGGTTCCTTTGTGATCTTTGACAATGCCGTAAACAACGGATAGCCCAAGACCGGTTCCTTTACCCTGTTCTTTTGTTGTAAAGTACGGTTCAAAAATTTTGGCGATCAGCTCTTGGGGCATGCCGTGCCCGTTATCTGAAATGGATAACAGCGCATAGGCTCCGGCTCCAATATTTAGCCGATCCGGGCTTGAAGGCGATAGGTTGATCTGTTTTAGTGAAACAGATATCCTTCCCCCTTTCTCCGACACCGCATGGTAGGCATTGGTAATGATATTCATCCCCACTTGATGAATCTGGGTTGGATCTGCCATGACCATACCGCAGTCCTGCTGGATCTCCTGATCAATTTCAACGTAGGCAGGAATGGTCGATCTGGAGAGTTTGAGAACTTCTTTGAGAATATTCTGGATCCGGGTGGGAATCATTTTATGCTCGGACTGTCTGCTGAAAGCAAGAATCTGGTTAACCAGCTCGCTGCCCCTTTTCCCCGCCTTTAGGATTTCCTCTACGTTTTCTCTTAAAACACTGTCAGGTTCAAGATCTTCGAGAAGCAATTCCGACATGCCGACAATGGGAAATAAAATATTATTGAAATCATGGGCAATGCCGCCGGCAAGGCTCCCAATGGATTCCATTTTGTGGGCCTGGTTCAATGCGGTCTCCAGCCTTATTTTTTCCTCCAGCGATTTTTTGAGGGCGTGTTCCGCTTTTTTTCGCTCGGTGATATCCATATGTGTCCCAACAAGCCTTACCGCCTTTCCCTCTTCATCGAAAACGGCATTTGCACGACTTAAAATATCGACCCAGTGCCCTTTTTTGTGTTTCATTTTAAATTCGATTTCAAAGTGATCCCTCTCTCTTTTGATCAGTTCCTTTTGCATCTTCTGGATGCGTTTAAAATCCTCGGGAGATGTTAATTGTTCCCAAATAGAAAGGTCATTGGGCAGTTCATGCTCTTCATAACCCAGCAGGCGTTTCCAGACTGCAGAATGGTAGATCTCTCCGGTTTCCAGATTCCAATCAAACAGGCCGTCATTGGCAAATTCCATTGCAAGGGCGGATCTTTCCTGGCTTTCGGCCAGCTTTGTATTGGCCAAAGACAACTCTTGGGTTTTCCTTGCGACCTGTCTTCGCAACAACCAGACCATCAAAAGCACGCCTATAACCAGAATGGGGACCAAAATATAAGCAAGGTATCTTAAAATTTCTTGTAAAGAGATTTCGGGGTTTGGCAGTATCGGTCCGAACCATTCTTCGTACAAGGCTTCATAGGTTCCATTTGCAATGGTTATTGTCAGGCCTTCATTGAGCAATTCCAACAATTCCCGGTTCCCCTCCTGAACAGCGATACAAAATTTTTGTTCAAACCCGGATATTGGCTTGGCTGCGGGCTTCAGGCTTTGCTCCCTTGCGCTTTCGATGTCCACCACATTGTCTATATTGAGTTGTCGAAGAATTTGGTATCCCACCAGCTGCTGGATTATCACTGCATCGTGTTTTCCCGAAGATAACAACTGCATGGCCTCTTCAAAGGTCGGGGTTAGTATCAACCGGGAGGTCAGATGGTTTTTAACCGCATATTCGTGGGCTGTATCACCTTCCATGACAATGACTTCCTTGTTTTGTAAGTCAGCCTCATCATGGATTGCGTCCTCTCCCTTACGGACAAAAATGGTGCCGTGCATTCGCAGGTATGGTGCCGTAAAGTCAAGGAACTTATCCCGTTCTTTGGAGTACGAAACAAGGGGAAGAACATCTATTCTACCGTCAATAAGGGCCTGTTTGATTTCATGCCACGGCCCGATTTTAAATCTGACTTTCAGTCCGACGGCTTTTGTGACTTCGTTTAACAACTGGACGGAAAAACCGTCCGGTGAGCCGTCCGGCTTTATGATGGAAAAAGGCGGATAATCCAATTCGCTTGCAGATTGAAGCGGATCGATACGGTTTCTGTAACCGTTGCCTTGCTCGGCTGCATGGATTGTGAATGTGTTTAATGCAATGAGCAGGCTTAAGGTCGCGATATACAATAAATTGAACGGTGTCTTTTTCATACGCCCCAAAATTATTTTGATGCCGTGAATGATCGCTATTGTCTGGATGTTTATTTACACCATAGGATATATTCGCTGAATAGGCAATGCTGACGGCATGCCGGCAGGCATCAGTTTGATGTGTTTCAGCTCACCCATGGCGAAAAATCAGCCGGTACGAATTTATGAAGTGTTCCGGCACCCGGGCTCAGCCAAATGCGAAAGAAAGTTTGAACGGTTATATAGATCATAGCGACTTTTATATAAAAATGTGATTGCCATTTTTCTGATTTAAAGATAAATTCAGAGCATATGAATGCAATTCTGTCAACCTAAGTTTTATCATTCGTCCAGAAAACATCGCTGTAAAATTTAGGAGAAATCTATGCGTTTTCCGTTTATTGCCACTGTAATGACGGCCTTTTTCTTTTCTTTCGCCTGGCCGGTTGTTGCAGAGGAAAAAAAGTTTGTGGGCATTGACGCCTGCATAGACTGCCATCAGGAGTAATACGACACTTTTATGAAACATTCCAAAAAGGCGCACTCTTTTCTAAATATTAAAAAAATGGAAAAAAATTAACAGCCCAGGAGTACGCTGAATGTTTTCAGTGTCATACCACCGGTTACGGCAAGCCAGGGGGGCGTATCGGAAAATCAAACCCCTGGATTAAAAAATCCTGGTTGTGAAGTGTGCCATGGTCCCGGCAGTGTTCACGTCGAGACACAAGATCCGGACGATATCATTGCGAATATAACGATGGAACATTGTATTGTTTGCCATGACAAAGAACGGGTTGACGAATTTGACTTTGAACCACTGGTATTCAGCGGTGACCATTAATTCATTCAATCGTTTCGGTCTGATTTTCATCGTCAATTAGCCATGTAAGCCAATAGCACGCCCCAAACGCGTTAATTTATATTGAGGACAGCGTAATGAACCCCTATTTTTGAAAAGATTAACAGCCGGCTATGGATCAAAATAATGCTTCCTGTCAGTGATGTTGTCATCCTGTCCATGGGTATTTCCCTGTGGTTCAACGTCAAGAATCAGAAAGGTCTGGGTATGGATCAGCTTGATGCCCAAAATAAAAGCCTGGCCCAGGCTGTTGAGGGGGGATCTCGGTGCTCTCTTCCATGGTGCCGATTCAACAGGGGATCGCCAAGGCTGAAAAGACAAGCGTTTTAATTTCCTTGGCCGGGTTGATGATCACCATTTTTTTGATTTGGCTTCTTTTTGTTTTACTTGTGAATAAAAAGGTCGGCAGAGTGCTGGCAACTGCAGACAGACTCGGTGATAAGGACTTTACCCATATTGATGAAATTGGCCCCGGAGATGAGATAAACCATATTCTCAACCGGCTTAACTTTGTTACAAAAGAGCTTGGCGGCACCATCCGGCAAGTTGTTGCCAATTCCACAGAACTTGCCGGCGCATCCAATCATATGAATCAAATTGCCCAGACGTTGGATGCCTCCAGTTCCAGCGCTTCCGACAGGGCGTCCCAGGTGTCGTTGCTGGCATTGAATGCCAAAATTGAAGCTGCCAGAGCCGGAGAGGCCGGTAAGGGGTTTGCGGTTGTGGCCCAGGAGATTTCCCAAAGCATTGGAACGGTAAGTGAAAAAATTACCGAAGTAAATGAGAATGTCACCCAGGGTGCCATTGCGGCCGATGAAATTGCCCAGTCAGTTGTGGGGGTGGAAGAGGTATCGGCTGATGTCGGATGGGAGAGCCGGGAACTCAGTGCAAGTGCACACGAATTATTCAAAATGGCCCAGGACTTTTCCGATATGATGAAACAGTTCAAGGTGTAGGTTTATTCCTGGGGTAAGGGGAGTTTTTTTCCGTTCTTTGTGGCCTATGGCCTGGTTCAGCAATTCCTTGAAAAAAACATATGGCACAGAATTTGTATTGTATCTTCACAGGGTAGGTTGAAACCGGTTTAGACCAGCGCTTGATTAACGCGTTGAATTATAAGGAGAGAATAATGGCTGATAAAGAGTCAAAAAATCACAGAATAAAAGGGATATGTCCACAGTGCGGATGCAGTCATTTATCAACAATGACCGAAGAAGAGATCAAAGAGAAATATCCTGACCTTGAAAATGCCACAATGGAATGCTCGGAGTGCCTGGCGAGCATGGATTTGGGGTTTGAAGAAATCGACTGAAACCAGACCGGGATATTGGATTTAAAAAATATCCCAGCGTTAATATGTTCCAAGAAAACGGCCACAGCAGTTTGCTATGGCCGTTTTTTTGTTTTGTTATTAAATTATTCCAGGACGTGGAGAGTACGTCTGCTGATACGGTTTTGTGTCAGGCTGAAACAGCGTTTGAACCACAACTGTCTTGTTTTCGGGTGTGACGAACCTGGGAAACAACAGATTAAATTAGAAGCTGTTCAACGTTTTTTGCTATTTTTTCCGGTTTGGTAACTGGGGCATATCGTTTCACCGGGTTTCCCAAGCGATCAACGAGAAATTTAGTAAAATTCCATTTAATCGCCTTTCCGACCAACCCGGGTTGTTTCTCTTTTAGAAGACGAAACAACGGATGGGTGTTTTTACCGTTCACATCGATTTTTTCGAACATGGGAAAGGTTACGCCGTAGTTGATGGCACATACCTGGTGGATCTCTTCCACTGAACCGGGTTCCTGACCTGCAAACTGGTTACATGGAAATCCCAGTATAGAAAAACCCTTATCACGGTATGTCTCATAAAGGGTTTGTAACCCCGTAAACTGGGGTGTGAATCCGCATTTGCTTGCTGTGTTTACAATCAGTAAAACCTTTCCTTTAAAATCTGCCATGCTAATGGTGTTGCCCTGGAGCGTTGTCAGGGAGATGTCATAAATATCCATGCGAATCAATTTCCTTTATCAGTTGTTTTATGGCCAGTTCATTGGCCTTGGCTTTCAACCTCCACGGTAATCTCCAACGTCAGCCAATTGGGGGGTAGGTCCCCGGGATCAATGAAATCATGATGTTTGCGGGGATTTGGGGTTGTCTGTACACCGGCAACAGGTCCTGGGGGGGGGGTAGCTTCTGTCATCATTTTCAAGGGTCAATCTTTTTCTGACCGGATCAGGCAGGCTCTCAACGGTTTTTATCAGACGCAGAAGCGCGGATGATTTGTCGTTGTATACGCCGCCTGCATGGATATTAATCTCATCCGCATTGACCCACCGGGCCACCTGTGCCTGATATTCAAGTTCCACCACAGATTTTGTGACCACATCCGGATTGGGTGAATTCAGGATCACAAACTGGTCCGGATGAAAGGTGGTTCTGATGTTGTTTGTCTTGCTGAAATTGCCGCAGCGTTTATACGCTTCGATGAGCAGACTTTTTGCATTCACTTCGCACAATTGGGCCAGTCGCTGAAGTTGTTCGTGTCTGGAAAATTTTTCAAGGTGCGTGGCCGTGGTTCGTCGAAATTTAACAGGATGGGCTTTGAATATGCAGCATAGGCCAAATCTGATCATTTTCGTCCCTTGGAAGATTTTTAATTGGTATCCTAAACAATAGAATCTTATCAAAGATTCATACCCGATTCAAACCCCCACCGTCAGGTTTAGCTCTTAAACTGTATCCTATTCATTTTTTGATTTGATTTTCAGGTCAGCTCGTCTCCGAGCATACCCAAACCTTCCTGTCCACATACATGGATAGTTTTATTCAGTGGATCGAACGGTTTTAGAGATATAGGAGAAGGCTTTGTTGTCTGTGCCGCGATGGGCAAAAATATGATTTGAAGGGACAACCGCCTAAATCCGATTTCATTAAGGGTGTATGCCTTAAAAAATATTTTTTTGGGGCAGACACCCTTGATATGTAGTCGAGTGATATACGTTGTGTTTAATTGTTTAAAAAACGATCCACATGATTATTCTACTGCGGGGGTTGCTCCGGGCAGCGGAGCGGGCTGGCGCTGGCCCAATTCCTGATCCAGAAGGTACATGCCCTGGGCTGAATCTTTAACCCGCTTAATTTTTCCCAGCACCATACTGACACTTTCTTCTTCTTCCACCTGTTCGGTTACAAACCACTGCAAAAAGATCTGGGTGGCGTGGTCTTTTTGGGCAATGGCAACGTCCATCAGATCATTGATCATGGCCGATACCTTTTGCTCATGGGTCAACGTATCTTCAAAAACCGCAAGGGTGCTGTTCCATTCCACCTGGGGGGCGTCAATGCCGGCCAATTTAACCCGCCCGCCTCTTTGGATGATGTAGTTATAAAATTTGGCGGCATGGGTCATCTCTTCCTGGGCCTGGGTTTCCAGCCAGGCTGCACAGCCGTCCAGATCATCCGCCTTGCACTGGGCCGCCATGGACACATAAAGATATGATGAGAAAATTTCAGCATTAAGCTGTTTGTTCAGGGCATTTTCAACTTCAGGTACCAGCATGGTTTATACCTCCATAAATTTAACGATATTGTCGTAAATTTTGCTTTACAGGTTTTCGGTTTTTTATCCATTCGGGACGTTGAGTTTTATGTCAAATCCCATGTGGTTTTTGCCTTGCATGAAAAGGCATTGCACATAAGATTAGACTTGCATTGAAAATGTCAAATCCCTTTTTTTTATAAGAAAGTCTGTGTAACCTGCACAGATCTTTCAACTTTCGTTGTGGGCTGAACCACGGTGAAAACCCGGGTCAGCCCATGGCTGTTATAGGAAAAACAGGGAAAGTAACTTAGAAATTTAAATATTTGGTGCGGGCTGCCCCTGACCGTTATTCAGGGCCCAGCAACAGCAGCGGAATACTGATTTGCTGCTTCAGGGTTTTTGATACACTGCCGAACAGGATCTGACCAAAGGTTGAATGGCCGTGGGTGGCCATGGCCACAAGATCGTAGTCTCCGTCCTGGATTTCCTGGAGAATCTGTTTATCAGGCTCACCGCTGCGCTGAACCACTTTAACGTTGATGCCCTGTTCCAGCAGATCCCGGCTTTTTTCGGCTAAAAAGGCCTCTGCACTCCGGGTCAATGCCCGGTGTTCATCCAGGGTATGGGAATGAACCACATGCAGCAAAAATACGTTGGACTGATTTTGGAGGGCCAGTTGCGTCACATGTTCAAGTATCCGGTCATCCACCGGGGAACAGTCCATGGTAACCAGTATGTTTTTATATATTTGCATAATATCAGGCTCCTGTGACCGTGGTGTAAAGCAGATAAATATTTAACACAATAACAATGGCGGAAATAACAATGGCCGCCGTAAATTCCACCGGTCCCGAGGCAAATTTGCCCATGCGTTTTTCATCCCGGCACAGCATCAACAACGGAATCAGTGTGAACGGCAGTTGGAGACTTAGGACCACCTGGCTGAAAATCAGGATTTTATAGGTATCCATGGACAGCACAATGATTAAAAACGAGGGGATGGCCGTGGCAAATACGGAAAACCGGTATAACAGGGTTCTGGGGTCCTCGGGCTTTCCCAGAAAACCCGTGATCACATTCACCTCGGCCATGGACGATGTGACCGATGACCCGACACCGGCAAAGACCAGGGCCACGGCAAAAAGAACTCCCGCCAAAGGTCCTGCCAGGGGGGTGAGGGTGGCCGATGCCTGTTCAATACTTGTGACATCGGCCAGATTTGCTGCAAATACGGCTGCCGCCACAATGATCATGGACGAATTCACCACCCATCCCATGATCATGGCCGCCAGGGTGTCGACTTTTTCATAATTCAGCTGGGCCATTTTTTCATCTTCGGAGACCCCCCATTTGCGCGAGTGAATAACATTGGAATGCAAAAAGATGTTATGGGGCATCACCACCGCGCCTAAAATAGCCATGGCAACATAAATACTTTCCCGGTTCAAACGGGGGATTACCGCGGCCGGAAGGGCGGCGGACCAGTCCGGTTTGACAATGTAAATTTCAATGAGATAGCACAGGGCAATGATGGCTAAAAACCCCATGATAATTGTTTCAAGGCGGTGGTAGCGCTGGCTGACAATCAAAAAGGTTTCAAGGCCCACGGTCACAAGCGCACCCATCCAGAGGGGAAAGCCGAAAAGCAGATTGAACCCGATGGCGCCCCCGAGAAGTTCAGCCACATCCGTGGCAATGCAGGCAAGCACAATGGTCAGGCCCAGTATGGCCGAAACCGGTTTTGAAAAGCGCTCCCTGATGTTCACGGCCAGGGATTTGCCCGTGGCAATGCCAAGTTTTGCCGCCATGTTCTGGATCACAATGAGCATCATTGTGCTCAGGGTGATCACCCACAGCAGTGAATAGCCAAACCGTGAGCCGCCCTCAATATTGGTGGCCCAGTTGCCGGGATCGATAAATCCTACCGTCACAAGGAATCCCGGCCCCAGGAATCTGAGCAGGGTTTTGAATTTAAATCTTTCCAAAAGATGTAGCATGTCTGGCCTTATTTATTTTTTATTGTGGCTTGGGCCTAGGTATATAGCTGATAGACCGGCTCGGCCCATGGCCGTTAAAAGTCATCTGAAAAGGCTTTAACCCCCGGATGTTCACTTAAAAAGCGGTACAGGGTTGCCCTGCCCACGCCTAACACACGGGCTGCCTTGGATTTGTTACCGCCGGTTTTAACCAGGGCTGCCTGGACATTTTCCTGATTGAGTTTTCCCCGGATAAACGATGCCGAAGGCCCTTCGGGTTCATTGGATACGGCCGGCCGCATGGGCTGTCTTGCAGATGTAAAGGGAAGATCCGTGGGAAGTATAACACTGCCCCGGGACCGAACCACAGAGAACTGGATCACATTTTTTAATTCCCTGACATTGCCGGGCCAGTGGTAGTCCATCATTTCCCTGATGGTGTCCGGGGCAAGTTCCGGTACGCTCTTTTTGTTCTCTTTTTCCGCTTCCCGTAGGAAATGCTCGGCCAAAAGGGGTATATCGTTTTTTCTTTCCCGCAGGGGTGGCAGGTGGATGGGGATGACGTTGAGCCGGTAGTAAAGGTCTTCCCTGAAGCGTTCCTGCCGGACCTCTTCGGCCAGATCCTTGTTGGTGGCCGAGATAATTCTGACATCCACGCTGATTTTTTTTTCTCCGCCTACTTTTTCAAATGATCCCTCCTGGAGGAAGCGTAACAGTTTTACCTGGGTCTTCAGGGGCAGTTCAGCCACTTCGTCCAGAAACAGGGTGCCTTTATGGGCCAGTTCAAACCGGCCTTTACGTTCCTTGACCGCCCCTGAAAACGCCCCTTTCACATGGCCGAACAGCTCACTTTCCACAATACCCTCGGGGATGGCCCCGCAGTTGACCGGTACAAAACTGCCGCTGCCGTAGGATGAGATATCATGGATTGCGTAAGCCACGCGTTCTTTGCCGGTACCTGTTTCACCGGATACGTGAACCGGGTAGTTGTACAGGGCCACATCCCGGATCTGCCGGAAAATGTCCTGCATGGCTTTGTCTTTACCGATGATGCCTGCAAAATTGGAAAGATCTTCGGCTTTCAGGGAGAGGCGTATGGAATCGGTCATATCCCGGAATGAGGCCACAACCCCCCGGATTTGCCCTTCATTGTCCTGAATGCAGTAGACGGTCATTTCCAGATGGCGGGTATCTCCGGTTTTGGTGACGATGGTTATCGGGTATTCTTTGGTGCCGCCCGAAAGTTTTGGAGAATCATCGCAAAATGAACATTTGGAACCGCAGAACGGGGCCTGGAATACATCATGGCAGTCTTTGCCCAGGACCTCTTCTTTACTGTAACCGGTAATTTTTTCTGCTTCTTTATTGAACAAAGTGATGAGTCGCTCGGTGGTATGTGCCATTACCCCGACTTTGAGATTGTCCACCACGAGGTTAAGATTGTGAAGATCCAGCAGAGAATGTGTAAATTTTTCCATTTTTGATTTCCAGGCAACGGGCGTTCAGTAATCGATATCAAGCTATTTTCGAATTGGTCTCTTAAATGGCACATTTGTGTATCAGGCGCAATGTTTTTTTATCATCCGTGAAAAGAAAATAACAAAGAGGTGATGATATATAAAACACTCAACGAAATTTTGTGAACAAATCATTCTGGGGTCTGCTCTCACAGCAATATTTTATAAAATTACGAATTATGGTAAGGTTTTAATATCGTTTGGTTCAGTTTTTTTAGGAAGAAAAAGGAGTCAATATGACCGAAGATAATTCTGTTAAAACGCTTGATGCGTTATCCATATTGATTGTTGATGACATGAAAAGCATGCGCCTGACCATCCGGAAAATGCTTCAAAATCTTAATATCGGCGGCAAACTCAGGTTTGCTGAAAATGGAAAAGAGGGGTTGAAAGTCCTTAAGGAAGGGGTGTTTGATCTTGCCATTATCGACTGGAATATGCCGGTGATGAACGGGATTGAAATGCTGGAAAATATCAGAAACGATCCTGGATTCAGGGATATGCCCGTGATCATGGTGACAGCAGAAGCCGAGCGGGATATTGTTTCCGAAGTGGCTGAATCCGAAATTGACGGGTATTTGCTCAAACCTTTAACGTTGCACGCTCTGGATAAAAAAATCAAGGCGGTCATCGACCGGGTGCATAAACCTGAGCCATTTACCGTTCACCGCAACAACGCCCGGGCACTTGAAGAGCAAGGGCAGTTTGAAGCGGCCATTGAAGAGGTGAAAAAAGCGCTGGCAATCAAACCCTCTGCGTCCCGTGTGCTTCGGCACTTGGGGTTGCTGCACTTTAAAATCCGAAAAAATGACATTGCTGAAAAGTGCCTCCTAAAAGCGGTTTCGGTGAATAAACAGGATATTATTTCAAGGGTTTATCTGGGTGATTACTATCTGAAGAAAAATGACCTGGAAAAAACAGGAATTTATTATTTGGAAGTTTTGGCTTTAAGTACCCGGTACAATGATAGGGCCTTTGGCATTGGTGAATTGCTTTTAAAGGCCGGTCTCAAAAAGCAGGCGATGAAAATTTTCTTACGGGTGATTCAACGATCAAGACTAAGCAACGCCGTTCGCAATCAGGTCATTGATGTCTGCCTGGAAAATGGAGACGTGAAGTTTTCGCAGTATCTGATAGATGAAGCCATCCGGGACAACCCGTCCAATTATAATCTCATTTATAAAGCCGGCACGATTTGCCTTGAGTCCGGGAACAGGGAAAAAGCACTGGAACACTTTATGAACGTAGATAGAAACGTCCGGGGGCACCTGGATGCCAAGCTTCAGATCGCCAGAATCTTTGCTGCGAATCGACGGGTGCTGCAGGCCGATGATTATTTAAACCAGATTCTCCGGCTGGACCCGAAACATAAAGAAGCCATTGAACTGAGAAGAACTCTTTAAATTTCATCCAGGTAGAACGCCGATTTGGAAAATCGAAGTGATAACATTAAAGAACGCAGTTTGCTCAGCCTGGCCCTGAAGTGCCGGTTGATTTCCTCTGCCCAGGAAAAGCAGATTCTGTCATACTATATTGAACAAAGAGAACAGCATCCGGATGTTTCCATGGTCCGGATTTTCCAAGAGCGTGATTTTCTTTCAGACGAACAGATTCATTTTTTGTACGCGGTAAAAGAGCATCTGCAGATGAAGATGCTGGACAAGCGGTTTGGCGAACTTGGCATTGCCAATAAATTTATAGGTCCTGAACAGGTAAAAAGAGCCCTTGAACAGCAGAATGAAATTTTTAGAAAGACCCGGGAGAGCATATTGATCGGCGATATTCTTCTGGAGAAAAATGAGATTTCAAAAGCCAATAAAGCCGCGATTCTTCTAACCCAGGACCGTATTGAGGATAAATTTTTGGCGCAGTCTTTCAATGACATCGCCACGTCCGAGATGGAGCGGCTTAACATCAACATGCGCTTCGGGGCAATTGCCGTTAAACAAGGATTTGTCTCTTTAGACCAGCTGAACCAGGCATTGAAAATGCAGAATGTCCGAAACGCTGAAATCCAAGAAAAAGTATATCTGGGACAAGTTCTTCAAGAATTGTTCGGGTTGTCGGATAAAAATCTGACAACGATTCTCAAGACACAAAAAAGACTTGAAAAACAGCGTCTTTCCCTTGAAAAGGCACTGGTCTTGTATAATCAGGAACGCAAGCGGGGCAAGGGGCTGTCCAGGGTGTTTGAATATCGTTTTTCAAAAAATAAATTATCCGCCTTTATTACGCTCAAAAAAGCCGTTTCAGAAAACATGGATCTGTCTGATTTTGTGGCATGGCTTAAAAATATAGGTATTACACACGGCATCTGCGGTGAGAAAGAGATTCGAAAATTTTTTAAAACAGCCGCTGTGGGAGATGCGTTTAAAGTTGCCCAGGGAACGCCGCCGGTAAAGCCTGTGGACGGCAGGGCCGAAATCGTCTTTGATGCGTCTCAAAGGGGGGCAGGCAAAGATAATGCCCCCCGGACCGGACCGGGATTTGTCAAAAAGGGTGATATTTTGGCCAGAATTTTTCCGCCCAGGGAAGGCACGGCGGGGATGGATGTGTGCGGCTTTAAAATTACACCGCCGGAAGGGCGGGTGGTCAATCTGGCCGACGGTAAAGGTGTGATGAAAAAAGGGGATCTGTTTTTTGCTGATGTTGACGGCACGCCCATTCTGTTCAAAGGCAGGACTTTGTTTGTCACGCAGACTGACATCTCATATCCCACCCGCCACCTCTCCGGAAACGTCTCCGGAAACCTGGGAGACGAATATCTTAACTGCAACCTCAAGGTGGAGGGCGACATCGGCCCCGGCGCCCTGGTGAAGTGCCATGACATTGTGGTGTACGGCGATGTGCGGGGACGGATACAGGCATCGGGGAAAATTCAGATACAGGGCCGTGTTGAATATTATCGTGACCAGGGCGAAGATATGCGTAAAATAAGTGCGGATGACGATATCTATATCAACAAAGAGATCGTTAATGCGGTAATTATCAGCGCCGCGAGAATGGTGGCGCTAAATTCCGATCTTATCTCTTCAACGGTACGCGCGCTGGACGAAATCATGCTGAAAAATGTCTATACCAGAGGCCCTGCACCTTCGATTTTACAGGTAGGCAAAAATCCAAGTGACAAATTAAAAGCCATTAACGATGCAGTTAAAGTTAAAAAAGAACGTCTGAAGGCATTACTTCACAAGACAGAACTGCGGGACATTGAACGTCAGTTTGAAAGGAAAATTCAGACGCAGGACAGTTATCTTGAACAGCAGACTATTCTTCAATATCTTTTGAAACAGATGGATGACAACGGCTTTACCCAATTGCCGGAAACCAATGAAACCGCGTCAGCCATGATTCAACAATTTAAATCAGCGGTAGAAAAAACGGATGCAGATCCCATGGATTGGCCTGCGGCAGAGACATTTATGGCGGATCTCTTTTTGGAGTTGAAACATATGCGGCCCGAAGCTCAAAACGCGCATCTTCGTAAACTCCATGATCTCAAATACCGCATGTACAAGGCCTCTGTGAATGCAACAACCCGGCACAACAATGAATACAAGGTCCGAAAAGAGCTGTTAATGAAGAAAATAGGAAAAAACGCAGATGAGATAAAACAGCTTCGCCGGGAGGTTGAAGAACTTCTGGTGAAAAAGGATTATATGAAGCTGAACAAGTCCGGCCGGGACGTGTCGGACCATAGTTTTATCCGGGTAAAAAATAAGGTGGAGGCCGGCACTCTGATAAAGATCTGTTCATCTTCCTTAGAAGTAACGCCAACCGTTTACGGTGTAAAGTTCAGCAGAAAACAAAAAAAGGATGCCCAAAATTCTGAAATCATCATTGAAGGGCTTTATGAATAACAGCCTATGGTCGTTCCGTTATTCCCAGGTAATACAGTCCCTGGGGCAGTTTTTCACAGCTTCAAGGACATCTTCGTCATCTTCGTAGCTGTCAAGGGGAATCAGGTCCACATAACCCGCATCATTAATTTCAAAGGCGTGTGGGGCAAGATCAATACAGACACCGCATTCAATGCAGCAGCCAAGATCAATTACCGGTTTTTTGGGTTCATTCATTACATTGTTCCTTTGTCCATGGATTCAACCCACCAGCCTTTTAACATGTGGGCCTGTTTTTCTTTTTCTGCCAGGTCAAGGATTTTGTATCCTGAATCCAGTAAAATGCCGTAAAGCACACCGCACCCCGGGTCATCATGGTGTTCATAGCCGTTTTGTGCCAGTTCTATCATTTTTTGGGCAAGGTCAATGGTGCGCGCGATATTTATGTCACATTTTTTTTTCAGCATGGCAAACTCTCTTTAATCGTCTCACACCAGGGTAAGCAAGCTTAGTAATTATTCATTTCCGGCCATGATTCGTTCAGGGGCGCAGGCCCAAACCATATCCGATATCCGGGCGGGGGCAAAATTCCACCGGGTGTAAATGTCAACGGTTGTTGTGTCTGCCTGGATAGAATCGGGCAGAACCATACATTCAAACGCATGGGCATTGGACAACGCCCTGATGGCATATCCGCATTTCACCGGATCTTTTGAGTACAAATATTCCTGGAGCTGTTCCCGGGTCACATCGGTCAGGTCGTTGGGTGCAGACCCAAGATATGTACCAATTCCCCACAAAACCCCTCGCTGGAGCATTTCATGCTCAATGTGGTTTCCTCTGTGGTCCAGATAGGAGAAAAGAATGCTTTTAAACTCCCGGGCCAGGGCCGGGCTTTTGCTTAAAATTTCCCCCATGGCCTCGGGTGACCCCCAGCCAATGCCGCCAGATTCGTCATTCAGGTTCCACATAAGCCGCCTCATTATTACTCTGGCGTTTTCCAGGCCCTTGTCCGCAATCCTTGCAGCAAGCTCCCCCATGGCGGTCACACTGCGAAATTTGATCAACTCATCCGTATTGTAGAAGTATGAGAACAGATGGCCTGTGAGCTGGGCATCAGGAATCCGGGCCAGTTCTTCCAGGGCCTGGCTGCGGCTGTTAAGCCTGAGGATTTCTCCCACCTGTTTTTTTAATTTTCTGCCGTATGGTTTCATGGTTCTTCTCTTTCTGGTCTCCATTGTCGGGAGCGCCTCTGTTGTTGTCCTAACCCCATGCGTTGTCTTAGGTATAGCAAAAGCATAATGTATGCCAGGTCGATTGGCCTCTGGTTATTGTATGAACTGGTCCAGGGCACTGAATTTGGCCTTTAATTCATGGATGTGTCTGTCATAGCAGCTCATTTTGATCACAGCACGGGTAATCAGATAGCAGCCCAGAGTAATTAATCCAAGATTGAGAATCGCAAAGGGGATAACCAGGTGCATCACGTTGAAAATATTGTAGTATTTGGAGGTCGCAATCAGTAGTCCGATCACGGACAAAGGCAGGGCCAGAACCGCAATCCCGGTTCTCATGACCGCCAGGGAGGTTCTTTTTTCGGCCAAAAGCAGCTGCACTTCATTGATAACGATGGAATCAAATTTTTCCGAATTGCCGTTGGGTTCACTTTGTTGGGTCAATGGCGTTACTCCCTTTATAATTTCAATATGATTTTTTCAGTAACAAGATTCATTCCAAAGGACCAGACCGCTTCGTTTTTTAACAGTCTGAAGTCGCACACAATATACTATTAAAACTATTAAACCACGGAAAGCACGGAAGTCACGGAATTTCATCTTCAGTGTTGTCCGTGCTTTCCGTGGTCTAATTTTAAATTATGATAAAGAGGCTGGGTGCGTTTGTCTCAAAAGTCTGGCACACAAATGTATCCCGATACAGGTGTGGCTATTGATTTCAGGGCTGGTAACAGGTATAGCAAACATGTGAGGTAACCCAGCAACTGGGGAACATAAATAATTTTCAGGATAAACATATGGCCATTGATCAACTCTCCTTGTATTGTGCACCAACGTTTTTTATTGATTCGGATCATGAAGATATCATTGAATTTTCATCCCGGCATACCGGCCCGTCTGGGATTTGCCGATGTAAAAAATCATTTGACCACGCCCAAGCTCAGGGTAAAAATGGGCACGGATGTTTTGAATCGGATGGCATCTCAGGTGATTTTGATGCCGAAGCAAAGGCATTGAGAAACGCCGAATCCTGTTGATTGATCCAGATTGATTTTTTGTCAGCAACCGCCAGGTCCGGTTTGCAACACCTTTGCGGCATCCTCGACCCGGGTCTGGTCCAGCAGTTTTCGGGCATAGGTCCTTGCCTGGGAAAAACTTGTCTCCATAATCGTGGCCTGGACCCTGGGCAAAAATTTGGGGTCCACGCTGAGGGTGGTGATGCCCACCCCGATCAAAAATGGGATGTGCCCGGGATCATGGGCCATCTCTCCGCACACGGACACGTCGATGCCGTGGTCGATCCCTGCCTGGGCAATCTTTGCAATGCCCCGGTTTACGGCGGGATGATAATATATATAGTGTTCGGCCACCAGTTTATTGCCCCGGTCAGCACCCAGCATATACTGGATAAAATCATTGGTACCGATGGAAAAAAAATCTGCCAGCTGCGCAAATTCGTCTATGGTGGCAAGCACCGAGGGCAGTTCAACCATCATGCCGACTTCGGGATCGTTTTTGTGGGGCACACCCTCTTGTTCCAACTGGCGGATACATTCGGTCATGACCTGCTTTGCCGCTATGAATTCGTCGATGGAGGAGATTAACGGGAACATCAGGCGAACCTTCTGTCTGCCATGGGCGGCCCTTAAAATGGCTTTGAGCTGTGCCCGGAAAATCTGGCGGTGCTTTAAGGAGAAGCGAATGGAGCGCAACCCTAAAGCCGGATTGGCTTCCTGGATGAAATCCGTATGTTTTATGACCTTGTCTCCACCGGCATCCAGGGTGCGCACCGTGGTGATGGTTCCCGGTTCCGTTTTGTCAAACAATCCCTTATAAATGAAGTATTGTTCGTCCTCCGAAGGAAACCCGGAACGGATCAGAAACGGAAATTCGGTACGGTAAAGGCCGATACCTTCAACTTTCAGTTCCCGGGCCCTGGGGATTTCACTGAGCAGGTTGATATTGGCAAGTAACCGGATGCGTCTGTTGTCAAGGGTGTAGGTGGCAGCCTGCATATCCCGGGGCTTTGCCCGGTTCTCAGCCTCCTGTTTGCCCTTGAATATGGCCAGGGTATTTTTGTCCGGATTGATGTAAATATTGCCCTGGGCGGCATCCAGCAGCAGCTGGGTGGTGTCGGGCAGGTCGATGAACACAGGATCATCGGCAATAATCAGCGGAATGGACAGGGACCTGGCAAGGATAGTAACATGGGCGGTGACGCCGCCGCCCACCAGCACAATGCCCCGGATGCCGTCGGCGGTGAGCTTCATCATGTCCGAAGGATAAAGGTCCTGGGTAACAAAAATCGTACCCCTGTCAGGGGCTTTTGGGGTGTGCACGGCCTTGAGATGGGACAACAGACGGATGCCTAAGTCTTCAACATCCACTGCTTTTTCCTGCATATAGGCATTGGGATTGTCCGAAAAGACTTTGATGTATTTTAACACCACCTGCTGGATGGCTGTCACCGGCGAGATGCCCTGTTCGATCTGGGCTTTCATTTTTCCCGTGAAATTTTTATCCTTGAGCATCATGAAATGGGCCGTGAAAATTAAAGATTCGCTCTCCGGCAAACTTGCAGCAAATTTATCCTGCAGCACCTTTAATTCATCAATGGTTTTTGCCACGGCCGTTTGAAAATCAGCCAGGGAATAGGTGACATTCGCTGTGTCCGCCTCAAACAAAATGGCTTTGCGTTTTCTTCTTGACGGCCTGATTGTACCATAGGCCATGCCGTCTCCGTCGGATTTGCCTTTAATAAATGCTGGGAATTTTTTTGAAAGCGCGTCCGGATCTTCTTCTATCTCCGCCGCATCAGGTTCCAGGGCCATGAGCAGCCTTGCATTTTCAACGGCTCCGGCCAACTGGGTGGCAGCCGTTCTCAATGCCCGTTCATCAAGCAGGGTAAAATGGTCCATCTCCCGGTGCTGGACCACCAGGACGCCGATTTTTATCACCCCGCGCCGGATGGGCACACACAAAAAAGAGTTAAAGGGTTCTTCCCCTGCATTGTCAAAGTATTTAAACCCCGGGCTTGTTCTTGCGTTTCCCACCCTTAGAATCTGGTCCTGGGAGAAGCATTTTCCAACCAATCCCTCTCCGGGCAGCATCCTGACCTGGTTGACGGCTTCGGGTTTCAGTCCCCGGGTGGCTTTGAGCACCAGATCTTTGGACCGGGTATCAAAAAGGTAAATGGAGCAGACATGGGCCTGGAGGTGCTTTGCCACAAGTTCGCTGGCCCCGGTTAAAAACGCTTCAATGTCTGATCCGCTGGTGATAATGGAAGCAAGTTCCCCCATGTCAAACAACAGGTTCAGGTGGTCGGGTTGTTTTCTATTCATATTTTTTGTCTGCCCCACAGGCTTTTTACCTGCCCTTAATGCAATTTTATTCACAATGTCAGCGTCTAATTTAATTTGAAACAGTTTAACATTCAACGAAAAAAGAGAGGCGTAAAAAGGTTTAGATGAACTGCGGACAGGGTCCTGTGCTTTTCATTGAACAGCGCCGGTAAACCTGTCGGCGGGATACTGCGTTTCGCAAGATATCCCGGCGTTTTTTAGAATTGATAGGCTTTTGAAATTTCGCGAAAAAATATTTACAATAATTTCATGCTATCATATACTTTTAAAACGACGATCAAGTTATCTAAAAAAATCTTGTTATTTAAATTTCGTTTAATTTGTAAAGCCTTAATCTACGCGTTGTATATCCAAGCCGGCGCAAAACAAAAGAGGGAGAATTATTCATGAATTTTAAATCTGTCAGGATGAAGATCGCTGGGCTAGCGGGGATTTGTCTTATTCTATCATCCGCTATTCTGGTGGGTTACGGTTTGTATTCCGGCGCAGCAAGCCGTAACATGGTTAAATCAAGAGTCTCTTCTCTGGTTGAGGCCCAAGCGCTTGCCGGCCTGAAAAATCTGGCCGGCAACTATGCCGGACAAATTCAGGTCCAATTCCAAGTTGCGTTGGATGCGGCCAGGACGATGGCAGATGTCTTCATGGTTTCTAAATCCGGAAACGGCAACCTGGAAGTGGGAAGAGATCAGCTTAATGCCATTTTGCTTGAGGTGCTCAAAAAGAATCCCAATTTCAACGGAACCTATTCTTGTTGGGAACCCAACGGCATAGACGGCCGGGATGATATGTTTAAAACAGGACAGGATGGGAACAATTCCGTGACCGGACGTTTTACACCGTATTGGACCCGGGATCAAAACGGCAATATCGCAGTGCAGCCTTTGGTGGAATACGATACGATGGACAAGCACCCCAACGGTGTTCTTAAAGGCGGCTGGTATATCGTCCCCAGGCAGGAACACAAGGAAAGCGTCTTGGCTCCGCTCCCCTATATCGTCCAGGGTAAACAGGTATGGCTGGCAACCTTGTCGGTCCCTATATTGGTCGGGGATAAATTTTATGGTGTGGCCGGCACCGATTATAATCTCGATTTTGTCCAGAAATTATCCGAGAGCGTTGATAAAGAGCTGTTCGACGGGAAAGGCGGCGTAACGATTATCAGTGATATGGGACTGATCGTTGCGGACAGCGAAAAGCCGGAACTGATCGGCAAGCATTTAAAAAATCTCATTCCCCAGGACTGGCAGACTTATGTGGAAAATGTTCAAGCCGGAAAGAGCGTTGCGGCGATTGACGAAGAAGATGGCTCTTTTGAGGTCCTTTCGTCCATAGAATTAGGTAGGACCGGAAAACCTTGGGGGCTCATGATCCGGATCTCCAAGGAGACAGTGCTGGCAGACGCCAATGCCCTGTACAGTGATTTAGCCGCCGAGGCCCGGAGCAGCAGCATTATGCAGGTTGTGGTCGGTCTTGTCATTGCCGTGGTTGCCATTCTCTTGCTCTGGTACGCAGCCGGCGGGATCGTGAAACCCATTCGCAATACGGTGGATATGCTTAAAGATATTGCCGAAGGGGAAGGCGATCTGACCAAACGCCTTGACATCAAAGCGAAAGACGAAATCGGCGAACTGGCCCACTGGTTCAACCTTTTTATGGAGAGCCTCCAGCAACTGATTCGGCAGATCGTCTCCGATGCCGGGTCCCTGAATACCAGTTCGGGTGATCTTTCGGCCATAGCCGTGAAAATGACCGATGGCGCAGAATCCATGGCGACTCGATCCAAAGCAGTAACATCCGGTGCAGAAGAGGTCAGTGCCAATATGATGAGTCTGGCCTCATCCAGTGAAGAGGCGGCTTCCAATGTGAATATGGTTGCTGCCGCCACGGAAGAGATGACATCAACCATTGGTGAAATTGCACGAAAATCGGAAAACTCCAGAACGATTTCAGAATCCGCCGTTTCCAAGGCCGGAGATGTGTCTGAAAAATTGAGCCGATTGGGAGAAGGTGCCCAGGAAATCAGTAAGGTAACCGAGGTAATTTCAGATATTTCTGAACAGATCAATTTGCTGGCCCTGAATGCCACCATTGAGGCCGCCCGGGCCGGTGAGGCCGGTAAAGGATTTACGGTTGTGGCCTCGGAGATCAAAGATCTTGCCAAACAGACCGCAGAAGCCACCGAATCGGTGAAAGTGCAGATCGGCAATGTCCAGGGAGCCACCGATGAAACCGTTTCCGAAGTCGGCCAGATCCTCGACATTATCAAAGAGGTCAGCGATATTGTCTCATCCATTTCCCAGGAAGTTGAAAGCCAGGCAACCGTCACCCAGGAGATCTCCCAGAATATCTCCCAGACCTCGGAAGGAATTCAGAATGTTAATGAGAATGTGAACCGCAGTTCCGATCTGATCGGTTCCATATCAGAAGAGATTGGAGAGGTGGATCAGTCCGTGCAAGACGTGTCTGAGTCCATCGGAGAAGTCAACGCGAAGGCCGAAGAGCTAACCGCACTTTCCGAAAAACTGCATGAGCTTGTGGGTAAGTTTAAGGTGTAATCAATGCCATAAAAAGTGCGGAAGGGCGCATTGCCCTTCCGTTAAAACCAATGTAAATTTTCCGGCCCCGGGCAATCCATTTGCCCGGGGCCGAATCGTTTTGAATTCTAAAATAAAATCTGTGAAAGAAATATAGATTTTCAGATTTTCGCTGGAGGGCGCTGCCCCTTAATGCCGATAGAACAGGTGGGCACCGGCACCAGGCCGTTAGTCAATCTGTACAAACTTGGATTGTTTGGCCGAGCAGATCGGACATTTTTCAGGGGCTGAGCCCAGTTCAATGTAGCCGCAGATCGGGCACAGGTAAAAGTCACTGACATCCAGATCCACGCCTTTTTTGACGGCTTCGAGAGCCTTTGTGTAGAGGTTGGCATGCACGGCTTCTGCACCCAGGGCAAATTTAAACATGATTTTGGCTTTATGACCGTCTGCCTCTGCCTGTTCGAGCATGGGCGGATACATGTTGGTGAACTCATCGGTTTCACCGTCAATGGCTGCCTGAAGATTATCAGCGGTTGACGCGATCATACCCAAAGCACCCAGGTGACCTTCGGCATGAATACGTTCTGCTTCGGCCGTGGTCTTAAACAGTTTTGCAATGTTTGCAAACCCTTCTTTTTCGGCTTTTTTTGCAAACGCTCTGTACTTCTGGTTGGCCTGGCTTTCTCCTGCAAACGCTTCTTTTAGATTATCATTTGTTGTTGCCATTATTTCCTCCCTATTACTAACGAATTGATGAAAAAAATTGGATTGATTTGAATCCCCATCCTGCTTTTTACTATTTTCTTAAGGTTTTATCAATCATTGTATGTGTCAATTGGCCGGAGGCCCAAGGTCTGAAACCCAAGAGTCAGAATTAAACCGACCATTGGGTTGTCTGGATTTTAAGTCGCCATCAGCTTCAAATAAGGCGGGAGAGTTGCTCAATCAGGCCGGGAAAGCACTTTAACGTGTCCGGCAGTGAGGCCATATCAAAGGTTTTGGCCTGTTTGGACACAGTTTCCCCCCATACCTGCAAGGGCGGATATCCATAGGTCTGACCCAGTGCTGTGATCTCCCGGGCAAAAGCTTCTACCTTGCCGATGATCATGGCGTCTCGAAGGTGTTCACATCTGCCTTTCATCTCATTTTCAAGCAGAGATAACAACGCCTTTAGTTTTTCAAGGGCCATGGGTGTATATTCCACAGCATCAGGACAGATAACTTTGAATTCCCCTTGCCCTTCGGTTTTGGCCAGAACGGTTTCACAGGGCGTGGACTTTATCGTGCCGTTTTCGCTTTCCACATTGGGAATGGACACCCGGAAGCTGCTCCCCTTGCCGGGTGTTGAGTCCACCTCAATGGTGCCGCCCATGGCCTGCACGATTTTCTGGGAGATGGAGAGCCCGATTCCCGTGCCGCCGTATGTGTCAAAGCTCTGGCCCTTTTGCTGGCTGAATCTTTCAAATATTTTCTCTTTCTGGTCCGGTGCAATGCCGATGCCGCTGTCCTGTATGATAAAGAAGAGTTCTGAATGGCTGTCCTCCTTTTCGAGGTGCCGATGCCCGGCCGTGATCTTCACAAATCCGGATGAGGTGAACTTAATGGCATTTCCAGTGATGTTCATGAGGACCTGCCTGAGTCTGACCCTGTCCAGAACGATGTTTGCGGGGACTTTTTCTCCCTTTTCCACGGAAAATTCAAGGCCTTTGATCTGGGACGCCTTGAGGTACAGCTGGTTAAGTTCTCTGAGCAGACCGTCCAGGTTAAAGGGCGCGTATGCCAGGGGAAAGCTTCCGTATTCCGCTTTTGACAAATCAAGGACATCATTGAGCATGGCCAGCAGCGAATTTCCGGCAGAGCGGATGGTTCCCACATACTCTTTCATGTCTTCATCGTGGATTTCTTTATAAATGATGTCGGAAAATCCGATGATCAGATTCAACGGGGTTCTGATTTCATGACTCATATTGGCCAGAAATTCCCCCTTGGCCTGGCTGGCAGCCTCGGCCTTATCCTTTGCGGCATTGAGTTCCAGGGTCCGTTCCTTTACCATCTCTTCAAGCTTTTGTTTGTGTTTGACGAGTTCGTTTTCCACCTGGTCCTGTTTTTTGAGCAACTCGGATTTCATTCTGTCAATGGAACGCAGCTGTTCGATGACCTGTTTCACCTGTGCCAGTTCTGCGGCCTGGTTTTTGAATTTTTTTTCTATCCTTTTCTGGGCAAGACACCAGCCGCCAAGCCAGATTACGATGGCGGCAAGACAGTATGCCACATAGGTCCAGGCCCGATTCCAGGGCGGTGCTTCTGTGGCCAGAGGATTTTGATAGGCAAATAGGGGGGGCAAGGCCTGTGATATGCCGGGATTGCATAGAATCAGGAACAAAATGGGAATCAGAAGCCATCCAATGCAGTTCCAACGTCCATACAAGAGGGGCGTTCTTTTTTTATACCATTGACCTGAAAATATCATTATTTTAAGCAGTTGTCATTTATTCATACCGGTATCGGATGCAATTTAGGTCAAATTGAACCCATGTCGTCTTGCGCCTTCTGATATTGGCCGTGCGCACTATACAGGGTTGCCTGACCATAAAAGCTATCATAAAATGACAGGCATTGCCAGAATCATATGAACCCCGGATTCAGGGTTTAAGATGCTCTGTCCGTCCGGTACGCCATAGGCACAGATTGATACGTTTTCCAACCCCAAGCAAAGGAGTCCCACCATGTTCAGGTTTAAGATCAATGCTTTTTTTGCTCTTTTTTTGCTCTTCCTTGTCTCCTGTAGTCCGACCCCTTCTTTTCTAAAAAAAACAGGCCGGCCGGTCGGTGTTCCGGACCCGGATCTTCCCTTCGGTCAATATGTTCAGGAGAGCCGGAAAAACATTGAGCAGATTTTAAGAGACCTGCGATTTGACAATGGTGCCGATCCCTATCTGGGTCACTATTCGGCTGCCCAGGCCGCACAAATGCGGAGTCCCTTTGAACGTCTGCCGGGAAAAAACAGCACAGGACCCGGCACAGGTAAAGGGTTTCTCCTGATCCACGGGCTCACCGATTCCCCTTACTTAATGCACAGTATTGCCGACTCCCTGCAGCAGGCCTATCCCAACGGCACCATCCGGGCGGTGCTGCTGCCCGGCCACGGTACGGTTGCCGGAGACTCTTTGAACATGCGACATAAGGACTGGATGGCCATCACTGACTATGGGGTGCACAGCTTTGAAAAAATGGATACGATTTCCGAGCTCTACCTGGTGGGATTTTCCACCGGCACAGCCCTTGCGATCCGTCATATTCAAGACAATCCTAACAACCCACAAATAAAAGGACTGATCCTGATCTCCACCGCTGTCAAGGCCAAGTCCGGGGCGGCCTTTCTAAGTCCTTACCTGCGCTGGGTCAAGGACTGGCTGGATACATTTGAAGAAAGGGATGCGGCCCGGTATGAATCATTTTCCGTCAATGCAGGTGCTGAATTTTATCTGCTCACCCAGAACATCATGAAAAGTAATCCCATTAACCTGCCGGTACTCATGGCGGTCAGTGCCGACGATGACACCATTGATGCCGATGCGGCCCGGCAGTTTTTCTGTGATCGGGTAACTGCCCGGCGCCGGGGCTTGATTTGGTATGCATCCCGCCATGCCGAGCGGAACATTGATCCGCCCTGCGGTAACATCAAAGAGGTTGAACTGGGACCGGTGGACCGGGAGTTTCAGGGGACCGCATACCGGTTTGCCAATTACGCCCATACGGCGCTCTCCATAAATCCGGCGGATGAACATTACGGGGTTAACGGCAGGTATCACCATTGTAAAGCCTATGATACCCCACCGGATATGAGCGATTTTAATAAATGTCAAAAAGGTTCTGATAAAACCATTTTTGGAGAGCGGGGCATTGCGTCGAAAGCGGCTAAAAAAGAGCTGGATTACGACTACTGGCGAAGAGGTACCTTTAACCCGGATTATGCGAGACTGGAAAGGGCCATCGTTTGTTTTGCCGATGAGCGCTGCGATCTTGAAAAATCTATGAGTGATGAATAAGAGACTATGACAAAGATAAAGGCTGCCTAAATAAAAGAAGGCAGCCTTTTTAACGTGTTAAGTATCCTAACCGGGGAACATGTTTTCCTCAATGTCCACCGCAACCGCACTTGTCTCAAGCAGTGCCGCAAATCGGCCCAGGGTAACGGGTAATACGGTTTGGACATAAAATTCAAGGCTTTTAATGACGCCCTGGTAGAATGGGATATCTTTTTTCTTGGCCTTTTCAAGTTTTTGGGCTGCCGTGACGCCGCGCCACAGCAGCATCCAGGCAAAAATGGTGTCACCTGTGGCATCCTGGAACGGATGGGCATTGGCAAAGGCGGTCAGCACTTTGGGACTCATGGCGATGGTACCCATGTGGATGGCCACTTCAGCCAATTTGTTTACCACCTTTTCAACCTTGGTGGCCGTTGTTTCAAGGGCCGGAATATCCTTGGCCAGGGCAATGGTTGCCTGCATTTCCCCGAACAGATCCATGACGGGTTTGCCCTTGTTCATGCCAAGTTTTCTGCCCAGAAGATCCATGGCCTGGATGCCGTTGGTGCCTTCGTAAATCATCGTGATCCTAACATCGCGCAGCAACTGGGCCATGGGATACTCTTCAATGAATCCGTATCCGCCGTACACCTGCATCCCCTGGGAGCAGACCTCAAAGGCCCGGTCTGTGACATATCCCTTGGCAATGGGGGTCAGCACTTCAATAAACCCTTGGTATTTGGCCTTTTCTTCGTCGGTTTTCGCATGCTTGGACATGTCAATGCAGTAGTGGACATAGTAGATCAAGGTCCGCATGGCCTCCACATTGGATCGCATCACCATGAGCTGGCGCCGCACATCCGGGTGGCGGAAGATGTGTACCGCCTGGGCATCGGGGTTCATGATCTCCGTCAGATCACGCCCCTGGATACGGTTTTTTGCATAATCCAGTGCATACATATAGGCGGCGGTGGCACAGGCAAACCCCTGGACACCCACAAGCAGCCGGGCTGCATTCATCATCAGAAACATGGCTTTCATGCCCTTGTTTTCTTCGCCTAAAAGGGAGCCCACACAATTGCCTTTGCTGCCCAGGGACAAGGAACAGGTGGAATTGCCGTGGATGCCCATTTTGTGTTCAATACCGGTGCAGATGACGTCGTTGAATTCACCCAGAGAGCCGTCTTTATTCACTCTGTATTTGGGGACCAGAAACAAGGAGATGCCTTTGGTGCCGGCAGGTGCCCCTTCAATGCGGGCCAGAACGGGATGGATGATATTTTCGGTCAGGTCCTGTTCGCCACCGGAGATAAAAATTTTCTCCCCCACAATGTTGTACGTCCCGTCTTCGTTGGGGATGGCTTTGGTGGTCAGTGCACCCACATCGGAGCCTGCCCCCGGTTCGGTGAGCAGCATGGTGCCGGTCCATTTGCCGGTGTACATGTTTTTAAGATAGGTATCTTTTTGTTCCTGGGTGCCGAATTTTTCAATAAGATGACCCGCGCCCTGGGTGAGGCTGCAGTACATCATGAAGGGGTAGTTGGCGCCGTTGAAATATTCAGAGACTGGTGCAGCAACGGTGAAGGGCATGCCCTGGCCGCCCCATTGGGGATCTTCGGTGGGGGCCAGCCATTCGCCTTCATTATACAGATCGAATACGCGCTTGAAGGACGGTGGCGTGGTTACTTTTCCGTTTTCAAGTGTGCATCCCATCTCGTCACCTTCCTTATTGATGGGTAGCAGCTCTTTGATTGCAAAATTTTTTGCCTCTTTGATCACCATATCAATGGTTTTCTTGCTAAAGTCGGCATAATTGTCGTTCAGCTCTGCAAGGGTTTGGGCCTGAAGGATTTCGTGAACGACAAATTCAATGTCCCGTTGGTCGGAAATTACCTGTGCCATGTGTCCTCCTCAGTAGGGGATTCGTGTGGGATGCTTAATGAACAAGCCTTCATTATAATATTTTATTTATATTAAGTTTGTGTGTTGTTTCCCGTATATATAATACTATATCGATCACATTTTAATTACAACGATTTATAAATAAACAGGGCGCGTTGTCGCCGTTCGGAGGCCCGGGGCTCTCCAAAATGAATTTTCATTCATTGCATTTATTTTGCTGCTCCGTCAAGAAATTTTTACAAACAAACACAATGCTGATATATAGTTTCACCATGGAAAAGATACTGATTTCAGCCTGTCTTCTGGGTCGGTCGGTGCGCTATGACGGCCAATCCTGCCCCTTTGAATCTTCGCTTATAGATCTGTGGCAGGCCAAAGGATTACTGGTGCCGGTCTGCCCGGAAATGGACGGCGGTCTTCCAGTGCCCAGGCCTCCTGCAGAGATTACCCCCGGCGGCGGCCCCGGCGTGTGGGCGGGATCGGCCCGGGTGGAAACTGAACACGCCGACGTTACAGATTTTTTTGTCAAAGGCGCCCTGGCCGCATTGGACAAAGCCGTTGCCTGTGGCATCAAAATCGCCCTTTTAAAACAAAAAAGCCCATCCTGCGGCAGTTGCCGGATCTATGACGGCAGTTTCAGCCGGTCTCTTGTGGACGGTATGGGGGTGACAACTGCCCTGTTGAGGCAGCACGGTATTCTGGTGTTTGGTGAAGATCAGATAGATCAATTGTCACGAGCTATTGCCCACAAAAAATAAAGAAACCGGGGTTGCCCGGGGGAGAATTTTATGCCGGACATCATCGTCGAGTCCTGGGGCATGCTCCAGGAGGAGTTGTTCAAAGGTTCCTGGAATGATACCATTCAAAGGTATCGGCCCCCCTTTGTTTACCGGGGGCTGTCAGATGCCGCCTACCGCCTTGAAACTTCGCTGATGCGCCTGGGCGGACCCTTCTGGACCCTTGAAAAGCATCTGCTGCGCAATTTCCGTAAATATTCCCGGGCCCAGGGACGCCAAGAACCCGATTCCTTCTGGCACCTTCTGGCTGTAGCCCAGCACCATGGGCTGCCCACCCGCTTGATGGACTGGACCTATTCCCCTTTGATCGCCCTTCATTTTGCCCTGGCCAATATTGAACGATTTGACGTGAACGGGGTGATCTGGCGGATCAATTATGAACAGGTCCATGATCTTCTCCCGCCTGAACTTAAAGGGCAGCTGACCACCGAAGGCGCCCAGGCCTTTACCGTGGAACTGCTCACCAGTATCGATCAGGAACGACCGGACTGCCACGTCGGGGAAAAAACCTTTCACCAGTATGTTGAAACCTTAACCCAGTTTGATGCCCTGGGCAAGTCCGAAGAGTTCCTGCTTTTTTTTGAACCGCCATCCATTGACGAGCGCATTGTGAACCAGTATGCTCTTTTTTCAGTCATGCCCAATCCCTGCCGCATGATTGATGACTGGCTCAATTGTCATACCGATTGCTTCCAGCGCATCATTATTCCGGCAGACCTGAAATGGGAATGCCGGGATAAATTGGATTTGTGCAATATCACAGAACGCGTGTTGTTTCCCGGCCTTGACGGGCTGGGATCCTGGTTGAAGCGTCATTACAGTCCTAAAACCTGATCCTTGTTTTTGAAAAACCATATTTAATGAAGTAAGGGTAAGGTTATGAACAAAAAAGTGGATGCTGGAAAGGGCAGGGCCGTTGGATTCTTTTTGGGCCCGGTGATTTTTATTTTAATGCTGTTGCTGCCGGTGCCCCACGGGATGAAACCCGAAGCCTGGCACGTGGCGGCCGTGACCGTTCTCATGGCAACCTGGTGGATTACCGAAGCTATTCCCATCCCAGCCACAAGTCTCTTGCCCATAGCGCTTTTCCCCCTTCTTGGTGTTATGAAATCTCCGGTGGCCACTGCCCCCTATGCCAATCATCTGATCTACCTGTTCATGGGCGGTTTTTTCCTGGCCGTGACCATGGAAAAATGGAACCTGCACCGACGGGTGGCCCTGTATACCATCCGGGCCGTTGGGGTCAGTCCCTCCCGGATGATCATGGGATTTATGGTGGCCACAGCCTTTTTGTCCATGTGGGTCTCCAATACGGCCACGGCCATGATGATGGTGCCCATTGGGCTGGCGGTTATCAACCAGGTGACCGGGCTCAGTTCCGATGATTTAAGATACGTGTGCGTCGATGAAAGCCCTGAGTTCAATTTCGGCAGAAGCCTGATGCTGGGGATCGCCTATGCGGCGTCCGTGGGCGGTGTGGCCACCATTATCGGTACCCCGCCCAACACGGTGATGGCGGGCATGGTGGAAAAGATGTTCAAGATTGAAATCGGATTCGGCCAGTGGATGCTTTTCGGTGTGCCCCTTGCCGTGATAACCTTGGGGATCGCATGGTTTTTCCTGACCAAATTGCTTTTTCCCATGGGGGATCTGGAACTGTCCGGCGGGGCGGCCATCATTGACGACGAGATCAAAAAGCTTGGCCCCATGTCCGGTGCCGAAAAAAAGATTGTGGCCGTGGGGTGCCTTATGGCGACATTCTGGCTTTCCCGGGGCTTTTTGGCCAAGGCTGATTTTATGCATGGTATCATGCCCCATTTCAATTATATCAGTGATGCAACCATCGGGATCATGGGGGCGCTTCTGCTTTTTTGTATCCCTGTGGATTTTAAGAAAAGGACCTTCCTGCTTGACTGGCAAACCGCCGTCAAAATTCCCTGGGACGTGATTTTACTTTTCGGTGGCGGGCTTGCTATTGCCAACGGATTTACCCGGACCGAATTGGCCACCTATATTGCAGGCCAGTTGGGGGCCCTTGAGGGAACCAGTCTTTTTGTGTTTGTGGGCGTGGTGGTACTGATCACCATTTTTCTTACGGAAATTACATCAAACACGGCGACGGCCACTTTGCTTGTGCCCATCATGGGCAGTGCTGCCATTGCCATGGGCGTACACCCCTTTGCCACCATTATCGGGGCCTGTGTGGCAGCCTCCTATGCGTTTATGCTGCCTGTGGCCACCCCGCCCAACGCCGTGGTCTTCGGCAGCGGGTGTGTCTCCATCCGGCAGATGGCAAGGGCCGGCTTATGGCTTAATATTGTAGGTACCATTTTGATTACGGTATTTGTGGTTTACCTGCTGCCGTTGCTGTGGGGTGTGGATTTATCCACCGTGCCGTTATGGGCTGTTAAACCCGGTTAAATAGGAAAACTGCAGGGCGGTGGTGTTGCCCCCCGCCCTGCAGCAGATGCCATGAAAACGTCAACGCGCCAGTACAAAAGCCCATCGGGCAAGGATGGACGGATATTCAAATATACTGGACTGGATGAAACCGGGAAGGTTGTAGACTGCCTGGTCTTTTATGGCCGGTACACTGGCAAGATCCGGATTTTGAATAAGCGCCCGATTCAATGCTTTTTGGACGGCGAATCCGTCACCCGTGATGATGATGGCATCGGGGGCGGCTGCAACTAAACTGTTGAACTTGCGAATGGAAAAATGGCCTTTGGACGGTTTTTTTTCCGATGGGACCATTTCATTGCCTACGTTCGTGCTTTTCAGTACAGCCAAAAGAAATTGATCGGCATAGCCCCCAGGGCTTTCCACCCGCAGAAAATATTTTCCGGAGGAATCCTGAAAGATGCCGTTAAGAACCACCACACGTTTTGAAAAGGTCTTTTCTTCTATTTGCTTCATGACCTTTGTCAGGTTTTTTTCATAGTTGTCCAGAATCGTTTGCGCTTTATCGTCTTTACCTAAAAGACTGGCCATCTGCTTAACGGTTTGGCTTTTTTCTTTTGCAGACAATTGGGGCACCCCAGAACCTGGGTGGTGTTTTTTAACGTGTCACACAGCGGCCATAGGGAGCAGCGCACTGACATGGCTGCCGGCAGCACCCCCAGGTTGTAGGCAATATCCACAAGGCGATCGCCGATGATGATGACATCAGCTTTTTCAGGTACCTGGGTGGCAGATGCCATGCCGGGGGCGGTATTGAAAAGAATCATGCCTGCTGCAAGAACGGCGGTGGTTGTGGCAAGTTTGCTATATCCCTGCTTGTTTGGCGCCCCGGCCGGGGTTGTGCGCTCCCTTTTGACCAGCAGGGTTCGCAGCATATTCAAACTGAACAGCAAAACAGAGATCAAAATTAAACCACCGCCGGCAATCACAAACTGTTTGCCTAAATTTGATGCGGCCCTGAATTCCTCAGAGCCCGGGGCAAATCCCGATGTCAGCCCCAGAATACCGATCGTATGGAATCCAATGATCAAGATGAATACACCGGCAGTGTGGCATCCCAAGTTTCCCCAGGCGGCCCAGGAATAGTATTGCTGCCGGCCGCTGATTTTCGGCGCCATGTAATATAAAATTCCCATAAGTGACATGCTCAGCCACCCTATAAGTCCCACATGGGTATGAATTTTGGCCACAAAATAACCAAAAAATGCTTTGATCTGATCTCCGGGGATATGGAACATCGTTGAACAAATTGATTTCAGTGCAAATTTTAAAGGAAACATCAGTCCTTCAATGCAGCAGAACAATAGAAAAAACAAAGAGGTGATAATAAATAGTTTCGCCATTTTTTCGGGCATCATTTTCTTCTCCTTATCGCAGCATGGGAAAGAGCTGTTACAGCCAAACAAACAGGTTGTTGGTTTAAAATCGGATGCTGCATCCGGCATAGGCGCTTGCCAGCTCAATATAGGTCTCGCCGTCATATGCTTTTTTTTCATTAAAAAGGTTATCAATGCCTGCGAAAATCTGGAGCCGGTTTGAAAAATCCTTTGCAAAATATAGGTTCACCGTGACATAGCCGTTTTTATCTTCGGCATTGGATACATGCTGGTCGCCGATGTAGTTGATGCGGGTGGCTGCACGAAATTTGTAATCCGGGTGATAATAGCCCAGCCTAAAGATGCCCTTTATGTCCGGGCTGCCTTCCAGTTCTTCCCCTGTCTCCTTGTTCTCCGTGTCCAGCCAGGTAATGCCGGCACCGGTGCTCAAATGCCAGGGAAGTTTCACGTCTGCCCTGGCTTCGATTCCCTGGGTACGGGCTTCGGCAATATTTTGGTATTGGTAATAGGTGACTTTATTTCCTCCGGATCCCTCTGTGCGTATGAATTGTGCGTCAATCATATTGTCGATATCATTTCTAAACACAGTGATTCCGCCTGACAAAGGGCCTGTTTCTCCTTCAAGGCCGATTTCATAGGAGAGCGACTCTTCGGGTTCCAGATCCGGGTTGGGGCTGTACACATATTTTGCTTTGTTGCGGTAGGAAGTGACAAATAGTTCTGAAAGGGAAGGCGCCCTGAATCCTTTGCCGATGGATGCTTTTAGCCGAAGTGCTTCAAGAATGCCGTAGACTATAGATGCCTTGGGTGAAAACTGACCTCCGAATTCGGAGTGATCGTCATAGCGCAGGCCTGCCGTAAGATACAACGCAGAGAAAATTTCAAATTCATCCTGGACAAAAATACTGGTGTTGTCCAGGTCGTTGTCCGCACCTGTGCTGTCTTCACGACCCTCCTGCCGAAATTCCGCCCCAACGGACAGAAGATGGTTGCCCATGATTGGGCCGGTATACCTTGCCTCTACCTGGTTCAGCCAGCGTTCGGCATCCTCTTCGCTGGTGACGGTCGCCGTGGGCGAAAACTGCATTTTGTTTTCATGCTCGGACCGGTATGCCCGGACCAACAGATTCCCGTCCCGGGTGATTTGATTGTCGTATTGAAGAAAATAGTTGAGCCGCTTATCTTCGGCGTTCCGCTCCCTGCTTTGGCCCTCGTAATATCTTTCTCCCTGACGTTCCAGATCAAAATATTCAAACCCTGTACTCAGGTTTGATGTGTCGGTCAATGCATGGGATACCCGCCCTGCTGCGGAATTGAGATCCTTATCGTCGCCGTCGTCAGGCGTTTCTTCGTCATCGTTCCAACCGCCAATGTGCTGGGTGGCGCCCGACAGTATAAAAGATGTTTTTCCAAGGGTGGAACCCACCCAGGCGGAGCCCATGCCGCCATCGGAATCCTTATCCAGGTGGCTTTTGTACCGGATGGTCACTCCGCCTGAGGTGTTCTGGGGCGCCTCTCTGGTGATGATGTTGACCACGCCGCCCACGGCATCACTGCCGTATATGGCCCCGCTGGGACCGCGTACAATTTCAATGCGCTGGATCATGGTCACCGGTATCTGATCGGTGCTGGTAAAATCTTTGTACCCGGCTGCCAGCCGCCGCCCGTCAATGAGTACCAGACTCCTTTTAGCGCCTGTTCCCCTGATATTGACGGCCTTGGCCCGGCCGGAGGCTTCGGATACCATGAGGCCCACAGCCTGTGCCAGTACTTGGTCCACGGACGTTGCCCCCATCTCTTGGATTTCCAGGGCCGTAATGACCTGAATTGATCCGGGTGCTTCTTCCAGCGTTTTTTCGGACATGGTGGCAGTAACTACGGTGGGGGTGATGTTTACTTCTGCGAGGAGCGGTAATGGAAACAGTAAAATCAACACACCCATGATCTGCATTTTGGTTTTCATTTTTTTCTCCTTTTCTTATGTTTAGTGGTTTATATTGACTGATATTTTTGTTGTCAAGATAAAAAGTTAGCCTGCTTAGCAAATTTAATGATTTTTTAAACAGTCTTTTTGCACGAACTATATTTGTTTGTATAAAAATAAAAAGGGGCGGCGCCGGATTTCCGGTGCTGCCCCTTTTTGATTCGGGTATTATTGTATGATGTTACAAGGCGGTGACCACCTCGTGAATGACTTCAAAAAGCGTCTGGGGTTCCATACCTTTGGCCTGGGCAATTTCCTTGATGGTCTGATCCGGTTCTGCATTGATTTGTCTGGTAACGAGGCCGTTGATTACTTTTTTCCTGTCCAGGTTGTATCGGAGGCATAACTCGCTTAAACGCATTTTTCCGAGGCCGGGAAAGGGAAGATCGGGAAAAGGTTCGGCCTCGGTTGCCTTTTCAGGCAACTGCATGGCCGCATAGACATCTTTGGGGGTACAGCCGTTTGCCCGGGCAATGTCAAGCAGGGTCGAGGATTCGTCATCAAATGTTATATTTGATTTTTTCAGCTGATGTTTGATCGCATCAAGATCAAGGCCGGTGCGTTTGGCAAACATCTTCAATGAGGAAAGCTCTGCATGGCCGTATGGGGGTTCCCCGTATTTTTGTGATCCGGCCTCCTTGAATGATGCACTGAAATTAAGAATCGTGCTCATGGGCGGGATATGAAGCAGGGTGCCGAAGGTGAAAAACAGTGTGAGAATCAGGGCGATGTTAAAATCCGGGGTGAAGATTTTAACCGCTTTGGCCTTGTTTTTCATATAGGAGACGATAGGTTTCCAGTTGTAGTACAGGTGCAAAAGACCAGAGACGAGAAATAAAACACCAAGGTTGATGTGAACGTCACCCCAAAGGGTTTTGGTCAATCCCCAAAACTGCCAGTCGGACCAGTATGCCACCCGTCCCTCGGGAACAACATAGAGGACAATGCTGGTTACGATCAGCAGCACAAAAGATAACAACATGGTTAACGAGGTGATTTTTCGCAGCTTCATAAAGTGTTCCTCCTGTCTAAGTAGTACCTGAACGGAAACCCGTGTTTGGATGAAAAGTTGCCCAGATGCAAGGCGCAGAAAAATTTAAAACCGGAGCAACCTCATGGTTGTGAGGATTTTAAATTTTTCTGCAACGCCGCAGATGGGTGACTTTTCGTTCAAACACTAAGTAAAAATTTCGACCACGGAAATCACGGAAATCACTGAAGAAAAAATTCCGTGGTGTCTGTGATTTCCGTGGTTAAAATGTTGTTCATCGTTTGTTGTGTCCGTTAGTTAGATGCCGGGTCCAGGCAAATCACCTGGATCTTATTTCCTGATGCCTGCCATTTGAGATCAAAGTCAAACATCCGAATCCCATAAATGCGTTCATTATCCGCTTCGTCGTCACGGGCGTCTTCTTTTTTCCGGGAGAATCGGGCATTGCTGTAAGCGGGTCGGGGATCATTTTCCAGCACCTGGGTAATGATGGTCTGCAGATTGGGTATGGTCTTTTCCCGTTCCCGGACCTGGGTGGCCGCTGTGTCGGAAAAACTGACCCGGCAGGTCTTGTTGTCCGGTGGCGGTGCAAAACCGTCACGAGCTGTGTCCAGCCGGTCGGAATAGGGCAGATAGGGTTTGATGTCCAGCACCGGGGTCTGATCCAGAATATCCACGCCGGTCAGGTGAAGCACCGGCCCTTTGGCTGTCATTTCTATCTCTTCAAGCCGGACACAGGACATGCCGATGGGGTTGGGCCGAAAAGGGGAACGCGAGGCAAAAACGCCCACCTTTTTATTTCCCCCAAGGCGGGGCGGGCGAACCATGGCAGACCATTTGCCGTCCTTTTTAACCGCCCCGTGAAACAGGAAAAGCAGCCAGACATGGGAAAATTGTTCAAGTCCTCTGACTGCCTCGGGGCGGGCAAATTCCGGCAGGAACTCCAGCATCCCCGGTGCCCTGTCCGCAAGATTGGGCTGCCGGGGAATGCCGAATTTTTCTTTAAAACAGGTATGGATCACCCCAATGGGCGCTATGGCTGGCTTTAAATCGAATTCCACAGGGTTTCCAGTTCGCTGATCCGTGATTCAAAATGGGAGGCTGCCGCCTGTACCGGGGTGATGGTTGCCATGTCCACCCCCGCAACTCTGAGCTCGTCAATGGGGAACATGGATCCGCCGAGCTTGAGAAAGTTAAGGTAATCATCCACGGCCGACTTCCCTTTGTCCGTTATCCGCTGGGCAATCCCCAGGGCTGCCGCCAGGCCCGTGGCATATTTATAAACGTAAAAGGAAGAGTAAAAATGGGGGATGCGCAGGCATTCCAGGGTGAGTGCCGGGTCAATGACCATCTTGTCTCCGAAATATGCGGCTAAAAGATCCTTGTACACCGACGTGAAGGTGTCAATGGTCAGGGCCTGGTTGTCACCGGCCAGCCCGTGGACAATGTGTTCAAATTCGGCAAACATGGTCTGGCGGAAAAATGTCCCCCGGATATTGTCGATCTCCCGGTTCAGGATATATGCTTTCATTTTCGGGTCATTTTTATATTTTTCCAGAAGATGCCGGGCCAAAAGCGCCTCATTGAGGGTGGAGGCCACCTCGGCCACAAAAATCGTGTATCCGTGAGTGGGGTAGGGCTGTGATGTGTTGGCAAGATAGGTGTGCATGGAGTGCCCGGCCTCGTGAATCAGCGTGAAAAGGCTGTTAATGGAATTGGCGTCATAGTTGAGCAGAATATAGGGGTTGGAATCGTAGCACCCCGAAGAGTAGGCTCCGCTTCGCTTACCTTTGTTTTCGTACCGGTCCACCCAGCCTGTGAGCAGGCCCTGTTTCAGGGTGCTGAAATAGTCAGTGCCCAACGGTGCAAGGGCCTCAATACAGGTGGCAACCGCCTCTTCATAATCCATGTGAAAGTCAACGTCGGGCACAAGCTGTACATAAGTGTCGTACATGTGCAGTTCGTCAACACCCAGGGCCTTTTTTCTGAAATCAAGGTACCGGTAAAGGGGTGAAAATGCTTTTTTTACATTGTCAATCAGGTTGTCGTAGACCGCTTCTGGAACATTATCCGCAAATAAAGCGGCCTTTCGTGCTGCGTCAAAATTTCTGGCCCTGGCCCAGAACAGATCTTTTTTTATTGACGCCCCTAAAGTCGCAGCAATGGTGTGTCTGTGGTCATCGTAGGTTTGGTAATATTGATCAAAAACCGTTTTGCGGAAAGTTCTATCCTTATGCCCCAGAAACGTAATGAAGTTGCCGTGGGTTAACGGAGAACCTTTGCCCGAAGGCGTTTTTACCGTACCGAAATTAAGATCCGCGTTATCCAGCTGGGAAAAAATCCGTTGGGGGGCGCCAAGGCTTTCACCGGCCATGGCCAGCAGTTGCTCGGTGGCTGCATTTTTGGTGTGGGGAATATAGCGGATCATCTGTTCCAGGTAAAATCGGTACGGCTTAAATGCCTCTTTATCAAGGTACGCCGTGAGCTGGTCCGAGGGGATCGCCTGGATTTCAGGGGACATAAAACTTGAGGCCTCCCCGATGCGGCTGTAAAGGTTGGAGGCCCGCTGAAAAAGGCTTTCGTTGTCAGACTGGGTCTTATCCTCATCGTTTTTCAGGTGCGCGAATGTATAAAGGCGATCCATATCCCGCCCGACACCGTGGTCAAACTCGATACAGGCCAAAAGCCTGTCAGGCCCCTGGTCAAGGGTTCCCTTGAAATCATCGTAGGCGGGTATCTTTTTTTCCAGTGTCTGGAAAAGCGCTTCCCACGCTTCTATGGTTTGAAACATGGGTGACAGATCCCAGCTGTCATTTTGAAGGACCTCTTTTCTCGGGGCGTCCGGCTGATGAACCATAAAAAAACTCCTTTGGCTGGTGGATAGATCAATTACTCGTATTTGGTTAGGGTATTGTGACGTCCTTGTCAAGGACAGAGTTTGTTCTATCGAACAATTTGTATCGTACCTTTTTTGCGGGCGGGCGCAGGCGATGCCTTACCGATAAATCCGACTGCAGCACATGAGCAAATGGTATGCGCCTTTGGGATGCCCAGTTCAAACAGGTAGGCTCTTATATCCGGATCGTTACGGAGCCAGTGGAGCTGGTTGATATAGCAGCTTCCCAGCCCAAGGGACTGGGTCGCAAGGAATATGTTGCCCAGGGCCAGGGAACAATCGGCCATGGCATTCTCGTAATTGGGTTTATTGGAGACGATGATGAGCGTGGGGGCGTTGTGGTAGAAATTATAACCGTCCTGTTGTGAACGCTTTTTCATGGCGTGTTTTGTGGGGTAATCATCATCGGGCACCCAATGCTGAAATCCTTGGCAAACAAGGGCGTTTAGATGAAGCAGTACACTCTTTTTTTGAATGGCCGTAAATAACCAGCTTTGGTTGTTGCCCCCGCTGGGTGCCCATATCGCCGCATCAAGCAGTGCATCCAGTTGTTCGGATGAAATTTGCTGTTCAGTAAATTTGCGGGTGCTTCTTCGTTCATGAATGCAGGTTAGCACTTCGTTATTCATACTTATATCACTATCCTTTTGCTGTATATTTAAATTTCAAGCTTGGGCAAGTCTCTTTTGATTCTTTTTGTAGAAAATCGGCTACTTAATTTAAAAGGAAAGAATGATTATGACATGGGAAAATGGGAGCGTTGGCCGAAGGGCATTTAAGATTTTAAAGCAGTTTGACCCCCTGCCGTTTTGTCATAGCCCACAGAGGTCGCGTTTTTTTGGAGGTCGGCCAGGCCCTGCTGTCCATGGACATGTTTTGGGCAGCAGGGCGATTGGTCGATTTTTGGTTCCTATTCGACTACCTCATGGGTGGTGGGTGGTGTGGCCGGCTCTTCCAGCTCCGTTGGCGCAAGCTCATTTTGCTGTTCCTGTACAGCGGTTGACACCGAGGGGGAAGTCTCTTGCTGCTCGGGGCGGGCTTGCGCCTCGGGTGCTGATGGTTGTGATTGTATAGGCAAAGGCCTCTGGATCCTTTTGATATCTTTTTGGGCCCGCTGCTGAATTTCCTTGTAGGCTTCTTCCAGGGATGTTTTCATTACAGCCACCCGGCCTTCGCTCATGATAATTCGCTGCAATTCCGGTATTTGAACCCTGGATGTCGCTTTCAGGTAAACAGGCTGAATGAAAAATACGCTGTTTTCCACCAGCAGTATAATCATTTTTCCCCTGACCACTGACGAGCCCGCCTGATCCCACAAGGTGAACTCCCGGGCAATGGCCGGATCCTGGTTGATCATTGCATTGATCTGGGCCGGGCCGAACACCAATTCGCCTTTGGGGAAATCATAGATGATAATTTTTCCGTAATTATCCCCATCACATCCCGCCACGGCCATGGACCGCAAGTTATCCTTGCCCTTTGGGAACATGGGCAAAAGCAGCATGAAATCCAGTTGTCCGGATTTGATGAGGTCAAGGGTTAAATAATAGGGTTTATCTGGAACAGTATCCCCTGCTTCATCCCCGTGGGTTTCGGCAAAGGTCCATAAGTCTTCCTGCTGGAAAAACACCTGGGGGTCTGTTTGATGGTACTTGGCATATATCTGCATCTGGATGTCAAACAGATCTTTGGGATACCGTACATGTGCTTTCAAGTTTTCGGGCATTTCATCCCGGGATTTGAAAAGACCCGGATAAATTTTATCATACGCTTTGATAATGGGATCTTTGGTATCATATATGTAAAAATTCACGCTGCCGTTATAGGCATCCACAACAATTTTTACGCTGTTTCGAATGTAATTCATCTGCATGCCGTTAATCATCACTGAGGGTGCGGCCGGATATTTGTCGGAGTGGGTATAGGCGTCTACCATCCAGAACAGCCCTTCGGGGGTATAAACGGCATATGGGTTTTGGTCCAGCAAAAGAAACGGGGCGATGGTGTGGATACGTTCTATGATTTGCCGCCGGAACAGCAATTTGGTTTTTTCGCTGATTTTTGTGGATAAAAATATGTTCTTATCTTTGAGGTAATAGGCAAAGAGAAATTTGCGTGCCAGAGAAGAGATGGGCACCCCGCCTGTTCCATGGTAATTTGTATTGGCATTACTGTTTCCCTTGGGATAATCCAGTTCACCCACTTCATTGGGGGCAAGGGCGTAAGGGTAAGGGTTCAACCCATAATACACTCTGGGCTCTGCCAGGTCCAATCCATAGTCTGATTTGGGCGGAATATTATGCAGATACCAGTTCATGGAATCTCCGCCCTCCTGGCTTGCCGATGACATGATCGCACCATAACCATGGGTATAAAGCAGGTGGTCGTTGATCCAGTTCTGGGTGCCCCCGGGCAACTGGTCATAGCTCAGTTCCCGCATGGACAGAAAGACCTGCTGATATTGATCGGCAACCGTATACCTGCCGACGCTGACCTGGGGAAAGGTATAGTAGGTCCGCAGCTCTTGAAGCTGTTCGTAAACGGTTTTAAGGGTGTCTGCATCCCACACCGGTACGTTGCGCAGCACATTCTGCACCTGCTCTACGCTTGTGTTGATTGGAAAGCGTTGATGCTCAAAGTTTCGGGTTTCAACGTTGGACAGGTTGAATGCGTCCAGTGTGGATGTGATATTTTTTTGAATATAGGGGCTTTCCCTGACCACTTCGTTGGGTTTTACCCAATAGGTTTGGATAAATTCGGGCAGATAATCGGTATAGCGCAGCACCAGGGCTAAGGTTAAACAGACCAGGGTACCGAAAAATACCTTATGCCCTTTTTTAAATTTAAGAACAGTTACAAGCGAAACGATGGCCACCGCAATGCACACCAAAGAGATCCAGATCAGGGGTAAAATGACCCGCATTTGAACATATCCGGGCCCAAAGAACAAAGGCTGATGTCCGGCATCATAGGCCAGGGCATATCGCTGTATAATGAAATCCAGGATTTCAAGACCGAAAATTATCAGTAAAAGAAGGCTTAAATGCCATTTGGCCACACTTGAAAAATCAAACAGCCGTTTGGTAAGTATCCGGTTTTTTATAATGTATAAAATAAGCAGGGCGAACAGCAGCACCGTTGCAGCCACCACCAACGGCCGCTGAAGCAGTGAATAGATGGGAAGCGCGAACAGGTAAAATGAGACATCCGTGGAAAAGAACGGATCTTTTATCCCCATGTCGGAACCAAAAACGTAGAAAAGAAATTTTTCCCAGTGGTGATATATGGGGATGGCCAGCGGCAGGCTCAATACCAGAGACAAGGGGGTATAAAACAGCAGGGAACCTGACTGAAAATGCTTCAGGATTCTGGCTGATCTTCTGTTTCCTTTTTCCCGCATATCCGGAAGCCGTTTCCTTAGGACCCGTGCGGCAATCTGGAAATTTAAGAAAAAGATCAAAAAGAAAAAGATTGTTACACCGAAGAACACGATATAGCGATAAGACAGGCGCTGCCAGTAGTAAAACAGGTAGCCCATTGAATCAAACCACCAGATATCGACCAGTCCGTCAACAGCCATTACGCTGATCACGCCGGCCATGAGAAGCAAAAAAATTAAAATACCGCCTAATATCAGCAGCCGACGCTTCAATTTGTGTGAAAAAGTTTCAGATGTCATGGCTATATTCCAATTGGGTTAAGGTTTAGGAAAAAAATAATCAACAAACAGCATATTTATGAATGGTACGATAAAAAAAGACAATAGGAAAAACAATAAGTGAAATTATGTAAAATGCCTTTGGGACAACCCCGTTACCCTATTATTTATCATCTTAAGTGTTATTTTTCATGAGGACCATATCTATTCCATTGCGTTTTGTACAGATAGGCTTGCTTTTTTCAAAAACGGGATATTTATTTTTGGCCTTACGTGGTGGCAAAAATGCAAAGAAACGTGCTGCCGTAACTTTGACCAGAACGCTTGTCTTTCTATTGCATAGGTCATTGATGTTCGTGAATCGAACACTTGACTTACCTTCTTATAGAAGATTGGATGTTTTAATCAGGGATACTTGTAATGCGCTGCAACCAGGTCCTGTATCGCCCATGCATCTACCTCTTCCGGAAGATTTCCCTTGTAGCGAGAATGAAATCCATTGCGGAAGGCGTTCATATCCTGTGCGGCACCGGTTCTTCTCAGCATTAACCCCTGCAGGTTGATGCCCCGGAAACCCGACTGGCTGCCGTAGACACTTTCATACCAGCCTTTGGTAAGTGCCAGCATGGGATCACTCAATCCCATCTTTCTGCTTAGCGCCGTGGTCGCAATATTCTGGGGGATAAATTGTGATGCCGCCAGTTTCTGGGCGGTCATCTGATGGCCGACCGCGGCATAGCGGGCCATGTGAAACCACTGCTCGCAATGGCGTGCCTCATGATATATGAGTGTGACCAGTGTCAGAAAACCATCCCTGTCAGGGGGGGCAACCTGACCGAAACCGTTAGGGTCTATCTTCAGTGTCCACGTGGGAAAATCGAAGAGGCCGCTCGCCCCGCCAAGATTGGCATTCAGCTGCAGGGTCGGCCTCGGAACCTGGCAGATATCAAGCACGATCAAGGTAATATCGTATAGCTTCTGCGCCCGCTGCTGTCCGGACCCAAAGGTGCCCCACTTCTGATGGACGTTAGCTTTACATGCATTGGCAAACTGGACGACTATGGCGTTGTCGGTCATCGTAGGCATGGGTATAGACTCCTTTTATTTCAATAAGTATTTATCAAATAATGGATACCCGGACATCCTGTCAATAAAAAATCCGGTCGTTCAAATACCTGACCGCTACAAACAAAACAAATCTCCCAAAAAGTTCTATTGGTTTGTGAAGATCTTTTTTGTTCGCATAGCAACAACGCGCAGCGTTTCGTTTACCTTGATTGCCAACGAGAACAATTAAATGCTGCCTTGATCAGGACCGAATCTGTCCGTTTCCCCAGGCCACAAATTTTGTGGTGGTCAGCTCTTTTATGCCCATGGGACCGTAAGCATGCAGCTTTGAGGTGGAGATGCCGATCTCTGCGCCTAAGCCCAGTTCTCCGCCGTCATTGAACCGGGTGGATGCATTGACAATGACCAGGGAAGCGTCCACTTCCCGGATAAAGCGCCGGGATCGGTTCAGGTCCGTTGTGATGATCGCTTCGGTGTGGTTGGAGCCGTAGGCTGCGATGTGGGCCATGGCATCATCCATGTCCTTGACCACCTTGACGGCCAGGGTCAGATTCAGATATTCCATGGGCCAGTCCTCTTCGGTGGCTGGGATGGCATCGGGCAGTATTTCACAGGTTTTAGGGCAGCCCTTGATGGTGACACCGGCCTGGGCCAAAGCTTTATATGCCATGGGCAGCAATTGTTGGGCCACTCCTTCATGGACCAGCAGGGTCTCCAGGGCATTGCATACCCCGGGGCGCTGGGTTTTGGCATTGACTACAATGTTCACGCCCATCTCCAGGTCTGCCAGGTCATCCACATAGGCGTGGCATACTCCTTTGTAATGCTTGAGTACCGGGATGCTGGAGGCCGCCACCACGTGGCGGATCAGTCCTTCGCCGCCCCGGGGGATGATCAGATCGATATACTCTTCCTGCTTGAGCATGATATCCACGGCAGCCCGGTCCGAGGTGGGGATGACCTGGACGGCACCGGCCGGCAGGCCCTCTGTGGAAATGCCTTTTTCTATGGCCCGGGCCAGGGCCTTGTTGGAGTAAATGGCTTCGGAACCGCCCCGCAGGATCACGGCGTTGCCGGCCTTGAGGCACAAGCCTGCCGCATCCACGGTGACATTTGGCCTTGATTCGTAGATAATGCCGATGACCCCCAATGGGATGCGCATTCTGGCCATTTCAATACCGTTGGGCCGGATGGAGGAATCGGACAGGGTGCCCACGGGATCTTCCAGGCCGGCCACATATTCCAGACCTTCAACCATGCCGTTCAAGACCTTATCGGTAATGGTCAGCCGGTCTATCATGGCATCGGACAAGCCGTTTTCCCGGGCTGCGGCCACATCCTTTGCGTTTTCTGCCTGGATGGCGTCTTTATCTTTTTCCAACTGCCGGGCAATGGCAAAAAGGGCCCTGTTTTTTTGTTCCGAAGGCAGAGCCGCCATAATCCGGGCTGCCGCTCTGGCCTGTTTGGCTATTTCAATGATCTGATTTTCCAAAGACATAGAATGGTTCTCCTTTTATTTTATCCCGAAAATAATTATGAGCGGGCATCGTCCGGGTATGCGGTGATCATTAGATTATCTCTGTGAATCACCTCGTCATAGGATCTGTAACCCAAGCGTTTTTTAATCTGGCTGGTCTTGCAGCCCATTATTTTTAATATATCCGAGGCATTGTAATTGACAAGGCCCATACCCAGGACCACTTTGTCCTCTGTGATGAACTCCACGGGATCACCGACCTCAAAATAATCTTCCACCCGGGTAATGCCCGAGGGCAAAAGGCTTTTGCCCTGCTCCACAACGGCTTTCTGGGCACCTTTGTCTATGGTGATTCTGCCCTTGGCCTGGAGGGTCAGGCCGATCCAGTTTTTCCTGGATGAGGCCTTTTGCTCATTGGGAACAAAATAGGTGCCGGTATAATCATTGTCCATTATTTTAATCAGAATATCCTGTTCCAGGCCGCAGGCAATGATCATGGGAATTCCGGCTGAGGTCAGTTTTTTAGCCGCACTTATTTTGGTCCCCATGCCCCCTGTGCCCAACGGCCCTGCAATTTTTCCGGCCATGGCTTCGATGTCGCTGCCCATGGAGGTCACCCGCCTGAGAAGCTGTGCATCGTCATGGCGGCGGGGATCTTTATTATATAGGCCGCCGATATCCGTGAGATTGATCATCAGGTCTGCGCCAAGCAACAGGGTGATCATGGCGCCTAGATTGTCATTGTCTCCGAATTGCAGGGATTTTACCGCCACCGTGTCGTTTTCATTGACAATGGGCAGTACCTTCCATTCCAGGAGGGTATTCAGGGTGTTTCTGGCATTCAGATACCTGACCCGGTCGCACAAGTCGCCACGGGTCAGAAGGATCTGGGCCACTTTTCGGCCGCAGTGTTCCACAGCCTTTTCCCATTCCCGGATCAGGTCTGCCTGACCGATGGCTGATACTGCCTGTCGTTTGGGGGTTTCCGACGGCCTTTTTTTCAGACCGATTTTTTTAACGCCCGCAGCCATGGCCCCGGAAGATACAAGGATTACTTCGATACCCCGGTCATGGAGTACGCAGACCTGCCTTGCGATGCTGTTGATGACGTCAAGATTGAGGCTGTTCTTCCGGGTCAGCACCCCTGAGCCCACTTTGACCACAATACGTTTGAAAGCGGACAGGGGTATAATTTGCTGGTCGGTGTTCATGTTATGTCCCAGGTTTTTAAAAAAGCGGCACAAGGCCGCAAAGCTAATCGTCATTACCAATTAATGGGCAAAAATTAAACCATAGTGCAGATGATTGCAAGGTATGATTTTTAGCCCTATCGTTTCTTTGTGATGGAAAAGATAAAAGCCGGCTGGTATATTGACCGCCTGGTTTTTTCGGGCAGGGATAAATAGGGGCGGCACATGGAAACATATTTGTTCATGGGGATGGTGTTGGGATTGTCCGCCGGTTTGTCGCCGGGGCCTTTGCTGGCCCTTGTGATCAGTGAAACCGTTCTTTTGGGTGTACGCGCCGGTATCCGTGTGGCCCTGGCACCGCTGATTTCAGATCTTCCTGTGTTGATTGTCTCTTTTCTTTTGGTTTACTGGTTCTCCGAATCAGACCCTGTGCTGGGTGTTATATCCATTGCCGGGGCGGTTATCGTTCTCAAAATGGGAATTTCATGTATCAGAACTGCCGGGCAGATGCCCGAATCCACCGGGCGTATGTCCGCATCCCTGATGAAGGGGGTGCTGGTAAATATTTTAAGCCCCCATCCTTACCTGTTCTGGATTACCGTGGGTGCCCCCGTGGCGTCTAAGGCCTGGCAGAGTCATCCGGGAGGGGCGGTTGGATTTGTGGCCGGCTTTTATCTGCTGCTTGTGGGATCCAAACTTGCTTTGGCTCTTGTGGTGGCCAGGACCCGCAGCTTTCTGACCGGTGCCGCCTATGTCTGGACCATGCGGGTGTTGGGTCTTCTTTTGTGCTGCTTTGCCTGGGGGCTTGCCCGGGAGGGTGCAGGGCTTCTGGGTTGGCTTTAAGCATTTTTAGGGCAAGCGCATGTAACTTGGATGTATAAACCTTACCGGTTGCCATTTTTCATCACGGTGCCATTCTCTGTGTAGTTTGGCAACTGCCAAACCTCTGTGTTCTCGGTGGTTTAAAAAATGAAATCCCGAAGGGATTGAATGTTTTTTTATCAAACCTCTTGGTTTGTATTTTGCGGGCGTTGCCCGCATTTTTTTTGAACCACAGAGGACACAGAGTTTAAATTGCTGTGCAATTCGGGTTCAAGTTCACTTGAGATTCTTTGTCTCTTTTAACATATGCGATTGACCTGTAAACATTTTCGCCTTTATTGACATTGCCGGGGGCAAGTGCCTATGATGCAGTACTTTTATATATTTCCAAGGAGCTGCCATGAAATGGATTCGGCGTGTCTGTGTCGTTGTCGCTTTGCTGGTGGTCTGCTGTGCGGTTCTTTTTTTCTTTCTACCCCAACTCAATGATTACCAGGATGACGGGCAGTTAAGCCTTGCCGGTTTAAAAGATCCTGTGACCGTTACCCGGGACCATTCGGGCATTGCCTATATTCATGCTGAAAATATAGAAGATTTGTTTTTTGCCCAAGGGTTTGTCACGGCCCAGGACCGGTTGTTCCAGATGCAGATGACCCGGATGTATTATGAGGGGCGCATATGCGAGTTTGCGGGTGGCAAGGCCCGGGATCTGGATGTGCGTATGCGAACCATCAGCATTTCCCGCATGGCGAAAAAACAGGGCCAAATATTGAATCCTGCCTTGCGAAAACAGTTTCAGCACTATGTGGACGGCATAAATGCCTTCATAAAACAATGTCCGGATGATCTTGCTTTAGAGTTTCGTGTAGCCGGGATTAAACCCGATTTATGGCAGGTGGAAGATTGTCTTGGGGTGCTGTTTTATATGGGATATTCCACGGCTGCCAATCTCTCCTCCGAAATTATTTCCCAGATGCTGCTGGATACCCTGGGGTATGAAAAAACCGCCATGCTCCTGCCGTTGAATATCAATGTGGATGATCCGGACGACAAGGGAGTTATTTCCATGCCGCCCAAAGAGAATCTTGGGTTAGCTCTGCCGTTTGATCCGGGGCTTTTGGCGTATGCCGGAGATCGGAATTTGCGGGTGGGCAGTAATAACTGGGCGGTGGCCCCGGAAAAGTCCGCAACCGGATCTGCGCTGCTGGCCGGAGATCCCCATCTGGACCCGAGAATTTTGCCGGGTGTCTGGTATCCGGCCGGATTGATATGTTCCGGCATCCGGGCTGTTGGGGCTCAGATCCCGGGTATTCCGGGGATGGGGGTAGGGCGTACTGAGCACATTGCCTTGTCTGCCACCAACAACTATGGCGACATGGTGGATCTATACATTGAAACCGTTGATCCAAAGAATCCGGACCATTATCTGGAAGGGAATAATTCCATCGCCTTTGGGCATATTAAAGAACGGTTGAAAATTAAAGATAAGGATTTGCCCGGCGGTTTTCGCACAGAAGATCTGGATATCCGGACCACCCGCAGGGGGCCGGTGGTCTCTAAAATTCTCGACGGTCTGGATGGCAATAAGGTGTTCACACTCCGATTCGCCTCTGAGGCGTCCATGACGCCGAACATCGGATTACTGGATGTTTTGAAGGCTAAAAATGCCCAAGATCTTTCCCGGGCCATGCAGGATTTGACCGTGGCCTGTTTTAACTGGGTGTTTGCCGACAGTTCCGGAAATATCGGCCACCAGGCGTCCGGCAGGATTCCCGTACGAAGCTGCGGCGGCACCTTTCCCCATGTGGTCAAAGACGGCACGGATAATTGGGTTGGCTGGATTGCACCGGATCAGATGCCCGGGCAGATCAACCCGGGAAAAAAGTGGATCGGCACCTGCAATAATAAAACGGTGGATTCAGGCTTTCCCCATTACTACTCTTCTTTTTTTGCGCCGTCATTTCGTTATGCAAGATTAAAGGAACTCATGGGGGAAAAGGTCGAGCAGGCCCCCTTGGATATGTGGCGGTACCAAAGGGATACGGGCAATGCAATGGCCCGGCGCATTGCGCCTATTATGGCGCGGATTCTGCTGGCTAACCCGGATACAAAAGATATGGGGCAAATTCTGGCGGATTGGAATTTTAAAGATGATCCTGAAAAGCCAGGGCCTTTACTTTTTCAAACCATATACCGCCATTTTGTCCTGGCTGTGTTTGAAGATGACCTGGGGCCGCAAAAGGTGTTGACGTTTTTAAATACCTGGTATTACTGGCAGGAACGCCTTCTATGGTTTGTGGAGGCCGGTGAAAGCCTTTTTTTTGATGATCTGCGCACGGCCGGTACAACGGAAACCATGTCGGATATTTTCGTCCGGGCTGCCCATGCCGCACGAAACGAGTTGGCCCCGCTTCTCGGTGATGACCCTGCCCAATGGCGCTGGGGGGATATGCATACCCTTGAATTGGTCAATCCCCTTGCCCGCAAGGGTAGGCTCAAGGCCCTTCTCGGCACCGGTCCCATGCCCATGGGCGGATCAGGGGAAACCTTGTATCGGGGATGGTACGATTTTGATGCCCCCTATGCGGTGACCCATTGTGCCTCCCTGCGGTTTGTGGCGGATATGGGGGATGATGAAAAGATTATGGCTGTGTTGCCTGGCGGGGCGTCAGGCCAGACCTTTCATTCCCATCAAAAAGATTTGGTGAACGATTTTATGGCAGGGGTTGTCCGGTACTGGTGGTTTTCAGATGCCGCCATCAAGGCCCATGCAAAAAAGACCCTGACATTGCTGCCTGAGGGCAATTTGAATTAGACGATCACCTCAAGTTCAGGTCGGTTTTCTCGAAGCTGGTCAATCTTTTCGACATCAACCGCCAATCGCTGCACAACAACCTGTTGCAGTGCGGCCATGTCCATGAGCGGGGATAAGTCGGTCACAGGGGTGGCCCGCAGGTCCAGTGACACAAGCCTGGGGAGCCAGCGGAGTGGGGAGATGTCTGCAACGGCGGTGTGAGCGATATCCAGTTCTTCCAATGACAAGACCGAAGCTAACGGTGTAATGTCGGTCATACGCGTGTGACGCAGCCGCAGGGTGGTGAGGCCCGGCAGCCCGGCCAGGGGGGCGAGGTCCGAAACGCGCGTGGCACTGATGTCGATGGTGTGCAGATTGGGGTGCCCTTCGAGGCCGTCAAGGGCCTGCACGCTCTGCTGCGGTAACTCCATGACGGTCAGGTGAGGGCACTTGCCTAGCACCGACAGGTCAAGCAGTGCCCCACCCGGTGACTGGTGGGGGTTGGTGTGGTGCAGCCGCAACACGCGAAGCTTGGGCAGACCCCCCAAAGCTTCAAGAGAGACCAGCCGGATGTTCACAAGATCGATCACCTCGGTGTCTGGTGGGAACTGCCGACCGGCGAACAGGACCGGCGAAGGTGGTTCTGTCATGGGAACACGTTTCGATAGTGGTTGTAAAGCCAGTCCATTAGCTGCCGATCCCGGGTTGCATTACCCAATAAACCGCCGTAATTGGCCATGGCAGCGTCAACGATCATGTGGACGCCGGCAGCAATTTCATCGGCTGGGGAGGGAAACGGTCCCATGGGCATACTGTAGGCCACCGTTCCGATGTGATCTCTGGCCATTCTCATGGCCCGGACAATGCTCTCCGATGTTGTGACATCGAGCCGGGTGATTTCCGGCGGGGAGGTCGGCTGTTCATGCAGCAGCAGATCCATGAGCGGAGAGACCTCAAGCAGTCGATTCACCGTGCTTGATCCAAGGGCCGTACCGTCCAGCTGGTCACGGCGGGCCTGCTTGATCAAATCGTCAAAGTCGGCAGCGGCGTCCCATGCGCGGCGATAGTACTGCGTCCCACCCGCCCTGATCTGATCATCCGTTGTGAGGGGGGCGCCCGAACTGGTGACCCCGGGCCGGAATGTTTCACCCGGATATCTGCTGACTTTCCAGATGCGCCTGGGTAGTTCCTCGTAGTGTGCTGCATTGGCGATCTTAATTGGGTGCTCCTTGGCCTCGAAGCCGATGGTGCCGTAATACGCGTGGTCGTCAATACTGGCGGCGGCGAGGTGGGCCGCTTCGTGGAGTAACGTGGCCTTTGACTCACCGGTGAGGGGGTCGGACACAACCCTGGAGAGCAAATGTATGTGCTGGCTGTTGAAATTGGCCCACCCGCCCAGGAAGATCTCCTGGGCATCAAGGTTGTAGTCGGTGGTAATTCGATTATTGATGTCGGCGCTTATGGCTGTGAGACGGTCATGGATCAGTCCGTAGTTTACCTGTGCCGTAGCCCACTCGGTTGGGCCAAACACAGCCCTTAGGCCCGCCTCGTCCGTGGCGACTGTCTGGGCCGTGGACGCTGCCGACAACATGGCGTTTCTCAGGTCGGCTTGGTCGGCAGCCCGGGGTGTCGTGCTTGCATCCCGGACCGAGTGGTACACCATGGTCCGGTCTATGGGGTTTATGTAGCTTTCGTAGGCTGTCTGGTCAAAGACGCCCGAGGCCGGGAATATTTCGTCCATCACCGGGTCGATACTGGCGTAGGTCATCCCCCCGCTGAGTCTCCCCTCCCGGTTCATGCGCTCCAGCAGTCGGCGGACCCGGGTATGCACGATGGCCTCATCGACAGTACCGGATGCCAGGATCGCCTGGATATCGGCTGTGGGCGGCACACGTAACTTTGCACCCGTCGGCGGGCGGGTAACGCCGCCAAATGTATGCGCGAGTGGGATTCTATTGCCCGATTTTGTGCCTTTTGGCTCCGTTGCTGAATATGCCGGTTGTGGAGATTCTGCTAGTAGAAATTTGGGTACGCCGTGTTCAGCATTTATGGGTTGTTGCTGTAGGGCAAAATTTATTTCACGGCTTTGTCCGGATAAGGTCCGATTGTACTTGGTAGGGCTTACAGGTTTTTCCAGCTGTCTATCCTCATGTTTGTGGGAAAAAGAAAACATGGGTGCTCTCTCTCCTTATAGTTTAGCGTCTAATGCCAAATGTTAACACCTCCGGATGCCTGGCGTACCCCGAATAATGAATGGGGCTATAGAATGGCGGGGCTGCGGCATTTTTAAAAAAGTAACACGATGAAAATCTTCCCACAAGATTTTTTGGAAAGCCTGGTCGTTCCATGTCGGCTTTTATGCATAAAAAAAACGCCTGCCCGTTGCCGGGCAGGCGAAAAAAAGGAAAAGAACAATGCGTTTATTGTTCTGCACCTGACCTAACACTATTTTTATTTAAAATCAAATTCTTTTGACGTCACCGTATCCTCCATGCGCTGAATCCGACGGTCAATATTGTCAAATTTTCTTTTAATTCGCTGGATAGCAGAAGATCTTGACCGGGTATAAGAATTATAAAATTCTTCGTCATCTTCATTTTCCAGGGCAATGACGGGCTCAGGGTTAAGCAAAAGTGCCGCAACAAAATAGAGAACGCCCACCGGCCAGAATCCGGTGAATAAAAACAGGGCCAGTACAATCACCCGGGTCCAGAATACCGAGAAGTTGAAATGTTCTGCCAGGCCCCGGCAAACCCCGAAGAGGATGCCCCGTCTGGAGCGGTAAAACCCTTCGGATGCGGTCAGGCGGTTCATCCTTTGACGAAATCCCCCATTTTCTGTCCGCCCCCTCATGCCGCCTCCTGCACAGTGGTAACGGTTTTTGTGGTATCTCATTTTTTATCCTTTCAGACGTGTTGGAAACAGCTGTTAATGATTTGAGTGTCCGCGTTCGATGAGTATGGTTTCAAGGGCTTCAATCCGTTCCTCCATTTTGGGCAGGGCATTGTAGATGTCCTGGATCATTCTTGTCTCTTCTGCCCGGGCGTCTTTCTCGTTTTTTGACAGCCCTCCGGTTTTGGCCGCCCGGATAATGCCGATGATGATGATTCCCAGGATGACCAGGGCAAGGATTGCCACGCCGACACTGATGATTGTCACTAATAGGATTTTCATATCCCTCCTTTGGCGTTGTCGAAATCAGGCTCAGGATTTTGTATCATTAATTGTGCCGGATTGGGAGGATTTCAATGCATTGAGTTCATTTTCGATCTCCTCGTCGGCGGCCAGGTCGTCAAAGGCGGTTTCAAGGCTGGATCGTCTGCCGTAATCCACCAGGTCGGCTTCGGCCTCCATGCGTTCAATGTGATTTTCCATCTCTTCGAATTTTTTCATCACTTCCGAGGAATCGGCCCTGCGGATCTCCTGTCTGGCCCGTTTTTTATGCTGGGCCCGGATATGCCGTTGAACCAGTAAGCGCTGTTTTTCCCGGGCGGATTTCAGTTTGCTTTCAAGTTCCGTGATGTCATTTCGGTATTGATCCACCATGGCCGAAAGATCCACAAGTTCCGTTTCCACCACTTCCAGACGCTGACTGAATTTTCGCTTTTCCATGAGGGCCTGGCGGGCGAGGTCGTCGCGGCCTTTGGTCACGGCCAGTTCCGCTTTTTCATTCCAGAAGGCCTCTTTATCCCGGGCTTCCTGCCCCAGACGTTCCACTTTTTTATGGTTGGCGATGGTGCCGGCACAGGATGATTTAAGTTCAATCAGGGTGTCTTCCATTTCCCGGATCATGAGCTTGATCATTTTTTCTGGATCTTCGGCTTTATCCAGCATGGCGTTGATGTTTGAAGATACAATGTCTCTGAAACGTGTAAAAATACCCATGTTTATTCTCCTCGTATTGGATTCTTGTGAAGTTCACTGCTCTTAAATGTTATCAGAGCAGAAAGTGTGCCATCGTTTATTGTGATTTTATCGTCTTTTATTTCAGTGATTTATCTTGTATTTTAAGAAAAAGAGCGCATGGCGATATTTATTGCTATATGGTGTGTTTATCCAAATAATGGTTAGATTAACCAAAAAGGAGGGGTGAAATTGGCTTACAGCGATTCCATGGACGACAGCACCGAGTCTGTGAGCATGTTCGAGGCCCTGGGCCAGTCCGAAGCGTTTTTAAATTTTCAGGAGCAGATCTCCCGGGTGGCGCCCATTGACAGGCCCGTACTGATTTTAGGCGAGCGCGGCACGGGTAAGGAACTGGCCTCAGCCCGGTTGCATTTTTTATCCCGGCGCTGGCAAAAACCTTTTGTTACGCTGAACTGCGCGGCCTTATCAGCTACGTTGATCGAATCCGAGCTTTTTGGTTATGAAAAAGGGGCATTTACCGGGGCTGGTGCCCGCCGAATCGGGCGGTTTGAACAGGCCGACGGCGGCACCCTGTTTTTGGATGAGATCTCCAATATTCCCATGGAAGTCCAGGAAAAGATTCTCCGTGTGGTGGAGTACGGACGGTTTGAACGGGTGGGGGCCGTCAGCCCTGTTCATACCGATGTCCGTATTGTGGGGGCGGCCAATGTGGATCTGGCCCGGATGGCGCAGGAGGGTCGATTTAAACAGGACCTCCTGGACCGTCTCTCATTTGAGGTGATTTATGTTCCCCCGCTGCGGGTTCGCAAAGGTGATGTCATGTTGCTTGCCAATCATTTTGCCGGACGCATGGCCTTTGAACTGGGTTTTGATCAGGTGCCTGAATTTGGGAAAAAAGCGGTTCAGGACCTTGAATCCCACCTGTGGCCGGGGAATGTCCGGGAATTGAAAAATGTGGTGGAACGCGCGGTGTATAAAACGAATGGTTCGGTGGTCACCCGGATCGAGTTTTCACCATTTGTTTCGCCATACGATCCCCTGCCTAAATCCGTTAAGTCTTCAGCCAAACAGCCTGAAATCCAGACAGAACCTGTGTCGGCGGACAAAGATTCGGTCGGTGATACAGAAACTGTTTTGGAACAAATAGCCGCTCTACCCCTGAAAGAGGCTGTACTTGCCCTGGAACGCTTCCGTTTATCCCAGGCTTTGACCGCGGCCCGGTTCAACCAGAAACAGGCCGCCGCAGATTTAGGGGTGTCTTATGACCAGTTTCGGGGACTGAAAAAAAAACATGGAGTGTGATCCTTCCTTCGTGTTTGGATGAGAAATTGCCCATATGCAAGGCACAGAAAAATTTGTAACCGGAGCATACTAATGTATGTAAGGCCCGATTTTATGATTTGGCATATTTTTCTGCACCGCCGCAGATGGATGACTTTTCGTCCAAGCACTATTTTATTATGAATACCGGGCATTGCACCATGTGCAGCACCTGGTGCGCCACAGACCCAAGGAAAAGTCCTGCAAAATCGCTGACGCCCCTGGAGCCCATGACAATTAAATCAATTTTTTCTATGCTTACAACCGTGTCAATATTCATGCCTGGGGAACCTTCAAGAATTCGGATCTCGTAATCAACGCCGCTCTCTTCCAATAGATCTTCAAAGGGTTTGATCAGCTCCTCTGAATTTTTCAAAATTTTATTGATGGCATTTTGAAAATGGGGTTCGGCCAGAACAACGGGGAATTTTTCGTGGCAGTGAAGCAGGATGATTTTTGAATTAAACTGCTTTGCCAAATCAATGGAATACTGGGTGGAGCGTCTGGAATGTTCTGAACCATCTACGGGATTAAGAATTTTTGTAAATTTCATATCTTCTCCTTTCAGGTCTTTGTCCGGCACGGAAGGGGGGTTGACGTCCGTTCAAAGACGATTGTCGTATGGATTTGATCCATTGGGCTAAGACGGCCGGTCTTTGCCCCCGCAGAAAAAAAAGAAAACGCAGGGTCAAGACGAGATTATATCCCTGTGATATGGTTCCAGTATAAGAGATATGGAGAACAAAATAAATCGCTTTAGCTTTGGACAGGGATTTTAGTGTGCCGGGCAGGGATAATCAGGAATTTTTAGTTTTGCTGGGTTTAGATTGTGTTTGAATCGTCTGCCGTGATTTGTCATGATTGTCTGATCATGGTAAAACCGTTTAACTTCATATTTTTAATTTAAAGGATTGAACATGAATATATTGATTACCGGTGCAGCCGGATTTATCGGGGCTGCGCTCTCCTTGCGGCTGTTGAATGACGGGCACCATGTTTCGGGGATTGATAATCTCAATGATTATTATGATGTGAATCTGAAAAAAGCTCGGCTGGCGCGCTTGTCCGAATATCCGGAGTTTAAATTTATTCACCTGGATCTTGCGGACCGGCCCAACATGGCCAAGCTGTTTGAGGACAATGCCTTTGACTGCGTGGTGAATCTGGCGGCCCAGGCCGGGGTGCGGTACAGTATTGAAAATCCGGCATCCTATGTGGATTCCAATCTGGTGGGGTTTGGTAATATTCTCGAAGGCTGCCGCCATGGCGGGGTCAAGCACCTTGTGTTTGCTTCGTCAAGTTCGGTTTATGGGCTCAATACCCATATGCCTTTTTCGGTCCGCCATAATGTGGATCATCCGGTCAGTTTGTATGCGGCGTCTAAAAAAGCCAATGAACTTATGGCCCATACTTACAGTTATCTGTATAATCTGCCGACAACAGGCCTGCGCTTTTTTACGGTGTATGGCCCCTGGGGCAGGCCTGACATGGCATTGTTCCTTTTTACCAAAGCCATGTTGGACGGTGAGCCCATCAAGGTGTTTAACAACGGTGAGATGCAACGGGATTTCACCTATATTGACGACATTGTGGAGGGGGTGGTCCGGGTGATGCACAATATCCCGAAACCTGATCCGGAATGGAGTGGTAAAAACCCTGTGCCTTCAAGATCGTGTGTGCCTTATCGAATCTACAATATTGGTAATAACGAACCTGTGGCGCTGATGGATTTTGTCCGTGCCATTGAAGAGGCCCTGGGCAAAAAGGCAAAAATTGACTTTTTGCCCATGCAGGCCGGCGATGTGCCTGCCACCTGGGCAGATGTGGATGACCTTATTGCCGACACCGGGTTTAAGCCTGCCATGTCGGTAAAACAGGGTGTTCAGAATTTTGTGGATTGGTACAAAGAGTACTATGCCTAAGATAAAAGTGAGTTGCCTATCACAGAAGGGTATAACCTACTTCTTGTACAAAGAGTACTATGCCTAAGATAAAAGCCCCGCAGTTGTCACTGCGGGGCTTTACGTCAAAATTTCAAATTATTTATTCCAGCGCCCGGGAGACTATTTCATAAAGATTTCTGGATAGATCTTTTTGTCCGGCCATCTTTTCCAGCTGCTTTTTCATCATTGCCTGTCTGTTCTCATCATAGCGTTTCCACAGATTGAAACAGGCGCAGAGCCGGGCAGCGGTCTGGTGGTTGAGTTTATCCAGGGTCAGAATCCGTTCTGCCACAAATTCATACCCCTGGCCGTCAGCCCTGTGAAAATGCATGGGGTTGGTCATGGCAAAGGCAAATATGAGCGCCCGGACCTTGTTGGGGTTGGCCATGGTAAAATCTTTGTGGCCGGTTAAGTTTTTCACCTGGTCCAATGTATCGTCAAGCTGGGACTGGGCCTGGACGGAAAACCATTTGTCGATCACCAGGGTTCGGGCCTGCCATTTGTCATAAAATGCCCGGCTTGCCTTGTCACGCAGGTCTGGATTCATGTGGCTCAGGATTTTAAAGGCGGCAAATTCATCGGTCATGTTGCCTGCCGTTTCAAACTGTTTTTGCACAAGCACCTGGCTGTCTTTGTCGGTCGTCAGGCTACCAAGATAGGAAAGACAAAGGTTTTTAAGGCTTCTCTCCGCCATGGCTTCGCCGGATAGATCATTTGGATCTGCGTCACTGCAGATGTCATATACGGTTGTAAATTTTGAAGCCAGGGTTTTGGCCAGGGTTTGTTCCAAAAAGGTTCTTGCCTGGTGAATGGCCTCAACATCTATGATATCAAAATGATCTTTGATCTCTGTTTCTAAGGGCAGGGCAAGGGCCTTGGCAAGAAATGCCCTGTCTTTTTCCTGGTCTTCCAGGGCTAACGAAAAGGCCTCAATAAGTCCTTGGGATACGGTCAAGGGATTTTGGGTCTGGATGGCCGTTACCAGATTTCTGATCTCATCAATGAACAAGGTTTGGGCTGCCCGCCACTGGTTAAAGGGGTCGGTATCCCGGGCCATGAGAAAGGCAAGATCTTGATCTGAAAAGTCCGTGGTCAGCCGTACCGGTGCTGTACATTCCCTGAATACGGACGGATAGACGTCGGCAGGCACATTATCAAATTCAACCGTCTCGGTTCCCTGGGTCAGCTCATACAACGCCGCTTGCTTGACGGTTTCCCCGGCCTTGTTGATCAAAGAGATTTTGACGGGAATGTGAAACGCTTTTTTCTCGGATTGATTCCGGTCAGGTGCCGTGGCCTGGGTGAAGGATAGAGACAGCGTCTTTGCGTTTTCATCATATTGCCGGGTCATGGATACCGCCGGTGTGCCGGACTGGGTGTACCACAGGAAAAACTGGTCCAGGTTACGGCCGGACACCTCGGCCATGACACCGACAAAGTCCTCAAGGGTGACGGCCATGCCGTCGAATTTTTCAAAATAGAGATCCATGCCCTTGCGGAACAGATCCTGCCCCAGAAGCTGATAGATCATGCGGATCACTTCGGCACCTTTTTCATACACTGTCATGGTGTAAAAGTTATCCATTTTGATGTATGAGTCAGGTCGTACCGGGTGGGTCATGGGGCCGCTGTCTTCGGGAAACTGGGCCGCCATAAGATTTTTTACGTCGCTGATGCGTTTTACCGGCCGAGAATTCATGTCCGATGAAAATTCCTGGTCCCGGAAGACGGTAAGGCCTTCCTTGAGGCTGAGCTGGAACCAGTTTTTCAGGGTGATCCGGTTGCCGGTCCAGTTGTGGAAATATTCGTGGGCAATAACGCCCTGGATGCCCATGAAATCATCGTCTGTGGCTGTCTGGGGATCTGCCAGCACATATTTGGCGTTAAATATGTTCAGCCCCTTGTTTTCCATGGCCCCGGCGTTAAAGTCGTTGATGGCCACAATCTGGTACAGGTCCAGATCATATTCCCGGCCAAATCGCTCTTCATCCCACGCCATGGACTGTTTCAAGGAGGTCATGGCATGGCCGCAAAGATTGATATTCTCTTGTTCAGAGTAGATTTTAAGGGCCACATCCTTGCCGGATGCGGTTGTGAATTGATCTTCCAACACGGCAAGGTCGCCTGCCACCAGGGCAAACAGATAACAGGGCTTTTTAAAGGGGTCTTCCCATACGGCAAAATGGCGGTTGTTGTCAAGATCCCCTGATTTTACTGGGTTGCCGTTGGATAACAGGACCGGATAACGGGTTTTATCCGCCACAATGGTGCATGAAAAAGGCGCCATCACATCGGGGCGGTCCGGGTAGGGCGTGATATTGCGAAACCCCTGGGCCTCGCACTGGGTGCATAAAATGCTTCCCGAACGGTATAACCCTTCTAGGGCTGTATTTTCATCGGGCTTGAGAATATTTGTGATTTCAAGCTCAAAAATATCCGGGGTGGCAACAAGGGTGAAGGTTTCATCATCGCTTTTGTATTCACCCGGCAGAAGCACCATATCACCGGCAACCACGGAAACAATGTCAAACTTTCCCTTGTTGAGTACCAAAGGCGTTGTTTCATCTGCCCAGGCCGGATCTTTTCTTATCTTAAGTTTGGATGTCACCTGGGTATGGTCATCCTGGATATCAAAGATCAGATCAACATGGTCGACAATGAATTCAAAGGGCCGGTAGTCTTTTAACTGTATTTTTTTGTGTTCATTCATAATACAGGTTAAGATACAACCGGCCCGCACCCATGTCAATTCGGATGAATTGCCTGCGAAAATTTTATTTCGCCGACAATTGGGATTGTGTCAGTGTTGGATCATGCCATAGCTATCACTTCTGCAACTAATTTTTCAATGCCCTTTGCAACATCTTTAATATTGGGTCCAAGCATGTATGCCGGTGTGGTCACAATTTTTTTGCCTTTGTCGATATGGATCTGATCAACGGCGCATGACACATGCTTGCCGCCCATCTGCTCGATGGCATCTGCGGTGCCCTGGTCGGTTCCGATGGTGACTTCGGGATGTTTGTCTGCAAGTGCCTTGGTCAATGTGGCTGGCGCAATGCAAAGAGCGCCGACGGGCTTGTCGCTGTTGACCATGTCGGTGATGATTCTCTGGACTTCCGGGTGAACCTTGGCGTCAACATTGTTAATTGCAAAATCACTTAAATTCTTGGCGGCACCAAATCCACCTGGAATGATGAGGGCATCCATGTCACCGGCTTGGACATCTTTTAAATCCTTGATATCTCCCCTGGCAATTCGGGCGGATTCCACAAGTACATTTCTTTTTTCGGATGTTTCTGTGCCCGCTAAATGGTCAATTACATGAAATTGATTCATGTTCGGTGCCATGCAGATAATCTCAGCACCGGCCTGATCCAGGTACAGCATTGTTAATACTGCTTCATGAATTTCAGAACCGTCATATACGCCACACCCTGCCAATAATACGCCAATTTTCTTTCCCATACCTTACCCCCGGTTTTTTTAAATGTTCGTTTTTAATTAATTTTGAAAAAATTGAGTACAACCTGAGTGATACATTTGAACAGATTATCACAATCATGGTTTTCAAAAAACTGTCGAAAATACCTCGTCTATTTTCCCCCTACCAAAAAGAAATTGAGTTGACAAGCAATTTGTGAAGCCGTAATGGGATTTCAGAAACGGAAAATTATACCCATTATTACGTCGATCATCCCATGACTTGGATTGACATCCATTAAAGGATTAATTACCATTGCACAAGTTTCAGGGTAGTTGTCTGACACGATTCAATGAACGGCCATGGGCCGATCTGGTCCATTGACTTCCAGGCCCAATGCACAACCCAAGATGAAAGAAATTTAACAGCTTATTTAGATTTTCCTATAAAATTCAAATTCAATTTGCCCAGGGCTTAGATTATATGGGCCCGGCTTTGCAACAAATGAAAGGTAGCACGAAGAATGAAATTAACGATTATCGGTACCGGATATGTAGGTCTGGTCACGGGCGCATGTTTTTCTGAAATGGGCAGTCATGTCACTTGTGTGGACATTGATCAAGAAAAAATAGAGAATCTCAAAAAAGGCATCCTGCCCATCTATGAACCTGGTCTTGAGTCCATTGTTCTCAATAATTCCCAGGAAGGGACCCTTGAGTTCACCACTGAGCTGTCCGAGGCTGCAAAGGACTGCAATGTGTTTTTCATTGCCGTGGGTACCCCTCCCGGAGAGGACGGATCTGCAGACTTGAAGTATGTGCTGGAAGTGGCCAGGCAGATTGGTTCGGTTATCGAAGATTATGCCGTGATTGTGGATAAATCCACGGTGCCCGTGGGAACTGCAGACAAGGTCAGAGCCGAGGTCCGCAAAGAACTTGAGGCCCGGGGTGAAAATATTGAGTTCGACGTGGTGTCAAATCCCGAATTCCTTAAAGAAGGGGCTGCGGTGAATGATTTTCTTAAGCCGGACCGGATTATTGTCGGCGCGGATTCCGACCGGGCCGCCAAGCTCATGCGCAGACTGTATGCGCCGTTTTCAAGAAACCGGGACAAAATGCTGTTTATGAACGTCAAGGATGCTGAGATGACGAAATATGCGGCCAACTCCATGCTGGCCACAAAGATTTCATTCATGAACGAGATCTCCAATTTGTGCGAACGCTTGGGTGTGGATGTGGAGAACGTGCGCAAGGGGATCGGTTCGGATTCCCGTATTGGGTATTCATTTATTTATCCCGGCTGTGGATACGGCGGGTCGTGTTTTCCCAAAGATGTCAAGGCCCTTGTGAAAACCAGCCGGGACGCCGATTTTACCCCCACGCTCCTGGAGGCTGTGGAAGAGAGAAACAATCTGCAAAAACAGGTGCTTGGTGCCAAGGTGACCCGTCGATTCGGCCAGAATTTGACCGGGCGGACATTCGGTATCTGGGGGCTGGCCTTTAAGCCCGGTACCGATGACATGCGCGAAGCCTCTTCCCGGGTATTGATTAAAACCCTTGTGGATGCAGGTGCCCGGGTAAATGTCTATGATCCCGTGGCCATGGAACAGGCTAAAAAGGAGATCCCGGCACAGGAGCAGGTAAAGATTAATTTCGCCCAGGACCAGTATTCGGCCCTGGACGGTGCGGATGCCTGCATTCTGGTGACCGAGTGGAAGACCTTCAGACAGCCCGATTTTAAGAAGATGGCCGCTTTGATGAAAGAACGGGTGATTTTTGACGGCAGAAACCAGTATGACCCTGACGAAATCAAAGAAGCCGGGTTTGAGTATCATGGTATCGGAAGGGAATTAAGATAAAATTTTTTTTCTTGTAACGTCTGGATTTTAAAACTATTTGGGGTTTGTGCGGGTTTTATGCTAATGTAATAATATCCTTATCTTATAAATATTTGCATCAAAAGGAGACGATCATGCGATTGGTTACCCGATCCGACTTTGACGGCCTTGGCTGTGCAGCCATTCTCAAAGAAAAAGGAATTATTGATGACATAAAATTCGTCCATCCCAAGGATATCCAGGACGGAAAAATTGAAATAACCTGTGACGACATTTTGGCAAACATTCCTTTCGTTCCCGATTGCGGCATTTGGTTTGATCACCACTCCAGCGAACAGGAACGAAAGGTATTCGGCAACTTTGAAGGGTGCAGCGAACCTTCGGCACCAAGCGCGGCCCGGGTGATTTACGACTATTACGGCGGCTTGGAATATTTTAAAAATAAGCATCTTGATGAGCTGGTTCGAGCCGTTGATAAAGCAGATGCAGCCCAGTTTACCAAAGAGGAAATTCTCAATCCCCAAGGCTGGGTGCTTTTGTCGTTTATCATGGATCCGCGCACAGGTCTTGGCCGTTACAAGGATTACCGCATCAGCAATTATGCGTTGATGATGGATATGATTGATTACTGCCGTAGCAAGACCGATTGGGAGATTCTTGAGATTCCGGACATCAAGGAACGAACCGTGCGGTACTTTGAACAGGACAAACCGTTTCGTCAAATGCTCCTTGATAACAGTCGAATGGAAGGCGACGTTGTGGTGCTTGACCTAAGAAACCAGGATGAAATCTACACCGGCAATCGCTTTTTACTGTATAGCCTGTTTCCCGATGCGAATATCTCCATGCAGATTATGTGGGGATTTCAGCGGCAGAATATCGTTATTACATGCGGTTACAGCATTATTAACAAAAGCGCTACAGCTGATGTGGGATCTTTGATGCTCAAATATGGCGGTGGCGGTCACCGGCGTGTGGGCACCTGCCAGGTGCCCATTGAAAAGGCGGATGAAATTATCAAGGCGATTTCCGAAGCACTCAACAAGGACAAAGGCGCTGATTAACAGCTACAAAAACATTCTCCTGTTCTCTGGTGCTTTAGGTCTGTAATCAACCGGCTGCTATTTTAGCACAACCTTTCCCGGCTCTCCTGATATCTCTCTGACATAGCGTGGGACTGCATATCCCGGCAGTCGTGCCCTCAGTTGTGTTATCAGATCACATCCCTTTTCAGGCGAAACTTCAAAATGAGCCGCGCCTGCAACCCGATCAAGCTGGTGAAGATAGTATGGTATTACCCCTAAATCGATAAGGCGCTCAAAAAGTTCAGTCAAAACCGGTAATGTATCATTCACCTGTCGTAACAGTACGGATTGACTCAGTAAAACAATTCCTGCATCAATCAATTTCTCGATTGACCGGCATACCTCGGCATCAAGCTCATTGGGGTGGTTTATGTGCAGTACAATAATCGTTTGCGCGGTCTTGCCGGAACGGTTTTTCTTGCCAATAATACTGAGCAGATCTTCGGTGATTCGCTGGGGAACAATGATCGGCATCCTGGTGTGGATTCTGATTCTATTTATGCTTGGCACCTGGTCAAGACGGCAAATAAGCTCCCTAAGTTGTCTGTCACTTAGCATCAGGGGGTCGCCGCCGCTGAGAATGACTTCATGGATTGTGGGGTCTGCTTGAAACCGAGCGGCAATGGTTTCCGGATCCATGCTGAAACCGCCTGGCAAATTGTTTTTCTCTATCCCTGGACGCAGCAGATGCCGTCTGAAGCAGAACCGGCAGTGGATACTGCACCGCTTGCCTGTTACGATAAGAGAACGACCGTAGTATTTGGACAGGGTGCCTTCCGGTCTTACATGGCTGTTTTCTCCAAGCGGATCGGTTGTAAACCCTGGGCTGACAATTGATTCTTCTTTTCTGGGTAGGACCTGAAGTAAAAGCGGGTCCAGGGGGGCTTGGGGCTTTATGCGCTGTAAAAATGGTTCCGGCACAAGTATTGGGAAATTCGGATTTAAGTTTACATTTTCATCTGAAATTTTCAGGCGGCGGCATAATTCAGCAGGATCACGCACTGCCCCGGCCATGAATTTTTCCCACACGGCCGAATAGGTTTCTTCTGCTTCCGCCGTTGTATTGGAATTGTTGTACTTTGTTTTAGTGCTCATGTTCGAAACTTTTACCAGGAAATAAAAAAAGCCACTGTAATAACAGCAGCTTTAATTTTTTATGGCGGAGAAGGGGGGATTCGAACCCCCGGTACCCGGTTAGAGTACACACGCTTTCCAGGCGTGCACCTTCAGCCAGCTCGGTCACCTCTCCGAAAGACCCAAGCAAAATAGTATCTTTTAATCCATGTGTCAAGGGTTAATGCGTTTGGATGATATATTCATATTTGCGATATTGTCGGACGACAGGAAAATGGGGGGTAAAATACGTTTCTTGACAGTTATATTTTTGCGTCCTGAAAAAATAACACGCTTGGGTGGTTTTTGTTGTCCTGTATGAACATAGCGTATCCACTCCGGACAGATGGATGTTATCTGAACCGCCAGCTCTATGTCCTGCAATCGTTCGGAAGGAAAGATGATCATAAAGCGGCCGCTGGGGCCAAGCAGTGTGTCCGCTTTTGCGGCAATAGTTTGGATGTCCATGGCAATTTCATGCCGGGCGATGGCTTTTTGAATATCCGGGTTCAATCTTCCTGTATTGTGCTTTTTATACGGCGGATTTGAGAGGACAAGGTCAAAAGGTTCGCTTTGGGAGGGAGGATTATAGTCTTTAATGTCCGCGTTAGTGATTGATACCGTTTGTTCAAGGTTATTGTTTGCGACGTTTTTTATAGCAATGTCAGCCAGTGGCGTTTGAATTTCAACGCCGGTAATACGGGCTTGGGGAAAGCGGTATCCCAGGATGGCAGGGATAATGCCGCAGCCGCATCCGATATCAAGGATGCGGCCCGCAGAACAGTCCGGCGGGACCTGGTTGCACAGGACAAAGGGGTCCATGCTGTAACGATAGCCTTGTGCCGGCTGCCGCAAAGACAGCTTTCCTTCAAAAAGCCAATCAGTAGTGTATTTCTCCAATTTTAAACCGCAGCTTTGAAATTAAGGGGGTATTGAGCCTTGCATTCAGACTCGTAATCATCTCTTTTTCCAAAAATTTGAGTTGCTGTATCCATACAGAGCTTGACACGGTGACCTGTAAAAGGCCGTTTTTGAAGGTATCCGGCTTTGCATTCTGGGCAATGGGATTTCCCAAGGCCAAATCCCATATATCCCATATCAACGTAATCTCATTTTTTTGTGCCGGCCTGTATTTTGGCAGCGCCTTTGCCAGTATGTCACTGATATGCGTCAAATGGGCGGTACTTGTTTTTTTGTTCATGTTTAACTTCCAATCTGTGTTTCATGATTTTATAATGTCATATCATAATATCCGCGGAGAAGGAATCTTAAGGCCCAGTGTAATTATCTTAGAAATGTGACGGATGCCCTCTTTAGCAGGTCTTCTTCCAAATAAATATTGCCTTTTAACCTTGATTCTTATAATTAGAGTAATATTTTGCCTATACAAAATATTCAAGCGCACCAATACAGATACAATAATTTTATCAAATTGGTCATTCACTAACAGGATATGATTTTATGAATTGGGACTGGGAAAAACTTCGAGAAAATCAAAAAAAATATGAACAAAAACAAGGCGGCGGTGGGCCGGGAATGCCGACACCGCCCCAGATGGATGATCTGTTAAACAAATTTAAGGGATTTAAGTTTTCCGGCATCTTTTTTGTAGTTATTCTTATCATTATTTTAATGTTGGGCGTTTCCACTGTATTTACCATTGGCCGAAGCGAGGTCGGGGTGATTCAGCGTTTCGGCAAGTACAATCGTCTGGCTCAGCCCGGCTTGAATTTCAAAATGCCTGCGGGCATCGAAAAAGTGACCAAGGTAAACGTCAGGCAGGTTGAGACCGAAGAGTTCGGATTTAAAACGTATAACGGAAGCGGATCATATCGTTCGCCTGCGGAATCTTCCCGGCAGGAGGCCTCCTTAATGCTTACCGGCGACCTTAACGTTGCTATTGTTCCCTGGATTGTTCAATACCGGCGATCCGATCCAAGGGCGTATCTGTTTAATGTCAAGGACGTCAGATCTCTGTTGAGGCATATGTCCGAAGCAACCATGAGAATCGTTGTGGGAGACAGGAGTATTAATGAGGTCATCTCAAGCCGTGCCGAAATTGCCAGTGCGGCCAAGGAGTTGCTTCAAGCTGAAATGGACAATGCCCAGGCCGGCATCAGTATCGTCAATATTGAAATGAAAAAAACCAATGTGCCTGAACCGGTGCAGGCCTCTTTTAACGAGGTAAACCAGGCCATCCAGGAAAAAGAGCAGACCATTTACAAAGCCCGGGAAGAGTATAACAAGGCTATTCCCCTGGCCCGGGGTGAGGCAAAACGTGTAATCAAAGATGCTGAAGGTTATGCCATTGACCGGGTGAACCGTGCCCAGGGTGATGCGGCCAAGTTTAAGGCCATCTATGATGAGTATGTCCAGGCAAAGGACGTAACACGCAAACGGATGTATCTGGAATCCATGCTTGAGGTCCTGCCCAAACTTGAAAATAAATATATCATTGATTCAGATCAGAAAAACTTGCTGCCGTTCGTAAATATGGGTGCTAAGTTGTCCGGTCAAACCCTTCAGAAAGGTGAATAGCGATGGAAGAAACAAATAGTAATGTGGGAAGGGTGCCTGCCGTTCTGCTGGGAATCATAATTATTGCGGCGTTTGTTTTATTTAATTCTGCATACGTGATAGATGAAACCGAACAGGTGGTCATCACCCAGTTCGGACGTATTGTGGGCGATGCGAAAACAACACCTGGATTAAAGTTTAAAATTCCATTTATCCAGAAGGTCAATTTTTTCCCCAAAATTTTGCTTGAATGGGATGGGGACCCGGGGCAGATTCCCACAAAAGATAAAACATATATCTGGGTGGATACCTTTGCCCGGTGGCGGATCAGTGATCCCATTGTCTATTTCCAGACAGTGAAAGATGAATTCTCTGCGCTCAAAAGACTGGATGATATTATTGATCCGGCCATGCGGGATTTGATTTCTGCATACCCCCTTGTGGAAAGTGTAAGAAATACAGATCGGCCCATGGATACCTTTGACGCCATTCAGGGTTTGGAGGCCAAGGAGGGTGAGGACTCGCCAAAGCGCAAGGTTCGATATCGTGTGGACCTGGGCCGGGCTGAAATAGCCCGTCAAATCGAAAAGCAGGCCAGCGAGAAATTGGCGGAGTTCGGTATTCAGGTCGAGGATGTTAAGATTAAGCGCATCAATTATATCGACAGTGTGCGCAGTTCCGTCTATGACCGGATGATTGCCGAAAGAAATCAGATCGCAGAGAAATTCCGGGCAGAAGGTGAAGGCGAAGCCAGCAATATCCGAGGCGAGAAAGAAAGAGAGTTGCAGGTCGTTAAGTCCCAGGCGTATAAACAGGCCCAGGAAATCAAAGGCAAGGCCGATGCCCAGGCGGCCCGGATCTATGCCGCTGCCTATGGGAAGGATCCTGAATTCTATGCCTTTGTTAAAACCATGGACCTGTATCAAAAAACGCTTGAAAAGGACAGTACTGTTATTTTGTCAACAGATTCCGAGTTGATGAAATATTTCAAGAAAAGTTCAAATTAGACATGTTTTAGATTGCGATATGTGGGATATGAGTATTGAGCTGAGTTGATGCAACTCAATACTCCCCACGGGCTTAGGAAAGAAAAAGGCAAATCCTGTTTCTTTGGAGCCTATTTTTTCTTTCTTTGATGTCTGGTTTTGGCAAGGAGCTTTCTATGTTTATGCTTGCGCATTTTTTTTCTTCTCTTTTTAATAACGCTACCCAAAAAAATCACCTCCTTTTAAAATCACTAAAACGGTCATTTGATTTGCTAAATTTTGACTATAGCATAAATTTCGATCGAGTGTCCATTCTTTTGTTTCATGGAGCAGGCGTGTAAATGACACGGTTTTTCAATGAAGGTGAGCTTGAGCAGGTGGCCACAGCCGCCTTGCGGGCCGAGGAGATGGTCTACAATTATTTTAAGCTATCCTCCTCCCAATGGCTTAAAAATAGATATGATATTAAAACTGCCCGGGATCTGCTTGTCCATGAACGGGTGGATGGCCCGTTTGCCCAGGTACTTAAGTATGAAGGCCGGCGACAGGACCTGTCGTTAGGTTCTTCGGTTTATAGCCTCTATCATGTCTGCATCCAGGATCCTGCGATTGTCTTGTGTGCGGCTCAAAATCCCGGGATTTGTCTGGCCCCTTTTCTTTTGTATATTCTGGTTCATGAGCTTGTTCATGTGGTTCGGTTTGCACGGTTTGAACACCGTTATGAAAATGCATGTGAAGCAGAAGTGACCCTGGAAGAAGAAAAAAAAGTGCATGGCATTACCCATGATATTATTGCACCCAAAACCGTTTCCGGGATGTTGCAAGTTTTTGAATTTTATGAAAAATGGTATTAAGGTTTCTAAATAAAAATATCCTTAAAAATTTTAAGTTTCCATCCTTGACAAGGAACAAAGACTTATTATTTTAGTTTTGTTTTTCAAGCAAGGAGTCCCGCAAAATAGGCGGTTTCAGGAAATTAGAGGAAGGAAAAACAAAAATGCCGGTTTATGAGTACCAATGCAGTGGGTGCGGACATATAGAAGAGGTTTTTCAAAAAATTTCGGAGTCCCCCCTGGAAGTTTGTCCCAGGTGCAATGGTAGCCTAAAAAAGATTATTTCCCAAAGCACCTTTCATCTTAAAGGATCCGGGTGGTATGTAACGGATTACGGTGGAGCCAATGCCGGTTCCAAGCCCAACGATCAGTCATCGTCAAAGTCAGAAAAGTCAGCGCCCAAATCAGATTCAAAGTAGTTGGCGATCTGCTTAACTGGCTTAATTTAAAAATAAAATTTAATGCTCAACTTTTATAACTAAAGGAGAATTGTATCATGAGTTTCAGACCATTGAGCGACAGAATTCTTGTTGAACGTGTTGAAGAGGCGGAAAAAACCAAAGGCGGTATCTTTATTCCGGACACAGCCAAAGAAAAACCTGCCGAGGGGAAAGTGGTTGCAACCGGTAACGGTCGTATGGGCGAAGACGGAAAACTGCTGCCCATGGATGTGAAAGTTGGCGATCGCGTATTGTTCAGTAAATACGGCGGCACGGAAGTCAAAATTGACGGAACTGATTATTTGATCATGCGCCAGGACGATGTACTGGGCGTTGTTGACTAATGTTGCGTTAAGATCCTGATACCTGTTGTTTCAGGATGCCGGACCTAAGTTGGTATACAATTCAATCTAATCTAAAGATTTTACGGAGATAAAATACAATGGCTAAAGAAATTAAATACGATGCCAAAGCACGTGAAGCAATGCTCAGAGGTGTCCAGGCCCTTGCCGATGCAGTAGTGGTTACCCTCGGTCCCAAGGGAAGAAATGTTGTTATTGATAAATCCTGGGGATCTCCCAATGTAACCAAAGACGGCGTAACCGTTGCCAAAGAGATCGATCTCGAAGATAAATTTGAAAACATGGGTGCCCAGATGGTTAAAGAGGTTTCCTCAAAAACTTCTGATATGGCCGGTGACGGTACCACCACCGCCACTGTCCTTGCCCGGGCAATTTACGAAGAAGGCCAGAAACTGGTCGTTGCCGGCAACAACCCCATGGGTATCAAAAGAGGCATTGACAAGGCTGTAGCAAAAATCATTGAAACTCTTGGCGAACTGGCCAAACCCACCAAAGATCAGAATGAAATCGCCCAGGTCGGCACTATTTCTGCTAACAATGACGAAACCATTGGTAACATCATTGCTGAAGCCATGGACAAAGTCGGCAAAGAAGGTGTCATCACCGTTGAAGAAGCCAAATCCATGGACACTACCCTTGATGTCGTTGAGGGTATGCAGTTTGACCGCGGATATCTTTCTCCCTATTTCGCAACCGATACCGAAAAAATGGTTGCTGCCTTGGATGGGCCGTTTGTCCTGATTTGTGACAAAAAAGTGTCTTCCATGAAAGATCTGCTTCCTGTCCTTGAAGAAATTGCAAAAACAGGTAAGCCACTGGTCATCATTGCAGAAGATGTGGAAGGCGAAGCGTTGGCCACTCTGGTTGTCAACAAACTGCGCGGCACCTTGAACGTGGCTGCTGTTAAGGCACCTGGCTTTGGTGACAGAAGAAAAGCCATGCTCGAAGATATTGCCATCCTCACCGGTGGTCAGGTTGTATCCGAAGATATCGGAATCAAACTTGAAAACGTTACCCTCCAGGATCTTGGCCAAGCCAAGTCTATCACCATTGACAAAGATAATACCACTATTGTTGACGGTGCCGGGGCCAGAGAAGCCCTTGAAGGCCGCGTAAAACAAATTCGTGCCCAGATTGATGAAACTTCTTCTGATTATGACCGTGAAAAACTGCAAGAACGTTTAGCTAAATTGGTCGGCGGTGTGGCTGTAATTAATGTTGGTGCTGCCACTGAAACCGAAATGAAAGAGAAGAAAGCCCGCGTGGAAGATGCATTGAATGCAACCCGTGCAGCTGTTGAAGAGGGTATTGTTCCTGGCGGCGGCGTGGCCCTGGTTAGATGTATTCCTTCACTTGACACTCTGGATGTGGAAGGTGAAGAAAAACTGGGTGTTGGGGTTATTGCCAGAGCCATTGAATGGCCTTTGCGCAAAATTGCCGACAACGCAGGTGTTGAAGGTTCTGTTGTCATCAATAAGGTTAAGGAAGGTAAGGGCGCATTTGGATACAACGCCAGAACCGACGTATACGAAGACCTTATCGAAGCCGGTGTTATTGATCCGAAGAAAGTGGTTCGTTATGCCCTTCAGAACGCAGCGTCTGTTGCATCTGTCATGCTGACCACCGAAGCCATGATCGCTGAAAAGCCTGAAGAAAATGCAGGCGGCATGCCTGGCGGCATGGGCGGCGGCATGGGCGGAATGGGCGGCGGAATGCCCGGTATGATGTAATTAAGCCCGTTATTCCATGGGCGGCTTGTGCCCGGTCATGGGATGATTTTGTGATATCAAGCCCCTTTGTCTTGGACAAAGGGGCTTTTTTTATTGACGCGAGGGCCTAGGATCGCATATGTATTACTTGAACTTAAATCCTGTGTCCGGGTCTGAACGTTGTCCGGATGCAAGACGCAAAAAGATTTGCACTCTTTAGCACGCCTATGGTTATAAGAATTGCAAATTCTTCTGCAACACCACAGAGGGGTGATTTTCCGCCCGAACACCATGTAGATTTATGTCTTCTTATCTGTTATGTTTTCCAAGGTGCCAACATAGTTTAAGGAAAAGGATCTATGACCACTGAATCCGTCGGCCTGTTATATATGCTCACCAATGCCGGGCCCGTTGTAAAGTTTATCATGTTGCTTCTGCTGTTTTTTTCCATTATCTCCTGGTCTATCATATTCATAAAATTTCGGTATGTGAGAACGGCATTCAGGGACTCGGCTGATTTCACAGAAGTATTCTGGCAGTGCCGGACTTTGGCCGATGCATTTTCCAAGGCTAAAGCGCTTCGTTCAAGTCCTTTGGCCCGGATTTTTCTTGCCGCTTACATGGAGGCGGCCAGAACCGAAAATAAGGATGATCTTGCCGCAAAGAAACATACCGGATCGCCCCTTCAAACTATGGGAAGTGTCAAACGCACACTTAACCGGGCCATTAATGTGGAAAACCGGCGCTTGACCCAGCTGATTTCCTTTCTGGCCACCGCCGGAAATACTGCTCCTTTTATCGGGTTGTTCGGTACGGTGTGGGGAATCATGAGCACCTTCCAGGGGATCGGGCTTTCGGGGTCTGCCAGCCTTGCTGTTGTGGCGCCGGGTATATCCGAGGCTTTGGTGGCTACGGCAGCCGGTCTTGCCGTGGCAATCCCATCGGTCATTGCTTATAATTACTTCAATGACCGTATACGGGTACTCAATTCAGAGCTCCAAAGTTTTGCGTCGGATCTTTTGAATATTATTGAACGGGATGTTCTTAAAAAGCTGGAGGCTTAAATGCAGCTTGGATCAGGAAATGACCCCTTGATGTCTGAAATTAACGTGACGCCGTTTGTGGATGTCATGCTGGTTTTACTGATAATTTTTATGGTTACGGCCCCCATGATGGTCCAGGGGGTAGATGTTGATCTTCCCACGGCAACCGCCCAGGCACTGCCCACCGATGAGCAGAATCTGATTATTTCCATTGATGCGGACATGAAAGTCTATATCAACGAGCAGGAGATCAGCGCTGCATTTCTGGCAGAAAAGCTTGAAGCGGTCATGGAAAACCTGGATAAAAAAACTGTTTACCTTAAGGCCGATAAGAGCGTGCCCTATGGGGTGGTGGTCAACGTCATGTCCCAGATTAAAAAAGCCGGTGTCACAAGCCTTGGCATGATTACGCTGCCCGGGGATGAAGACCAGGCGGGTTAATGGCGTCAATGAATATCCGGTTTCAAATCCAGAACAGGCGAGGGCGTATCAGCGAGCCCAAAGGGACCGACCCCAAAGGTTTTTTTAAGGTGTGTCTGATATCTTTGATTTGCCATGTGCTTTTTTTTATCAGCTTGTTTTTTCTCAATGATTTTCAGTTTTCAGCGCCCAAGCCTAAAGTTGTCACTGTGGATCTGGTCACGTTTGCTCCAGGGCCTGCCAATGCCCAAACGTCAGGGCCGCCTCCTAAATCAGAAGAACCGGCACCTAATCATGCAGACAAGGTGAATCCTGATGCTGTTTCTCAGGTGCAATCCCAGCCGGATGAACCTTTGCAGCAGGAGATTCCGGTGATCAAACCGGATCTAAGTTTGAAATCAAAGCCCAAAAATCTTAAAGAGTTGATCGCAGCCAGAGAAGAGGAACCGCCTAAAAAAAAGCCGCCCAAAGAAGATCCTGTTAAAAAGAAAAGAGAGCAGGAAGAAAAAGCTGCAAAGAAACGGGCCCAGGAACTTGCCGAGGCCAACAAAGCAGCGGCTGAGAAACGTGAAAAGCAGAGGCAGGCCCAGCTTCAAGATGCGCTAAGCCGAATGAAGGCCTCGGTGGCGTCAAAGGAAAATGGTGCCCCGGGTGCAAATACCAACGGCAGCGGGATTGCCGGCGCAACAGGCGGCGGGGGGGGCGGGGAAGCCAGCCCGTTGACACTTTATCAGATGGTTATCAAGTCAGCCATTGAACAGAATTGGATTTTCAATGATGCCATGGCCGGACTCAATCAGGACCTTGAAGTCAGAATTTTTATAAAAATATTAAAAAGCGGAGACATCCGGGATATTTCATTTGAGACCCGGTCCGGAAACAACTATCTGGATGAATCCGCTAAAAAGGCGGTGCAAAGGGCCAATCCCCTGCCGAAATTGCCCAAGGGGATGTTTTCCTATGAATTGGTACTCGGGTTCTCTCCCCGGGGCCTTAAATAGTGCCCGCCAAGAAACCGTTTTGAGGCCCACTCTTTTGCTTGCATGAAAATTTTAATTTCAGAACGTTGACTTAAATGGCTTTGCAGAAAAATATATATAAACAGGTGATTAGATGAAACAAGATAAAGGTTCTCTTCTGCTGAACAAGATTGTCTGGGTGTTGGCAATAATGCTTCTCGTGTCGGTTAGTGCCCAGGCCAAGGATTATGATTATATCAGTATCTCAAACCCTTTTTTAAATAAAACACCTGTTGCGGTGACCGCGTTCAAGTGTTTTGGTGGTCATGAGGCAGAGGTTGCTGCAGGCGTTCAGGCTGAACAAATTCTAAAGTCAGGGCTCGATTTTACCGGGTATTTGAAGATTATGGATTCGGTTGCCTTTTTAGCCAATCCTGCGCAATCAGGTATCCAACTGGGGCAGATAAATTTTAAGGACTGGACAGGCATCGGGGCTGAACTTTTGGTGACAGGCGGGATAGAAGAGTCTGGGGGGCAGGTTAAATTGCAGCTTCGCCTTATGGATACCTTTAATACAAAGCTTTTGGTGGGAAAAATATACACGGGGCCGGAGACCCAGATTCGGGCCATGATTCATCGGTTCTGTGCGGAAGTTTCCAAAGCCCTGACCGGTAATTTCGGGGTTTTTGGGTCAAAGATTGCCTTTGTTTCCACCACCAGCGGAAATAAAGAGATTTATGCCTGCGATTTTGACGGATTTAACCCCCGACAGATCACGCATCATAAGAGTATTTCGTTGTCTCCAGCATGGTCCTATGATGGTCAATGGATCGCTTATGTTTCATATGCCAAAGGAAAGCCTGATATTTTTATAAAAAACCTTAAGGATAACCTGGGTTCAATTGTTAATTATAAAGGAATTAATATCTCTCCGGACTGGATGCCGGCAAAACTTAATTTGGCGGCAACCCTTAGTTTTTCTGGGGATCAGGAAATATATTTGTTGACCCGCAAAGGAGAAATTATTAAAAGAGTGACCAAGAGTTGGGGATCTAATGTGTCGCCTAAATTTTCCCCGGACGGTAGAACGATCGCCTTTACTTCATCCCGGTCCGGCAATCCACAGATTTATATTCAAGGGCTGGATTCGGAAGAGGCCCGGCGCATAACATTCTCTGGAAAATATAATACCAGCCCGGCCTGGTCCCCGGACGGCAAAAAGATCGCTTATGTGGGGATTGAAAAAAATAAAATAAATATTTTTGTAATATCTGTTGACCCGCACATTGGAAATCCGGTGCAGTTGACCGTAGAGCAGGGCGATAACGAAGATCCCTGCTGGTCTCCGGACGGCAGCCTGATTGTATTCAAATCCAACAGGAACGGCGGAAAGGCGCATCTGTTTGTTATGACCGCAGCCGGTACAGATCAGCGGCAGCTTCTTTCCATGTCCGGCTTACAGAGTGAACCGGATTGGTCCGGTGATGCAGGGCTTTCAGCGGAGTAAAACATGAAGGTAAATCAAAAAGGAGAAGTGCGATGAAAAAACAAATGTTGGTGAATGTGATGATGGCAGTATTGGTTGTTGGGCTTGTGGCCATGGTTGGATGTTCCAAACCAAAGGTGGCGGATCCAGGCGCAGTGAATCAAAGCCAGGCAGAGACGGAGGCCCAGAGAGCCGCCCGCCTTGAGGCCGAAAGACAAGCCCGCCTTGAGGCCGAAAGAATTAAATCCCAGCAACTGGAAGATGAGCGCCAGGCACAGATTATTGAAGCCAAATCAAACTTTTTAAATCAAAATATTTTATTTGATTATGACAGTTCTGAACTTACCGAACAGGCCAAGGGGCTGCTGAGGGAAAAAGCGGCTTGGCTGCAGGCAAATCCTTCTGATACCGTAATGATTGAAGGGCATTGTGACGAACGTGGCACCACGGTTTATAATTTGGCTTTAGGTGAAAGGCGCGCCAAAGCAGCCAGAAATTATCTTGTGGATTTGGGTATTTCCGCCAGTCGTCTGGGTACGGTCAGCTATGGAGAGGAAAAGCCTTTGGATCCTGCACCCACTGAAGCGGCTTATCGCATCAACAGGCGTGCCCAGTTTGTAGTCAAGTAGACAAGATAGCCCAACAGGGCGTCTTAATTTTGTACATAGGGAGGGTACAGGCAGTCCAGATCACCTGTCTGTACCCATATCTCGTTTAACTCTTTTCGGATTTCCTATCACATGAAACCTTTGTTTTTTTATCCCTGCGTTGCCGCCGTTGTTTTAATATCCGGCTGCGTGATGCCCAATCAATATGATGCCCTGGAGACTCGGGTGGCGGTTATTGAACAGAATAACAGCCGGCGCAATAGACTTGATCAGACAAACACCGACGACCTTGGACTCATTAAGCAACAAATGGATGCGTTTTCCAAAACCACCCGTGAAAATTATGCTGAGGTCAAGTATGATATTCAGTCGCTTAAGGAAGATTTCCATCGCATTCAGGGGCAGCTTGAAGAGGTGCGTTACAAGTTTGGTCTCACTGGACAGGAACGCCAGGGAACCCTTGAAAAAAGGTTGGAACGTCTGGATAATGCCATTTCCAGAAACTATGAAAAGGTGATAGCTCTGGAAAAATACATGGGATTTGAGCCCACTGGGTCAGGATCTCCCCAGGATAAGGATTCTGGGGTCAATCCTGTGCAGGATACCGAGGAAGGCTTGTACGGCAATGCGAAAAAACTTTTCGACCAGGGCGATCTCGAAACATCCAGGATTCAGTTTGAGAATTTTATCAATAAATATCCGGATTCCAAAAACGCAGACAATGCAAGATTTTGGATTGCCGATTCATACTATGCTGAAAAATGGTATGAAAAGGCTATTTTAGAATATCAGAAAGTACTTGATGATTATCCGAATTCAAATAAAAATGCAGCGGCCCGGCTTAAGCAGGGATATGCATTCGCCGCCCTTGGTGAAAAGGCCAACGCAAAAATGATGCTCGAAGAACTGATCAAGCGCTATCCCACTTCCCAGGAAGCCAAGTATGCCAAGGAAAAGCTTAAAAACCTTAACTGATTGCTTTTTTTCTTGGCTATAAACACAGCATATGAAAATTATAGGCATTGACCCCGGTCTGGCCGGAACCGGTATCGGGGTCATTGAGGGGCTGGGGCGTCATATTTCAGGATATTCCTTTGGAAGCATTTCCACAGATGCCGGTGAATCCACACCGGTCAGGCTGGAACAGATTTATCGTAAAAGCAAATCCTTTCTAATTGAACAGCAGCCCGATTTTGTGGTGATTGAAGATATTTACTCCCTTGAAAAATATCCGGGATCGGGTATTATGTTAGGAAAAGTCTCTGGTGTATTGATTTTAGCGGCTTTCAAGGCGGGAGTTCAGATTCGCGAAGTCTCCGTCAGGGAAGTCAAAAAGGTGATATCCGGCAATGGCAGAGCGGATAAGCGTCAGGTGGAACGTGCCGTGCGCCATTTGTTAAATCATCCTGAGCCCATTCGTCCTTTCCATGCGTCGGATGCGTTGGGAATGGCATTGACAGGGCTGTTCCGGTATGGGGGAGGTCGAGGAATTTAAACATGATCGCATATCTTGAGGGAAAGATTCTTCGCCAGGAGTCGGACGGCATTATTTTGCTGGCCGGCCACATCGGTTATGAGATTCTTTTGGATACCATAACCCTGTCCGCGTGCATAGAAAAATCACAAGTCGATGAAACCATTTCGCTGTACATTTATTACCATGTCACAGAGCGGCAGCCCAAACCCGTGCTCATCGGTTTTTTGACCCCCGATGACAAGGAATTTTTTCAATTGTTTATTACCGTGGCGGCCATTGGGCCTATGAAGGCCATCAAGGCGTTGACAAAACCTGTCCCCCAGGTGGCCCGGGCCATTGAAGACCGTGATACGGCATTTTTATCACAACTGGCCGGTATCGGAAAAAGAACGGCAGAAAAAATTGTCGCCACCTTGAACGGAAAGGTGCTTGCGTTTGCCGCAGGCCGGATCACCGAGGCGGCGTCTGTGCCGACTGACCCCTCGGATATTGTGTCAGAAGAAAAGCGGATGATGGTTGCACAGGTGACTGAGGTCCTCACCGAACAGCTTGGGCACTCTGCATCATCGGCAAAACGCATGATCCGGCAAGCCCTTGAAAAAAATCCAACGATCAGTTCCCCTGAAGACCTGTTTGACGAAATTTATCAGGAGAGCCGATGACCTCCGACGCAGATATCTTAAGCTATAGTTCAGATAAAAAGGGCGTGGTGTCCGAAAAATTGAAAATCGAAGACCACTCCCAGGAGATTGTTTCCCTTCGTCCCGGTTGCTTTGATGATTATGTGGGGCAAACCGCAGCTGTGGAAACACTCAAGATTGCCATCCAGGCGGCAAAAATGCGCAAGGAGCCTTTGGAGCATATCTTGTTGCACGGTCCGCCCGGACTTGGAAAGACGACGGTGTCCCATATTATTGCCAATGAAATGGGAACAGATCTGACCGTTACCTCCGGCCCAACCCTGGAAAAAGGCGGTGACCTTGTGGGGATTTTGACCAATCTGGGGGAGGGTGAGATTCTTTTTGTGGATGAAATTCACAGGATTCCTAAAGTGGTGGAAGAGTTCCTTTATCCGGCCATGGAGGATTTTGCCGTGGATTTTGTCTTTGACAAGGGGATTCATGCCAGAAGCCACCGGTATCGGTTAAAACAATTTGTGCTTATTGGTGCCACCACCCGGGTGGGGCTTCTGTCCGCGCCGTTGCGAGATCGTTTCGGTATATTTCGAACCCTTGATTTCTACTCTGTTGAAGAGTTGGCGGTGATCATTCAGCGTTCGGCCCTGCTTTTGAAAACCCGTATCACCGATGACGGTGCATGGGAGCTTGCAAAACGATCCCGGGGGACCCCTCGAGTGGCCAACAGGCTTCTCAAGCGCGTACGGGATTATGCCATGGTCAGGCACCAGGGGCTTATGACGGCCAACGGTGTCCAGGAAGCCCTGGCACTTGAAGGTATTGATAATCTGGGTCTGACGCCCTTGGATCGCAATTATCTTGAAACCATAATTCGGTTTTACAACGGCGGACCTGTGGGGATAGAAGCGATTTCGGCCACCTTACAGGAGGAGACCGACACCCTGGTGGATGTGGTGGAACCTTATTTATTGAAAATTGGTCTTGTGCTGCGAACGTCCAGCGGCAGAAAAGCATCGGAAAATGCATACCGGCATTTAAATTTGGAAAAAAGAGGGTAAATGATCAGTAAAACGAAATTAACCATTCTAATCCGTGTAACAATCCTGACGATCTGTCTGGGCTGGTTTTCTCCGGGAACCGGCTTTGCGGCATCCGTGCCGGGGGCTTTGATCCGGATTCCTGAAAATGAAAATGCCATTATTGTGGAGAAAAAAAGCCAGACACTTTATGTCTACTCTGCAAAAAATGGCCTTGGCAGTCCTGTGTTCCAGGTGCCTTGCTCCACGGGGACGAGCCCGGGATCTAAAACCCGGGCCGGAGATAAAAGAACCCCGGAAGGCGTCTATTTTCTAAAAGATGAATTTGAGGACCGATATCTGACACCGGTATACGGACAAAAAGCCTTTCCGTCAGATTATCCCAATTTTTTGGATCTGCGCCTTGGCAAGCAGGGGTCGGCCATATGGATTCACGGCACCGATAAGGTTTTAAAGCCCATGGATTCAAATGGCTGCATTGCCCTGGAAAATAAAAATATTCTTGCGTTGTCCGATTTTATTCACCTGGATGCCACCCCCTTGATTATTGTGGAGCAGATCGATTATACTTCCATTGAGGCGCTGACGCTGATTCAAAAAAAGATTAACCAATTTCTCGACCAATGGGCCAAGGCGTTGGCTGCACAAAGTTATCATGATTACCTTTCGTTTTATGACAAGACCTATCTTCCGGATATTTCATGGTGGGAAACATGGCTTGGTCTCCGGGATAAAGCTGTTGCAAAAGACCCCGACGGGTTTGAAATTTTGCTGGAAAATTCAGGTATCTATGCCCAGGGAGGCGTTGTTGTTGCCCTTTGTGACATGAGTCTTTCCCGAAATGACGGTCGTAAGGTTTACTTGGGTAAACGGCAGTTTTTTATTCATCAAGGGACTGCTTCTCCCCTGATCGTCGGAGATCTTTTCCAGACAAAAGATACGGCGTTTAATTCAGGTGAACCGCCGTTGCTGGCAGCCTCCAGAATGCTTTTCCAAGATGAGTCGACAGATAAACTGGTGGTTGAAACCGTTCAACAGTGGATGGCTGCCTGGTCTGCAAAAAATATGGATAAATACGCACGATTTTATACCAGTGATTTTGTTTGTGACGGCATGGGTAAAACGGCATGGGTAAAACGCAAGAAACAACTTGCTCGAAAATATGACTATATTTTGGTTACCGGTAAGAATTTTAAGGCCTTTCCCACCAAAGACGGGGGGTATACGGTCAGCTTTGTCCAGTACTATGAGTCCAGTGGATTTTCAACCCATGGAAGAAAACAGCTTAAACTTATCAGACAGGATGGAGAATGGAAGATATTTCGAGAGAACTGGAAAGGGAAATAGCCCAAATAAAACCTGCGCCCCATAAACTGCGCGGGGAAAACACAATTTTGATCGTTAATGATTTTGGTGAAATACGATCCGGGGCTTTTCTTAAAGTTCTTGTTTGTTTTTTTCTGGTGCTCAGCCTGGCTGGAGGGCTGGGTACGATTACGTTTTATAGGCTTTATGACAAAGCAAATAATCAAAAGAATCAATTAAAAAATACCCAGGACGCTTTTGAAAAAGAGGTAGACCGTTTAACCAGGGAAAAAGAGCTTTTGATGGCCAGGCTGGTGATGACAGGTAATGCAGGTGAGCTTAAAGCCCTGGCCCTTGCCGGACGGATTGGGCAGGAGCCTCCCAAAAAAGAAAAACGTTCAGGTAAACAGGAAAAAAAAGAACGCAATGAATCTGTGGCAACAGACACGGCACCTGATTCCAAGATCCCAGAAGAAGAGCCGGACGGGCCTGGTAAAAATAAACCCGCAGTAGGCCAAGTCCAACCCGATGGACCCGGAGAGCCGGTTGACGATCAGCAAGAGGCTGACACGGTATCTGTCGTCAGTATTGGATCGTTTTCCCTGACATCGGGCCGTAATGCCAATGAGATCGTCGTTCGGTTCAATGTAAGAAACACCACGGAAAATTCCAAGGAAATATCCGGTCGGATTTTTTGTGTTCTTAAACCCAAAGATGCCCCACCTGATAAGTGGGTGGTGATACCCAAAGCCTCGATTATGAAAAGCGGTGTACCAGGTCCCTATAGCCAAGGTCATTATTTTTCCATTTCACGTTTTAAACCTGTTCATTTCACCATCAATACCAAGGTGCCGCTTGAGGATTTTTCCGATGCTTCTGTGTTTATTTTTGATGAAACGGAAAAACTGTTGTTTCAGACCACCATTGACACAGGAAACAATAAACAGAATTGAAACGGATTTTCAAATTTTAAGTGCTTTGTAAGGAGACGGCCGTTGTGAGAAAAAATACAAAGAATTTAAGTATCATTGATAAGGAACTCAAGATAGACGGCTCCATCGAAAGTTGTGGGAAACTGATCATCAAAGGAGAAGTAAGGGGTACAATTAATGGAGATGTTGTAATTATTGCCCAGGATGGTGAGGTCAACTCAACTTTGACAAAGGTATCGAGCCTGACCATCGGCGGCAATTTTAAAGGGGAACTGATCGCCTCTAAAGAATTGATTATTCTGGCAACCGGCTCTTGTGCCGGAAAAGTTGTATGCCAGGACCTGATCGTAGAAAACGGTGGTGTGCTTAATGCGGATATATCCTGTAAAACATCCAGTAAAATGGAGCCTGCCAGGAAAGAAAAATCGTTTTTTTCAAAGGCCGGTAGCCCAAACCAGAAAGAAGAAAAACAGATTGAATTGTAAATAATCCTTGACTTTAGAAACGAATTTATGTAGTTATGCCTGATTGCGTTTATTTAGAGGAGCATGGAGAACATTGGAAAAATATACATACAGTGCAAAAAGATCTGACAACAAAGAGAACTGGTGCATTATTGATGCAAAGGACCAGGTGCTTGGGCGGCTTGCTTCCCAGATAGCGTATAGAATCCGGGGTAAACACAACACACTTTACACTCCCCATGTGGATACTGGTGACTGGGTAATTGTTGTCAATGCGGATAAGGTCCGTTTGACCGGAAATAAAATGGGACAGAAAACCTATTACCGCCATTCCGGTTATATCGGAGGAATCAAATCCCAAACAGCCAAAGAGATGTTTGAAACAAAACCCGAAGATGTCTTGAAAAAGGCTGTTCGAGGCATGCTGCCAAAAAACAGACTGGGCCGCAAGCTTGGGAAAAAATTGTTTGTTTATGCAGGCGATCAGCATCCCCACGCTGCGCAAAAGCCTCAGGTCGTCGAATTCTAATACATAAGGACTTGATACGATAAATGGAAAGTGCAAACCAATTTTACGCAACAGGTAAGCGGAAAAATTCTGTGGCCAAAGTGTGGCTGATACCTGGTACAGGGAAAGTCGTTGTTAATAACAGAGAATTAGATGAGTATTTTGATGTTCCGTCAAACAGAGCGGTGCTGATATCTCCTCTGGTTCTTACTGATAAAAGCGATGCCTTTGACCTCAAAATCACTGTGATGGGTGGTGGGTACACCGGTCAGGCAGGTGCCATTCGTCAAGGCGTGTCAAAAGCGCTTGTTTTGTCAGACCCGGATCTGCGCGGTGTTTTGAAATCTGCAGGTTTTCTTACCAGGGATGCCAGGCAGAAAGAACGTAAAAAATACGGGAAAAAGGGCGCAAGAGCCAGTTTTCAGTTTTCAAAAAGATAAATATATCTACGTTTTTTACGCGTTCAAAACATTATCTTCAAAATTTAAAAAGGGAGTGCAAGCTTGGGTTTGCTCTCCCTTTTTAAGTTTTCAGCGCATGATTCGCTTTTCGCATATATCCTCAACATATAAACATTCTACGGTATTGGGGTATGGTCAATGCAGACACTTTTATTCTATGATATAGAAACCTCCGGACTGAATCCTGCCTTTGATCAGGTCCTGACCTTTGCGTGCATTCGAACGGATCTATCTTTAAATGAGATCAGCAGAGATGAGGTTGTTATTCGTCTCAGGGAAGATATTGTACCTTCTCCATGGGCATTTCTTACCCATCGGCTTAGCGCTAAAGTACTCGATTCAGGAGTTAGTGAATACCAGGCTGCCTTAAAAATCCATCGGCTTTTGAACACGCCTCAGACCATCAGTGTCGGGTATAATTCCCTTGGATTTGATGATGAATTTTTGCGTTTTCTTTTTTATCGTAATCTATTGGATCCCTATTCGCATCAGTTTTCCAACGGGTGCAGTCGCATGGATATGCTGCCTGTGACATTAATATATTACCTTTTTTGTTCCCAGGCGCTTTCCTGGCCCAAGCTCGAAAATGGGCAGACAACCATGAAACTTGAGCACTTAACCCGGCAAAATAGATTTGAAACTTCAGGCAGGGCCCATGAAGCCATGAGCGATGTTGAATCTGTCGTCGGGCTCGCAAAGGCCTTTGTTAAATACAGTGAAATTTGGTCGTATGTCGTCGGTTTTTTTGATAAAAATGTTGATCTTAAACGCATGAACACGCTTCAATCAGCGGATTTATCCAAAAGGTACGGAATGGATATTGCGCTTATGGTATCCGTCTCATTTGGTGCGGACTGCAACTACATGGTGCCCGTGGTTTATGTGGGTGGATCTGTGCCGTATAAAAATCAGAGCCTGTGGATTCGTTTGGATAAGGACGGTCTGTTTGATCGGATTGATGAAGCCTTTGGTGGGTATGAGCTTATTACAATACGGAAGAAGCCGGGAGACCAATTGTTTATTTTGCCTGCCCTGGATCGGTTTTGGGAGAAGTTATCTTCCTCATCACGCACCGCTTGTATCCAAAATCTTGATTTTATAATGAAAAATAGGCAAATGTTTGATCGAACGGTAAATTTTCATCGAAATTTCAAATACCCCCATGTGCCTGATATTGACCCGGACGCGGATTTGTACCAGGGTGGGTTCTTTTCATTTAAAGACAAAAAAGAGATTGCGATTTTTCATACCACTGAAGCTGCCCAAAGATGTCGGGCTGCTCAAGACTTTCAAAGCGATAGGGTAAGGGTGTTGGCCCAGCGAATTCTTGTGCGAAATTTTAATGAAAAGCCGGAATCCGCCCCAGAGTTTTGTAAGCATTTAAAATGCCTTTGCGGCGGTGATCCAAAAGAAACGATTAAGGGGTATAAGGAGGATGTCAAGCTGACTTGTGCCAAGGCGCTTGGTCAACTTGAAAAAATTGAAGCGGAAGTCGGGCAGTCCTTTGATTCAGATCAAAAAGATCTTTTAAAATGGCTTAAGACGCATATTCAAAGACAATCAGTCTTGTTTGCTGAGGCGTTTTAATTCCTCAATCTGGGCAATATGGATGAATTGATTTAGCGCTTCTTCGTCTTTTGCAGTAATATTGGTGATTTTCAAGCCGATTAAGGTATGGGTTTCCGAATAATCCGGTTTTATTCGCGCAACTTGAATTTGTATGGGAAAGGTTCCTATGGTTTCGGGTTGATCACGGTCTACCAAGGCAAGTCCCATAATCATTTTTGTTCTGGTTTTGAGGGTAGCCAGAGGGTGTAAGCGTTTTTCTTTTTTTTCGAGTATGACGATACCCAATCCTGAAAAGGAGATGTCCTTTATTTTGAAATCACCTGGCGTCCTGTATTCCTGCTCGTTGTATAGTATTTTAGCCTTTACTGTATATCTGCCGGTCAGCGAGAGTCTGAACGCGGCCCTTATATTGGTTTCTATTGCCGGTAATCGGTATTTAAGTACAATTGCCTTCACCGGAGATCCGTCGGCCATTGGGTAGTTGTTGATGAACCGGGAAGGACTACAGGGAATCCCTATCCGTAATCGGCGTTGATCAATATAGACCAGTGTTGTCAGGTGGAGTTGGTCAAATGGGGTACGTGGTGTTACGGGAGGCGTCGGTTGGGCAATGGTGATGGTCTCTTCTTCGTAGTCAGCATCATAGATAATAGATGATTTTGAAGCTGGGAAATCGGTATTGATGTTGAATACCAAATTCACACCCACCGAAGGGACAAATATATTTTTTACGTCGAATTCCATGCCCTATCATCCAAATCAGGCGGTAACCCTAACGTTACATGAAAATTTTTACAAATTGATTGAACGTCTTGGAATCCAAATGAAAATTAAATTCACATAGGGTTGGGTCTCGATTTTGTCTAAATTTACTTAAAATCCACCCCTCAGAGGAAGTCATAAGGATTTTCTTTCTTGGCTTTTAACGATGGCGTTTGCCTGTTGCAACTGCCATGTTCGGTGAGCTGAAATTTAAATCCCTATGACTTCCAAAGTGTTGGGGGGGGGAGAATGGAATTATTTTACAGCGTCTTTGAGCGCTTTTCCGGGTACGAATTTGGGGACATTTCTAGCCGGAATGTTAATCTCTTTTCCTGTCTGGGGATTTCTGCCCTTTCTCTCTTTTCTTTCAGCGGTTTTGAATGTGCCAAAACCTACCAAGGTAACAGAGTCATTAGCGGCCAAGGCCTCCGTGATGGTTTCAATCATGCAATCAACGGCTGCCTGCGCATCTTTTTTACTGCTAAGGACTTCTGAAACCTTATTAATTAAATCGCCTTTGTTCATCGTGCTCACTCCTTTTTTTTGGGGGGGGTTGTTAGGAAATATTTAAGTTAAACGCATATTTTAGTGAAAAAAATCATTCAGCTTTTCTGGGTACGTTACGTCGTTGAGCCCTGCGTGTCAAGTCTTTATTGCGTTTTGTTAAAAATTCGTTGCCACTTTTCTTGGGACGGCATAGAATGTTTGAAAACAGGAGGTGAAAATGGACGTAGCGCTTGTCAATCCTTTTATTGAAGGAACTTTACACATTCTTGATACCACTGCACTAGTAAAAGTAAAGCCGGAGCCGCCTTTTTTAAAGAGAAATACCGCTCATTGTGCTGATATTTCAGGCCTTTTGACAGTTGAGGGTGATTTGGAAGCAACGGTTGCGATTTCTTTTACTGAGAAAAGTATTTTAGGTGTTGTGTCGGCCATGTTTGGCGAAGAAATGACTGAAATTAATGATGAAATTACAGATGCGGTTGGGGAAATCTGCAATATGGTTGCAGGGCATGTTACTACTAAGATTGGGGAATTAGGGAAAAAGGTAAAGGTAAAATTCGTAAATGTTGTGACGGGTCCAACCGAAAAAATTTTGCATACAGACACGGGCAGTCACGTTATTGCTGTTCCCTTTCGAACAACCAAGGGCAAAGTGCTGCTTGAAATCTGTTATTCGGATGAAAGTTCATGATCAAAATTCAGCCTGTTCGTGGTCTTTGAAATTTGATCATGAACTTGAAAAACGTTTAGCTTGCTACACTAACACTAAAGGAAGATTTGCATTGTGCCAGGCGAATACGCCGCCGGCCAGTGATTTTATGTTGCCAAATCCTTTATCTTTAAGGAAACCTGCTGCGATATTGGAGCGATATCCACTGCCGCATTGCAAAATGATCTCCTGGTCCTTGTCCGCTTGGGGCATTTTATGATCTAAAATATCCGTCAAAGGAAAGTGAACGGCGTGTTCAATATGCCCGGAGTTCCACTCTGCCATGGTGCGGACATCCAGGATTAGCGGTCCGTCAGGGCCATTTTTTTTGTGAAGCTGGAGCGGGGAAATTTGCGCGAGTTGATCTACAGGTCGGCCGCTCATAAGCCACTCGTTTATACCGCCTGATAGATATCCCAGAACTGCGTCATATCCAATTCGGTGAAGTTCGGTGAGCATCCGGTCATAGGCATCGCGGTTCTCCACCACCAGCAGCAGTTCCGTGCCAGGGTCAATAACCATGCCCACCCAATTGGCCAATTGTTTTTCGAACCCGATGTTGATGCTGCCGGGAATGTGAAATCCGCCATATGCCGCACTGTCCCGGGTATCCATGACCAGTGTGGTGTCCTCCGACATCAATTCCTGAAATTGGTCGGGGGTCAAGCGTTTGTCCAGGGTGCAGGCGTCCAGCAGGTCTGCGCCTTTCCTGTTCGTGGAAATAATGTATGAAAAGCTTTTGGGTCGGGCTGGAAAGGCGGACATAATATTTGCTTTGAATGCGTCAAAGGAATCAAACTGCAGCATGGGGTTGGCGTTGCGTTCATATCCCAGTGTGGAGCTTTTTTTTGAACTCATGCCTCTGCCGCACAATGATCCCTCTCCATGGGCAGGGTATACTTCAAGGTAGTCAGGGAACGCTGCAAGGGTTTTGTACAGGCTGTTGTAAAGATTCTCGACTTGTTCGTCCAAAATTTCGGGGCCGGGCAAGTCCGGCCGGCCGATATCCCCCACAAACAGCAGGTCTCCGGTCAGAATCATTTCCGGTTTATCCGAGCGCCCTGTGTCTGTCACGACCAGAGAAATAGAGTTGGGTGTGTGGCCGGGTGTGTGCAGCACTTCAATCTTTGCGGCCCCAAGGGTGAAAATATCTCCCGGTTCGATTGCCTTGTGGGGATAGCTGATTTCTACACTGTCATTGATATAGATATCCGCACCTGTCGCCGCACTCAATTCCTGGTCGCCTGAAATATGGTCCGCATGAAGGTGGGTGTTAACAATATGGGTGATGCGCATACCTTCCTGGTAAGCGATGTCCAGATAGTCCTGAATGTCCCTTTTGGGATCAACGACCATCATTTGCTGGGCTGCGGGGCAGCCGATGCAATAGGACTGGCACCCAAGGCCTTTCACTGAAATCTGATTAAAATACATGGTGCAGGCCTCCTTTTGAGGTAAGTGATGTTTGGAGCTGAATTTTGTTGAAAGAGATGTATTGATGTCGCAAGAGAGCCCGGAAAAAGATATACATTTCCAGGCTCTATGCTGATTATAGTTGAATCGGCTTACAGGGATTTGTGGCAGAACCACCAGTCATAGCCTTCATATTGGCTCAGTCGTTGGGCTGCATCCTTTTGTGACTTTGGCGGCGGAATAATTACCCGGTCTTTGAGCAGTTCATTTTCCGGCCAGTTGGCAGGCATGGCAACTCCATTCTGGTCTGATGTAATTAGTGCTTTTGTGGCCCGGACAATCTCGTCCATATTCCGTCCAATTTCCTGGGGATAGTACAGGATCAGACGCACTTTGCTTTCAGGGTCAACCACAAATACCGCCCGAACCGTATTTGAACCCTTACCAGGGTGCAGCATGCCCAATTTGTTTGCCACCGAGTCGTTGGCGGCAACAACTGGGAAAGTAATTTCTATATTAAGTTTTTCTTTAATCCATTCAATCCATTTTATGTGGCTGAATACCTGGTCCACTGACATGCCGATTAGCTTCACTCCCATTTTCTCAAACTCGGCAACTCGGTTTTGAAACCCTGCAAATTCCGTGGTGCATACCGGGGTGAAGTCCGCCGGATGGCTGAAAAGAACAAACCATTTGCCTTTCATGTCTTTGGGTAGACTCATGGGGCCATGGGTGGTGTCCACATTTAATTCCGGAAATTCGTCGCCAAGCAGGGGCATGTTTGGATTTTGCTGATTCATGTCTATCTCCTTTAACTAAGTAGGAATTGAGTCATTAATTCGTTTTTTTTTGTTGGTGAAGCACTTAGATCAATACTGTAAAATTTTTGAGTTCGTATCGATTAACTTTGAATGTTTGTTAAGCAGGTATCGTGCCATAATTCGTTTGGAAATTGAGTTGACTTGGCTTTTTATATTCGAGTGTCAACAAGTTACCAAATTACTCTCCCGTTTCGTTGTTGGTTTTGCTTATGCACTGGTAGAGAATTTATCCGTGCCTTATCAGGTTTAAATTGAGGCTGCTGAAGACGATATGTATCTATACACAAATGTTTTGAGACACCTAACAAAACATTTGTGTGTCATATTCTGTTTTGTCGGTAATATTTATTCGAATATTTAAAGCGCCTATCGGGTATCTATTCAATAATTTTTAACTTTATGTCTGAATTCGGTTTGTTTGGGCGAGGTTTTTGCATTTGTCTGAATTCATGAAGGTCTAAGATACCGTGTGACATGAATACTTCAAGCGTTAGATTGTTTTCAATTTAGAAATCGTTAAAAATTAAGATTAGGAGAAAACCATGACAAACAATGTTGTAATTGCGTTATCCTGCGGCACCAATGACACCAACCGGGCGACCAGGGCTATTCACCTTGCAACCATAGCTCACAAAGAGGGGAAAAACACCAGTCTTTTTTTACTGGATGAAGGGGTGTATCTGGCCAAAGAAGGCATCATTACTCATGTCAGGGCTGCAACCGGTGATGTGGCCGATGACCTTCTGGCATACCTTCAGGCCCATGATGTGCCGATTCTGGTCTGCACACCCTGCGCCAACGCCCGCCAGATTAAAGAAGATGACCTTATTGAAGGGGCTCGCATGGCGTCAGCGGCAGAATTTATCAATATGTCCTGTGATGCCACGGTCATTAGTTTATAGATAATGGTTTTAAGGTATGGACGAAAAGTTGCCCGGTTTCATGATTTTGATGGCGACTTTTCGTTTAGATATTACCTAAGGAAATTGAAATACCACTGTATCAAGGGTTCTCCCCAGAAAATATAGAGAATAGCCCCCAGGGAAAGAAAGGGGCCAAATGGAATTTTTGACTGCCTGCTGTTTGGCTTTTTGCTCAGGGCCAAAGCCGCCAGGCCGCCAAGGGTGCCGAAAACAGAGCCTGTAAATAGTGTGAAAAATACTCCTTTTACGCCTGTGGCGGCACCGATCATGGCAAGCAGTTTGATGTCTCCGCCTCCCATGCCCTGGTGCTTGCGAATGCAATAATATGATAGGGCTACAAGGTATAGAATACCGCCGCCTGCCAGAATTCCCCAAATAACCGACAGAAACTGCATTTGTGGCACAAAAATACAAGATGTTGAAAAAAATAGAATTCCGGGTAGGGATAATTTGTCCGGAATGATTTGGTGATCTATGTCAATAAAAGAGACCACAATGAGTACTGCGCAGAAAAGAAAATAAAAAAGTGCGGTGGGCGTCGGCCCGAATTTAAAAAAAAGTCCCAGGGACAGCATTCCGGTGATCATTTCCACCAAGGGGTAGCCAATTGAAATGGATGTGTTGCAGAACCTGCATTTCCCCGTGAGCAATATATAGCTTAGGATTGGAATATTAAGATAAAATGGAATATTCTGGTTGCAGACCGGACAGTGGGACGGCGGAGATACGATGGACTTTCCTTGGGGTATCCGGCAGATGACCACGTTAAGGAAGCTGCCGATACAGGAACCAAAAACAAAAGCCATGACAGCAATAAAAATGGATTGCGGGAACATAATACTCCTTGAAAAATGATGCTATTTTTTTAACGCACCTGGGATGTTTGACGGTTTTATGCTATAGTTTCATATGAAAGAACTAAAATGAATCGCTTCGCTTCTTTCATGATTTGGCATGGCATGCCTTAGGTGAAAAACCGGGGGGCATAGCCGTTAGATACACTATTCAATGATAAAAATATTTTTTCAAGGATATTGTAATAATATTTTTCTGCTATATTGTAGTTACAACTTAAGGAATAAGTGCACCAAAGCCCGTATGTGAGGGCCAATCCGAAAACCACAGGCGGCCAGGTGGGTTCCGGTCTGGTCCTGTTTTTTTATGAAAGGGTCTTATATTCTTTCACCATGTGCCGGGGGGATATCCGGTTGTAAAATGCAGGCACGGCCCATGGCCGTTATGTAATCAAGGAGCATAAATGGCAGAAGCAGATATAGATGATCTGATTGAAATAATCGAAAAAGAAGGTAATGTCGAAGAAATCCCAAAGGTGATTCCCATGATGCCGGTCAGGGATGTGGTGGTCTTTACAGATATGCTGCTTCCCCTGTTTGTCGGACGGGAAAAGTCCATCAAGGCCATTGAAGAGTGTGTGGACTTTGACCGGTACGTTTTCCTGTCGGTCCAGAAAGACTCGGAAATGGAAAAGCCGGGGCCGGAGGATGTTTATGATATCGGAACCATTGCCCGGGTTCAGAAGATGATCAAAATGCCCGATGGCAGGATCAAGGCGTTGGTCCAGGGTATTTCCAAGGCAAAGCTCGTTGAATTTGTTCAAAAGCGTTCTTTTTTTAAGGTTAGGGTGGAGACGGTTACTGATGTCGAACCGGATTCCATTGACATAGAAATTGAAGCCTTGATGCGGAACGTAAAGGAGAACAGCGAAAAACTTCTGGCGCTCAAGGGCGAGTTTTCCGGTGATGTAGGGGATCTTTTGTCCCATATCGACTCTCCGGGGAAACTTGCGGATCTTGTGGCATCCAACCTTAATCTCAAAGTAGAGGATGCCCAGTCGCTCCTTGAGACCACGGATGCTGTTGAGCGTTTAACCCGGGTTAATGACCTTCTGGCCCGGGAGCTTGAATTGTCGACGGTTCAGGCAAAAATTCAGACCCATGTCAAAGATGAAATTTCAAAAAACCAGAGGGATTATTACCTTCGTGAGCAGGTTAAAGCGATCCACAGAGAGCTTGGGGAAAGCGATGATAAAATTGCCGAGATCGCTGACTTTAAGCAGAAAATAAAAAAATGCAAGCTGCCGGAAGAGTGTGAAAAAGAGGCGCTCAAGCAGTTGAACCGCCTGGAGCAGATGCATTTTGATTCTTCTGAAGCCTCGGTGGTCAGGACCTATCTGGATTGTATCGTTGAATTGCCCTGGAGCAAAACCACCAAGGACTTTTTGGACATCACAAAGGCCCAGGAGGTTTTGGACCAGAATCATTATGGGCTGGACAAGGCCAAGGAACGTATCCTTGAGTACTTAAGTGTGCGTAAGCTCAATCCAAAGAAAAAGGGGCAGATTATCTGCTTTGTTGGCCCTCCGGGTGTGGGTAAAACTTCCCTTGGCCGGGCCATTGCCAAGGCCATGAAGCGTAAGTTTCACCGGGTCTCTTTGGGCGGGATTCGTGATGAGGCTGAAATTCGGGGGCACAGACGAACATATATTGGCGCCATGCCTGGGCGGATTTTACAGGGGCTTCGTCAATGCGGCACCAAAAATCCGGTGTTTATGCTGGATGAAATTGACAAGCTGGGAAATGATTTCAGGGGTGATCCGTCATCCGCGCTTCTGGAGGCATTGGATCCTGAACAAAATGCCGAGTTCTCTGATCATTACCTGAATATGCCCTTTGATTTGTCCGATGTGTTGTTTGTTTTGACGGCAAATATGGCCGATACCATTCCTTCTGCCCTGCTTGACAGGATGGAATTGATCCACCTTACCGGATATACCCGCCAGGAAAAGGTGGTCATTGCCAAACAGCATCTTTTGCCACGAAAGCTCAAGGACAATGGTTTGATCCGGCGTGCCATTAATTTCAGTCCCAACGCCATAGAGTCCATTGTTTCAGAATATACCTTGGAAGCAGGTCTCCGGGGGCTTGAAAGAAAACTGGACTCGGTATGCCGCAAAATTGCCCGCCAGATTGCCGAAGGTCAGAAGGGCAAGTTTGCCGTTACCTGCCAGAATTTAACCAAGTACCTTGGGCCCCCTCAATTTATCAATGAAATGGATCAGGAAGAGAGTCAAGTCGGTTTGGCCACAGGACTTGCATGGACCGAAGTGGGCGGCGAGCATCTATATATAGAAATATCCTTATTTCCAGGTAAGGGCGAGTTACAGCTCACAGGGCAGATCGGTGAGGTGATGCAGGAGTCTGCAAGGGCGGCATTGACGTATACCAAAGCCAACCAGGAAGAGTTGGGTATAAACAAGGACGACTTTGAAGCCAACGATATCCATATCCATGTTCCTGCAGGCGCCATTCCCAAGGATGGTCCTTCGGCCGGTATCGCCATTGCTACGGCCCTTGTGTCTGCGTTTACCGGTAAAAAAGTAAACAACAAGGTCGGTATGACCGGTGAGATCTCTTTGCGGGGCAGGGTGCTTCCCATCGGCGGCCTTAAAGAGAAGGCCCTGGGCGCATTAAGAGCGGGTATCAAGACCGTGATTATCCCGGAGAAAAATAAAAGAGATCTCCATGATATACCAAAATCCGTCAAATCCAAGCTGACGTTTATTTGTGTGAAGGATGTCAGGGAGGTCCTGGATATCGCTCTGGAAGACGAATAATGTACCTTTTTGCCCTGAGTACGGCAGAGCAGGGCGCAAGCATGGCTCTGTTTGAAGATAAAACCCTGATTTTTGAGTCCAGTCTGTTCAGTCGCCAGACCCATTCAAAGGGGCTGTTGCCTATGATTGAGCAGGCCGTTGAAAGCAGGCAGGGGCTGAGCGTCAAGCAGATAGATGGATTCATTGCAGCCAAGGGGCCCGGCAGTTTTACCGGGCTTCGCATCGGCATCAGCATGGTCAAGGGACTGGCTCGGGCCGTATCCAAGCCCTGTGCCGGCATTTCTAGCCTTGACGGTATTGCATTCAGGTTCAATCATGCACAAGCGCCTGTGTGCGTGATGATGGATGCCCGGCGCAACGAAGTGTATTCTGCCATTTATCAGTTCCAGTATGGCAGGCTCATTCAAAAGGGGGCGGAAATGGTATGTTCCCCTGAGGCTGCCATTGATCAGGCCGGTTCAGATGCATTGTTTGTAGGTTCCGGGTCAAAGGTGTACCGGGAAAAAATTGCTGGCAGAACAGCGGGCCGGGCAGTGTTTTCTTCCCCGTCCATGGACGGAGTAAGTGCCTGTGCATTGGTTATTTCCGGGTTGTCCGAAGACGGCGGATTTGATTTTAAGAATCATCCCCTGAATCCGGTTTATCTTCGCAAATCAGATGCACAGATTCATTTTGAAGAGAAAACAGGTGCTTGACAAGATATTGGCAGGCTTGATATAAATATTAGGTTGTGGATAGGCACTATTAGGTAAAAGAATATGGATAATTCTAAATGGCCGGCAAAGGCGGTGCTACCCATTGCCATGCCAGGCGTTAAATACGTTGTTGCAGCCATCCTTGTTACGGGGATGTTTTTTTATTTTGGGTTACCGAAAACAGGCGTGCTTGCGCTGCTGCTTACGTTGTTTGTTACCTGGTTTTTCCGGGATCCCGAGCGTCGGGTACCCGAAGGTAAAGACCTACTGATCTCACCGGCAGATGGAAAGGTGATTGTTATAGAACCCATGGCCCGGTGTGAATATATGGATGAGCCATGTCAGAAGGTCAGTATTTTCATGAATGTGTTCAATGTTCATGTCAATCGTATTCCCTTTAGTGGAATAATTGAAAAAGTTCAATATCATCCGGGTAAATTTGTAAACGCATCTTTTGATAAAGCAAGTGTTCACAATGAGCGCAATGCGTTGGTAATAAGAACGGGAGATGGCCGCCGTTATGCGTGTGTACAGATTGCCGGTTTGATTGCCAGGCGTATTGTCAACTGCGTGGAACCCAATGAACAAGTTCACAAAGGCGACCGATACGGTATGATTCAATTTGGATCACGGTTGGATCTTTATCTGCCCCAGGACTTTGAAGTCCTTGTTGGGCTTGGCGATAAAACAAGTGCCGGAAGTACTGTTATTGGACGGATGCGATAATTAAAAAACAAAACTATGGAGTAAATTTTAAATTTTGGACCAGATACCTGTAACGACACAAGGCTTTGCAGCCTTGAAAAAAGAACTGGAAAAACTGAAAACCGTGGATCGTCCTGAAATAATCAGAGCCATTGAAGTGGCCAGGGCACATGGAGACCTGTCTGAAAATGCCGAATATCATGCTGCAAAAGAGCGTCAGTCTTTCATTGAAGGCAGGATCGGTGAGATTTCCTATAAAATTGGAAAGGCCAAAGTAATTGATCCCAATTCTGTGCCCAAGGATGTCATTCGGTTTGCCAGTCGGGTTCTTGTGGAAAATCTGGATACCGAAGAAGAACAAGAATACATGATTGTCGGTGAGGATGAGGCGGATATCAAAAAAGGCAAGATTTCCGTCACTTCTCCCCTTGGCTCGGCCCTGATTGGAAAAGAACAGGGAGATGAGGCCATTGTCCAGGCGCCGGGTGGCAAACGGGTTTATGAAGTCATTGATATTCTTTGATTTATTGTTTTCTCAATCTGATTTTTTTCGAGTTCCTCGAAATGGCAGGTAAATTTTAGAAAGGAAAGTGCTGTGGCACGTGTAACCATCGAAGATTGTTTGAAGAATGTAGATAACCGTTTTACGCTTGTACACCTGGCAGCCAAGCGGATTCGCCAGGTCAGGGAAGGGGCTGATTTTCTTGTACCTTCCTCGAAAAACGAAGATGTTGTCACCGTCCTGCGTGAAATTGCCGCTAACCGGATCGTTGTCAAGAAAGATCCTGAGGCTGACGACGAATAAGTAGTTTTGGGTAAAGGGCTGACAAAGCGTCTAATGCATCTGCTTGGCAAGGCGATTCATGACTGGCGGATGATCGAAAATAACGACCGGATACTGGTGGGGGTGTCCGGAGGAAAAGACAGTTTAGCCCTTTTCCATCTTCTTGTCTCTTTAAAGAAAAAAGCCCCTGTTTCATTTGAAGTTGTGCCTGCTTACATTGATCCGGGATTTGACAACCCGTTTGTGAAAAAACTGGAATCCTATATCAATGAAAGATATAAGGGTGAGCATCAGGGTATGCTGGTGGAAGAAACCGATTACGGCAGAATTGCCCATTCTGATGGAAACAGGGAAAATCCCTGCTTTTTATGCAGCCGACTGCGGCGTAAACGACTATTTGAACTGGCCCGGGAGCATGGGTGTAAAAAACTTGCCCTGGGGCATAACAAGGATGATTTGATTGAGACCTTGTTTATTAATATTTTCTACGCAGGCAAGATCGGAACAATGAAGCCCAATCAATCATTTTTCGGTGGAAGCTTTGATATCATCAGGCCTTTGTCATATATTGAAAAGCATGAGATTAACAGTTTTGCCCAACTTTGTGATCTGCCGGACTTTGTTAATACATGCCCAAGCGCCGGTTTTACGAAAAGGCAGGATGTTGCGGATATGCTTGAACGTATGTACCGGCAGAACAACCATATAAAAGGGAATATATTCAGGGCAATGGGCAACATCGCTACTGATTATCTTTTAGAGACGCCATGTTGATTGATATGCAGAATCAGCCCGATTTTAGAAATATCCCCATTGATAAAGTCGGGATTAAGGGGCTGAAACACCCGATAATTGTGCGGGATAAGGCAAACGGCTCCCAGTCCACGGTGGCTGAAGTAAATATGTATGTGGATTTACCCCATCAGTGCAAAGGTACCCACATGAGCCGCTTTGTGGAATTGCTGCATACCGTCAATACACCGGTGTCGCTTGATTCTCTGACCAGCATTCTTGAAGATATGAAATCCTCTCTTGGGGCAAAGTCTGCACACATTGAAATATCTTTTCCCTATTTTATTGAAAAAACATCTCCCCGCACCCAATCCAAGGGGTTGATGGACTATAATTGCACGATTGTCGGCTCTTCCAATGACGGGAAAAAAGCGGATTTGGTGTTAAAAGTCGCTGTCCCTGTTACATCGGTGTGTCCTTGCTCCAAAGAAATTTCAGAATATGGCGCCCACAATCAAAGGGGCGAGGTGCTGGTTGCGGCAAGGTTTCATAAATTTATCTGGATCGAAGAAATTGTCGATCTGGTTGAAAAGGCGGCATCCTGCGATATTTATTCCGTACTGAAACGAGCAGATGAAAAGTATGTCACGGAAAAAGCATACAATAATCCCAAGTTTGTAGAGGACATTGTGCGGGATGTGGCCAAGGCACTTATCGAAGATGCCAATATCACTTGGTTTTCCGTGAGTGCAGAAAATTTTGAATCCATTCATAATCACAGCGCTTATGCGTATATCGAACATTCAAGGGGTTGAATTTCCGCAAGTCTTTGAAACCTGCTCTTTGAGCATGCGCCGGATGGCTTCGTAACCGGTGCTGGTTTGGTTGAGCATGATTACGAATGGGTAAAGCCGATTATTTTGCCCGCGGATAAAGCCTGCACGGCTTCTAACATCTGACAGTGTACCTGTTTTATAAAATTCATTTCCATCTTTTCTTAAAAATTCATGCCAGGGCATAAAAGCAATAAGAATATCCCTCATCTGGGCAGGCGTCAATTGGTTGCGCCGGGACAGGCCAGAGCCTTCTACAATTGAAATATTTTTTAAACCCAACGTTTCTTTTGCAAATTTGTTCAATAGATCCTTACCTTTTTCAAGGGTGGCAGGCGGGTCTGATATACGGCTTCCCATGGTCAGCATGAGCTGATTTGCAATAAAATTATTTGAATACTGTAGCAGCTTTTTAATAATGTCCGCCAGGCTGAAAGACGATGTGTGAACAATGCACTCTTTGCCGGAACCTGTAAATATACCAGTTTGGACGGAACCTGTAATTTTAATCCCGGCTTTTTTAAGAAAATCGTGCATCAGTAGCCCCGGATATTTTTGGCGAAGTTCATAGGACAGCAAAACCCTGTCTGTTTTTTTTGATTCGGGTCTGATTTGTTTTGCCAGGATGTCCGGAAAGGGTGTTTGCTTTTCAGCAGAAATATATTCTCTGCTCCGGCTGTCCCATTTTAAAAATATTGTGTTGAAATTGGCACACAACGCCCCGTTTGTTGCGTCATAGGGATTGCTGGATGATCCGGCCCCGGGGATTGTAATCTGGGAGGCAAAATAGGACTGGTCTACAATGATATTTCGGATAACCGCGGATGAAATAGTTCCTTTGGATGCCAATTTGAAAATGTGGTGTGAAATTTGATCAGCAAACTTGCTGATCTCCTCGGAGATAAATAAAGGATCTCCAAAACCCTTAAGGTAAAGGTCACATGTCGTTTGGTCGTAGCTGGCCCATGTCTGGTAGTGAAAATCCGGGCCTAAAGTTTTGATGGCCGCAAGGCTTGTAAGTATTTTCAAGGTTGACGCAGGAATTAACGGCTTGTCCGGATTTATTGCATAAATGGTTTTGCCCTGATCATCAGATAAGAGAATCCCCGATGTTTGAGCAAAAATACGCAATGGCATGGATACTAACAAAAAAAGACCCAAAATAGTCAGGCAAATATGACGTTGAGTTTTATTTTTCATGGTGATTTTAAAAGGCCTATTGAAAGAAAAGAAAAAAATTGTTGAGAAGTTCTTTAATTTTAAACCGGCGGTGTAGTGACTCCCACTGATCCGGGAAACTTAACGGGCTGAAAAGGATTTGGGCAGAATACGGAAAACCTTTTTTTCCAACGTCATAAGGTGAAATGTATAACGCAATCGGTAATTGAACGCAGCCTTCATAGCTGATAATCGTATCATTATTGAAGATTTTTACCGATTTTAATCCCTTTTGCTCTAATAGTTGAATAAAGGCATTTTGTTTTATTTTCGCTTCAATGGCCTGGGCCGCTTCCTGTGGCAGGGCTGTGATAATGCCGGATATGGGAAGATAAGAAAAATTTGCCGCCCTGAAGGCATCGTGCTCCGGCACCATTGTCAATTTTCCGTCGGTAATCCGATGACTGGAACTTTTAAGATCGAGTCGAATGTAATAGGTGGAGATTTCGTTAAGATCTTCGGCCACTAACGGTTTTAAGCATATTAAAACTATAATCAGACTTGCCGTGAACAGCCAGATATTTTTTTTTACAAAATACGGTATGAATATTGAATGTCTTTTTGACTTAGATTGCATTGACTTGTCCGTTTTAGGTGTGGGGCGTTGGCTTTGTTTCTAAAGTTTAAAGCCAAGCCTGACGATTAACTTCTAACATGAATTCAAGAAGCGAATCAATGGTTGCGTCGTTGAATTTACAACAACTAACTGCTGGGTGGAGAAAGTTGCCATGAAGAAATTATTGGCCTTTTCAGCATGCTTAACTGTTTTATCAATTGCAGGTTGCAATAATATTAATTTATCTGCCGGAGGATCTGGAAGCGTTCTTGATTCTTTTGCAAATAATGTGGTCAATCATAAGGTCTTCACATTTCAGGTGACGGGCAAAGGGCTTGAGCCTGAAAATGTCTTAACGAAAGGCGAAGCCATACTCATGGCCGAGCGTGCGGCAATTGCCGATGGATATCGGCAATTGGTTGAAAGAGTCCGTGGCGTTTATGTGGATGCTTACACAAAAGCGGGTCGGGGCTCGGTAAACCAGGATGCAATCCTGGTAAAGACCCAAGCCTGGTTACGGGGAACGGAAGTGATGGAGATTACCCGGGCAGATAATGGAATCACAGAGGCCCGGTTGAGATTGAGGGTTAATTTTTCGAAAAGAGGCGTGGTCTGGTGGCCTGTGGGAATTGCAGATAATAGCTGATTGTTCAATACCTGACTTAATACGTTTTTAATTCAACAGAATTTAATAGGAGGGGGGGCATGGGAACTTTTTCTTTGACATCTACATTCCCAGGCAGGATGATGCTTGTTTTGATACCTTTGTATCTTATACTCTTTTATTATACCAATGTTGCCAATGGTGCTTTTCAAACGTTCAAGCCTGATCCGGAAACCTATTCTAATATAGAACTTGAGACGCTAATTAAAGACTATCGGGCCCAGTTGGAAGTTTCAAATGAACAAATCCTTGATACTCGCAAAGACCTTGAGTGGTTGATCGTCAAAATAAATCGAATATCTGATTCCGGGAGAAGTATTCCAAAATTACTTCATGATTCTGTAGAATTAAAAAAGAATAAAATTTCTAAGCTTGAACGGCAACATAAATTTTTATCTGCTACCGTTGAGAAATACCTTCAAATTTATGACACAAAAAATGACCGGGATAAGAGCGCAACACAGATTCGGGTTTCGGCCACACCGGATATGGAACATGGCGCCGAGAAAGCCGGCAAATCAATCGCGTCGGCAAATCTACCGGACATTGCACAGGCCGTTAAGCAGGCCGGCCTCGGAGACTGGGTCGATGTCCTAGCGTCAGATGGCAGTTGCGCAAAAATTAACAATACCCTGCCGATTCTTTTTCCTTCCGGCAGCGCAGCCTTGGCCAAAGAATATAAATCTTTTTTAAAGAAATTGGCAATGTTTCTAAGGCCCTATGATGTTAAAGTTTACGTCAACGGATATGCGGATACAGATCCCATCCATACCCAAAAATATCCGTCCAATTTGGAACTTGGTGCATCCCGTGCCGCTAACGTCGTTCACGAAATGGTGAAAGCCGGCCTGAAACGGGATATCTTTAAAATTGGTTCAACCGGTCAGTATCGGTTCGCTGCAAAATCGGAGTCATTAACGAAAAACTTCCAGCGCCGTGCGCAGCTTACTGTTGTATTTAGTGGTTAACTCATTGAAATAAGGACAGTTTCACACCTTCATTATACTGTTTTGATATCGAAGCCCGAGCCAGACGAGGCCACAACAGTCAGGAGAGGATAAACATTTTGGCCGGATATAATTTGCAATTGGATGTGACGTAAGTTCGGTGTTTAAGATGGCAGTGGCCAAAGTTCCGGACACTGAGTGGCAACCTTTCTACAGAAATGAAAAAAACGTCAAAATAAAAACCTGCACTGAGTGGACGGAAGCTTTCATCATCGGATCTCGGTGTGAACGCCGCCTGGTGGTGGATAATGATCATGGCCTTGAACCTGAATGCGATGATGAAGAATTTAGCATTAGCCCCTTGCATGAAGACAAGGTGAATGAAAGCAATCCGATTTTCGATTAATAATATCCCAGGCAGAGTAATTGAAAATTCTCGCAGCCTGATATTGCGTTTATTTAAACGGCATCTATTCTATGATATCCTGGTCGACGCTCTCAGGAAAATGGCATTTTTCTACCGGCCATGGGACACTTGCGCCTAAATAATCGAATTGTTCTGTAGAAAGGGGGAAGCAGTTATCAAAAACGTCTTTTTTAAGGCATAAATAGCCGCACTCCGAGAAAAAAATCCCCGAAATTGTCTTTGGACAGGTGGTCAGAAAAATAGGCGGTGGATTTGGGGTATTCCATGCTCTTGATAATCTTTTCATGATTTGTTATAGCGTGTTTGAGAAAAAGGAAGTTCTCATCTTTTTTTGTTGATGGGAATTCCCCTATTTATTAGCCGAGACCCGCTGTATGATTTGCTCAAGGAAAATAATATTTTAAGCAGGAGGTACTTCTACACGCTTATATTAGAGTTTTCAACCCATCACAATTTGAGAATTGCTTCGGACGTCAAGCTGCCAAACGGTAAACAAACTGGAGTAACTGGTTCTCTCTTTGTCTATTTACCCTGATTTAAGCATGGAAGACTTAAATAACGATGAATTTTTTTTGAAATCGCATCACAAATAATACGCAGGATTTATGGCATTTTTTAAAAAGGCAGCAGTTTTTTCTGATAATAGTTACATGCTTAGCCAATTTTTGAGCATCGCAAGCGATAAGAACGTTGATTGTTATTGTAGCATTTATTCAGACCCAGGCGCGTTTGCTCCGAATGTTGTGAAAAAAATTGATATAAAAAAAGAATACCGCTTTCTGCTGGAAACATATGATCTAATTTTTTCGATGCATTGCAAACAAATTTTCCCTGCCGAATTAGTGCAAAACGTAAAATGTATCAATCTTCATCCAGGCTATAACCCAATAAACCGGGGGTGGTATCCTCAGGTATTTTCTATCATTAAAAAGATAGATACTGGCGCAACCCTTCACGAAATGGATGAAAAACTCGATCATGGCAGAATTATCGACAGAAAGAAAGTCGCTGTTGAAAGTTCAGACACTTCGGCCTCTTTATATGAAAAAATTGTTGCAGCAGAACTTGATTTGTTAAGAAAGAATCTCGACTCTGTTTTTGATAATTCTTATTCTGCATTTTACCCCGAGAATGAAGGGAACGTTTTTTTGAAAAAAGATTTTAATGAACTCTGTGAAATTAATCTTCAAAAAGAAGCAAGTTATCAAGAAGTCATTGAGCATTTACGCGCTCTGAGCCACAATAATTTTAGAAACGCTTATTTCATTGACCCGGTTTCTAAACAGAAAATATATATAAAACTTGAACTAAGTGCAGAATAAAATGGCAAGACCTCGGCTTGTAAGTGTCTGGTGCATCGCATATAACCAAGAACAATATATTGCTCAGGCAATCGAAAGTTGGCTGATGCAGAAAACTGATTTCCCGATTGAAATTGTAATTGGCGAAGATTGCAGTACTGATAATACAAGAGCAATAATAGACAGTTACCAAGCAAAGTATCCCGATTTAATCCGAGTGATCGGTTCGGAAAATAATGTTGGTATGATGGCTAATTTTGTCCGTACTCTTGAAGCCTGTAAAGGAGACTTTATTGCATTGTGCGAGGGTGATGATTATTGGACCGATCCGTTGAAGCTGCAAAAACAGTTCGACTTTTTGACGCACGCCCCCGAATATTCCGTTTGCTTCCATCCTGTGAGAGTACAGGTGGGCGAGGAAGTTAAAGATGATTTTATAACCCAGAATGTTCATGAAACAACTACGATATATGACCTATCAAAAGGGAATTTTATTCATACTCCTTCGGTGATGATGCGTCGAAATAGCAAAGTCATAAATAGTATCAGAGACCTGAATTCTCCATTAGGCGATTATGTCCTGCATACGTTGAATGCACAATACGGAAATATCAAAAAACTGCCAGATTGTATGGCAAATTACCGGGTGCACGATGGCGGCATATGGTCAAATAAAAACACGGAGTTCAAGCTGGCGAAAACAGTCGAGACTATAGAAATTTTAGAGGGAGCTGTTGAGAAGGAGTTTTGTTCTGTTTTTTCCATACAAAAGGAACAGCTGTTGCTATCATTGCTTGAATTATCGGAAAATAATCTTGAACAACTGAAGTTGTATTCAGTTAAATTAATTGAAAACAATCCTGCAATAATATTGAGTTTGCAAATGAGGCTGAAAAAACAAGCAGTTTCCCCGGCCCCTTCTTTTATGCAAAAGATTAAACAATGCCTACTCGATGTTCGAGTTTTTTGAAGTTGACATAAAAATGTGCTAAAGACGATGAATTTTTTGGTATGAACCTTTAACAAAATTCATGATAGAGATGCTCCTCGAACGCCCGCTGCCCTTTATTGAAAACTATCTTGAATGCATAAATCAAGAATTGATGAAAAAGAACCCCAATTATGTGCTATCCCAAAAGCAAAAACTGTGGCTAAGTTTTTGTTTAAGTGGTGTTTTGTTAACCAACAGTATTTGCTGGAAGCGATTTGAACGAATCAGTTTGGGGAAATTCCGTTTTTCAGCTCTTTCCTGGATGTTCCGAAATTCAAAAATCAGCTTCGATCACTTACTGCAGCAGAGTACGTGTAATATTCTGAAGCATTATGGCATCAAGGACGGGGCTCTTTGCTTAGATGATGTAGACCGTGCCCGATCTGTGGCTCAATTGTTTTACGCAAAATAACCTCGAAGTTTTTGGGCATTGTGCCAATTATAAATAGATCGTTTATCTATATTGTTGGCTATATACGTAATTATTACAGTGGCTTATTATATATGATCCGCTCAAACAAGTACAGTAGTTTTTAAGTAAATTAGTAATAATTTCAAGTCATTATAGCAACCAAAAGAGCCTAAAATAGGGCCGCTCGAATTTTTCGGTCAACCACTAAGTAGTTGCGCAAAAAGATATCGGGACAAAAACAGTTATAAGATTGTGTACAATTTAGAGGGGATCATAATATTCTTGATCTTCTTTCGCATTTTTCATATACATATTACGCTTAATAAGCGTATCGGTTAATGATGAAATCAGAGTTAAATTCTTATTTCTTTTAATTGTTTCATCCTTATTCAAAAGGGCCAGATCCGCATAGAAAGCAGTTCTAAAAACAGTTTAAATGAAGCCGCACGTCTGTGTTACATCGCATGATTTGGATTAAAATAGATTGTCTTTTGGCTTTGCGTTGACTTTGTGACTTTTTAAAATAGCGAATGCGATTAAAGGAGTTTGTCTTGCGTAAAGGAATAATTTGGGCTGGCGGGCCTGGAAGTCGGTTGTATCCATTAACATATTCAGTCCGCAAGCAATTGATGCCGGTGTATGACAAGCCTATGATCTATTATCCGTTGTCTACTCTAATGCTTACCGGTATCACTCATATCCTTATCATTACTACACCACGAGCTTTTGATAGTTTTAAATATTTGTTGGGTGACGGATCCCAGTGGGGTATTTGTCTGGAATATGCGGTCCAGCCTACTTAGGGAGGATTGGCCCAGGCCTTCATCATTGGCGAAAGATTTATTGGACATGATACGGTGGCCCTTATTTTAGCGATAATATTTTCTATAGTGTATTTTTATGACAATGATGTGGTCGAGGTCGCAAAAACAATTAAGCCATCCTAAAGAGGAGAGCTTAAAATTACCGATTTTAATAATGTCTATCTGCCCCAGGAGAAATTAAGTGTGGAGCTTTTTGCCCGGGAAACAGCCTGGTTGGATACCGGCCCCATGAATGCCAATGAAGGCTATCAGATCCAGACCATTGTTCTCTATGCCGCCAGTAAGGCATTTTCAGGCCGGCTTGTCTGTGCGTATCACGAGACTTTTGGTCTAAACGCCACCATTAGTAACTGCTTTAATAATTACGGGCCGTTTCAGTTTCCGGAAAAATTATTCCCTCTGATTATTGTTAATATTCTTGATAACAAACTGTTGCAAATATACGGAGACGGATGTCATATTCGGGACTGGCTTTATGTGAATGACCATAATTGGGGAGTTGATCTGATTATTCAAAAAGGCATTTCAGGGGAAACATCTAATATCGGCGGAAACAACGAGTGGAAAAATATTGATATTGTCCGACATATCTGCAATGCTATAGATTCAAAATTTAAGGGAACCCGAGCTTTGCAAACGATTTCCCGATTCACCATCTGCAAAAGGCCAGGTTGCCCAAAAACTCATTACCCATGTCAAGGACAGGGCTGGCCATGACAGAAGATATGCCATCAATGCCCAAAAAATTTGTGAAAATCTGGTTTTTCTCCCGGGGGGGGGGATCTTTCCAAGTGCCATTGAAAAAAACATTGACTGGTTTCTTGAAAATGAAAAATGGTGGTGCCGCATCATGGATAATATATATAAAGATTGGATTTCATCCAATTATTCTCATTAAATAAAGATGGTTCCTATATATAATAAAACTGATAATAATGAATCCCTTATTCCCGATATAACCGTTTCAATTGTTTCCCATAACAGCAAAGAAGACCTGATGGTCTTAATGCCGACACTGGTCAATTGTTTAAAGGGGCTTAAGGCAGAGATTTTGATTGTTGATAACAGATCAGAAGACGGGTCTGTTGGATTTTTAAAAAAAGCTTATCCCAGGGTGAGCGTCGTTGTTAATAAAGTTAGAAAGGGGTATGGCGCCAACCATAACATCAACCTGAAAAAGGCAAGGGGGCAGTATATTATTTTTATGAATGCCGATATTGTTTTATTGGGTCAGACCATCTTACAGCTGAAAAATTTCATGGATCATACGCCCTCTATTGGTATCTGTTGTCCAAATGTGTTCAATGAAGATAAAAGTCTTCAGTTTTTAAATAAAAGATATCCAACCATTCTCGATCTTTTCCTCCGACGATTCCAGTTCTTGTTTACCAAACGATTTATTCAAAAACGTACGCGTTATTATGAAATGAGAGATACCGGGTATGAACAATCCACTGATGTTCCATTTATTTCGGGGTGCTTTATGTTTTGCAGAACCAGAGTTATACAGGCTGTAAACGGATTTGATGAACGATTTTTTCTCTATTTTGAAGATGTGGATCTTTGCAGGAGGATCCAGAAAAATGCCGGGACAGTGAGCTGTCCTGATGCTGAAGTGATTCATCGCTGGGAACGAAGTGCCCATAAAAATATTAAATGGTTTTTAGTTTTTGTGAAAAGTGCAGTCCTCTATTTCAATAGATGGGGCTATATCTTTAAATGAAAATATTGATTTATAGAAATTTATTTGTGGTTTTGGCTCTGGATCTCATCCTCTTATGTGGCTCCTTTTACTTGGCCCACTTGATCCGGTATGATGCACTTGACCGTCAGTTATGGTTTTTCCATAGTTTTTTGCATATTCTGCCCTGGCTGTTAGGCGTTAAATTTCTTAGTTTCTATTTTTTTGACTTGTATAAAGGCATGTGGCGTTACACAAGTTTCAACGATTTGATCAGTATTTTAAAAGCTGTGTCAGTTTCAAGTTTTATTATTATTATTCTGGTGCTTTACTGGACACGGTTTGAAAATATTTCCCGGTCTGTTTTTGTGATCGACTGGTGCCTGACCTTCTTGTCCATTGTCGGGTTACGGTTGATTGTAAGGCTTTGTTTTGAAGAGTTTACAGAAAAAGTGACTTGCCTGGATGTGAGAAATGCCTTTTTAAGGATGTTTCGTAAAAATGCGGGCAAAGGAAAAGGAACACTTATCATCGGTGCCGGGGATTACGGGCGAAAAATCTGTCGAGAGTTTAATGAAAATCCTTCAATTCAATCCTATGTTCTAGGTTTTCTGGACGATGATCCAGCGAAAATCAATCGAACAATTCATGGTGTGCCTATTTTGAGTAGCATTGATAATCTTGAGTATACGGTGAAGGTGACTGGTGCTAAGGATGTCATTATTGCTATACCAAGCCTATGTTCAGATAAAATGCGTTATATCATAGGATTGTGTAAAAAATCCGGCGTCAATTTTAAAACCGTGCCTAATCTGGGTGAGTTAATCGATGGGAAAATTGATGTTTCATCCATTCGAGATGTTGAGTATCGGGACCTTTTAGGAAGAGAGCCGGTTAAACTGGACAAAGAAAAAATCGGGCTTTATATCAAAGGAAAATGCGTGTTTGTAACCGGTGCAGGGGGCTCTATAGGCAGTGGCCTTTGTCGCCAGATAGGTATGTATGCGCCCAAAACACTTGTCCTTTTTGATCGGGCTGAAAGTCCTTTATTCGAAATCGACAATGAAATTAAAAAATGGTTTAAGGATATAAAAATTATTTCTGTTTTAGGCGACATTCAAGTCAAGGATGATCTGATAAACGCTTTCCAGCAAACCGGTCCGGATATTGTGTTTCATACGGCCGCATATAAGCATGTTCCCATGCTGGAGGCACATCCGTGGAAAGCTGTTGAGAATAATGTTTTTGGCACCAAGAATCTAATTGAAGTGACCCATGCATTTAAATGTGAAAAATTTGTCTTTGTATCTACAGATAAAGCCGTAAATCCTACGAATGTCATGGGAACAAGTAAACGGATCTGTGAATTACTGATCAATGAAGCAAGTTGTGTGCCGGGTATTTGCACCGCATTTATGGCCGTGAGATTCGGAAATGTCATCGGCAGTGTAGGCAGTGTCATTCCTCTGTTTAAAAAACAGATAAAAGAATTGGGACCGGTAACTGTTACCCACAAGGATATGGTGCGGTATTTCATGTTGATTCCCGAAGCATGCCAGTTGATTCTTCAAGCAGGGGCTATGGGAAAAGGGGGAGAGATCTTTATTCTTGAGATGGGAAACCCAGTCAGCATTGATGCCATGGCTCGGGATTTAATCCGATTTTCAGGACTTGAACCTGACGTTGATATCAAAATTGAATATACAGGGATGCGGCCCGGCGAAAAATTGTACGAAGAACTCATGACTGATAAGGAGTCTGTTATTCCCACAAATCATGACAAAATTCTAGTTTTAAATACAAGTTGCGCAAACATGAAGGTTCTCAACGGTAAGCTTGATACATTGAAAAAGATGGCAAATCAACGGAATGGAAGAGGGGTAAGAATAATTATGAAAAAAATGATTCCAGAATATAAAATAGATCAATTGCAGGATTTGCACATTGTACGACAAAAGCAAAAAATTCTTTAGGCCTCCAGGAAAGTCACTTGGATATGTTTCGCACCGTCATCGGACAGACGAAAGTCAATTTTTGTATAAAAAGTTAGTGTAACCCATGCAAACCTTTCAACTTTTGTCGTGGGCTGAGCCTGACTGCTGATAGGGCAGGTCAACTCATAGCTATTTTTTTTATAAGAAAAAAAGCCTGGAGACCATCAGTCCTCTGCGTAAGAGGGTCTGGGGTGTAATCCCTAAACGGATCAGGAGCTGAATACGCTGCAATGGTGGCAAATCCAGAAGAGATGCGTAGGCTCTGATAAGTTCAAAGTTGCGGTTCATTAGGTTTTGTTCCGCCATTCGCCTGTATAGATCTTCTGCCTGGAGCACCGATTGTGCCAGATGTTGTCGGCCGGAATTCCATAGCTGAAACCAGCCTCCTGTCAGAGGATTTAAGTGCCGCACGATGGACTTCGCCCCGATTTGGTTTGTTTCATGCTGGCGATAGTGGATCAACGGGCAGTCGATAAACTCAATTCGCCCCACGGCTGCAGCACAGAGTGCCAGCCACCAGTCGTGCATCAACACGGTGTCGGGTACGGGGTATGCAAACTCCAGTAGCCGGCGATTCACCATCACCGTGCATCCAGTGATAAAATTTTGAACCAGAAGATTTTTCAGGGGAGCAGAGGCTTTATGCTGAATTCCTTGATACGCCATAAAGGAGGGGGCAGTTTTTTTTAAATTTGCATCTGCAACCATGGCATCTGAATGAACCAGTACCGGGCTTCCTGGGAAGGCTTTTTCAGCATTCTGAATACATTGGATCTGACGAGTAAGTTTCTCCGGATGCCAGAAATCATCTTGATCCGAAAAAGCAAAATATCGGCAATCCGTATCCAGGGCCGCCCCCATCAATGCAGAAAAATTCCGAATAACCCCGAGGTTTTTTCCGTCATTTTTTAAAATATGAAACCGGCTGTCGTTGTGGGCATGTTGTGCAAGGATTTGGCCTGAGTTGTCGGTTGATCCGTCATTGCGTGCCAAAACCAGCCACTCGGTGTGCAACTGCCCAAGATAACTTTGAATTTGAGTCTCAAGAAATCGAGTTCCGTTATAGACACCCAGCAGGATTCCTATGGTATCAGAAGCCATGGGCTGTCTATTCTTTGGGCTCACCCAGCATGAATTCAAGCTCTGCCCGGCCCAGTTGATAATCTAGCATGGCTTGGGTATAGTTGCTTTGGGCGCGGGTCAGACGAACCTGGGCGTCCAGGAGGTTTGGAAAAGTACTCAGTCCGGCCGCAAGTCTATGTTTTTCAACCTGATATCCCTCTTTTGCCGCATCCACCGCCATCTGGGTCGACTGTGTCCGCAGCCTGGCTTCTATGATTGAAAACAGGGCTTTGCGGATCCCCTCCTTTATGGACAACTGGGTTTGCTGGATCTGCGCTTTGACTTGCTGAACCTCCCGGAGAGTTGCGGTTCTGTTGTACCAGTTTCTGCCGCCGTCAAAAATTTCCCAGGACGCAGTCACTCCAGCGCTCCAGTACCGGTTTCGCTGGTCCCGGTCATAATTATAGGTTGGGGATGAATCATAATCTCGGTTCATGTCGTTATATCCCAGGTTCATTTTGACCAAAGGCAGATAGGATCCCAGAGCCACGGATGCTTCTTTTTCCTTTATGTCCATCTGTTTGGAGAGGCTTTCTAAGTCAGGACGGTTTTTCTGGGCCTTTTCCCAGCATCGTTCAAATTCGGAAGGATAATCATTTCCAAAAAAGGCAAGTCCTCCGTCAAAGGTAACGTCTTCGGAAATTGGAAGGTTCATGAGGGAAAACAGAGCTACCCGTTTGCGGTTCACATCATTCATTGCCCGACTCAGCTGCTGCTGGGCGTCTGCCAGGTCAACCTCTGCACTGAGGACTTCAGCATAGGAAATTAGCGATTTTTCCAGATAGGCTTTGGCGGATTTAACGCCTTCTTCAAGGCGCTTTACGGCTTCTTCTGCGACACGGACACCCAGTTTTGCACCCATAAGTTGAAAAAAAGTGGCCTGGATATTATAGGCGAGTTCCAGCCGGACCAGCCTGCGGTCTGCTTCTTTACGTTCGATTTCCAGTTTTGCCTTCTGATAATTGTTGATCACCCGGTTACCGGCGTACAGAACCTGGGAAATCGTTACTGAAAAATTGCGGATATACTGGTTTAAATAATCGCTGTCAGAGTAGTAACCCTTGGAGCTCTGGTTTTCAATCCGGCTGAAAGAATACGAAGAGGACACTGAAGGGAGAAAATCAGCCCGGGCCGATTTTCGGCTCTCTTCCATGGCATCCACCGCATAATTAGCCTCTTTCACTGACGGGCTATTTTTAAGGCCATACTCCAGACATGTTGACAAGTTCATCACCGTTCCGGCATGACACATCCTCAAACTACCGATTACACCCAAAAACAGACAAAGAACTATGATTCGTTTCATACCGTCTCCCACACTGCTTAGTTGATTCCAATATAACAATCATCGGCTGACCTGATATCTCTTCGTTTAAGGCACAGTCCACAACAAAACCGGAAAGTAGTTCAATATATTTAATTCTTCCTGCAATTTAATATACATTTCAATTAGCCCATAGGTTTTATAATATTTGACGACGGATAATTTTACTCCTCGGCATCGTGCTGCGTTGATGACGAACAGAAAATTTTTTCCAGCTCTTCCTCAAATTTTTTCTTTGAGCATTCTGTCTGGATTCTGGCCAGTGCATTCTCCCTCAACTGAAGCCATAACGCTTGATTTTCATATAGATCCAGTATGCGGGATGCAAACTCGACAGGGTCATTGGCTATGAGCAGATCTTTTTTGTCCTGCCAGCCCAGTTGCTCGGCGATCAGACTGGTGGTCACCATGGGTACACCGTGGGATGCAGCTTCATGTGCCTTATGGGGAACACCGGCAGCAAAGCGGGTAGGAACAATAAAGACCCTGGTAAAATTGAAAAGGGGCGCAAGGTCCTCAACCCTTCCGGTGAGTACCAGTTCTTCTGACGTAAGATCAAGAACTTGCCGTGATCCCGCCCCGCCGGCAGCTGTAAGGATTATAGGGATATCACATCTTTTTTTGAGTTCAGGCATGACCTTTTTAACGAACCATACCAGACTATCCACATTGGGAGAGTCATCATGATCAAGGCTCCCCACAAAGAAAAGCCCCTTCCTCTCTTCAAAGAGTGCCGGGGTGGGTTTCGGTTTCAGGGAATGGGAAAGCACATGGATATTATTATATCCGGCCCGGGTGAAATGTTTTGCTTCAAGGGGAGAGACAGTGATAATATTCCGGGCAACCCTGGCCAGGTTCATCTCGTCCTCAAGCTGCTTCTGATATTTTCTTGGAGAGCAAAATCGTCCCGTCACCTCCTGTTTCCGGATTTCCCGGAGCGCAAAAATGGCCTCTGCATCGTAAACGATATCCATTCCCTTGAAAAGTGACGGATGCTTGTCATATAGATATTTGACAATTTCCATATTGTGGGGGCGGCTGACCAAAATATAATCATAGTAACCTTGTCTCTCCTGAAGGAAGTGTTGGAGCGATTCCATCCCGTGATCCAGCATTACCTCAACCTGGCGGGGAAGGGTCTCATAGGTCTCATCCCAGTCTTCCTTTGGAAACCTGAGGGGGTAGAAAGTGATAAACATGCCAAGCTTTATCAGGGACTGTACAATGGTTCTACAGCGGGGGAATCCTGATCCCAAAGCGTCGTGGGGCACCCTGTCTTCTATAAAAAGGACCCGCCCATGGTATTGGGTCAAATCCCTGGCATTGAGGATTTCACCCGGAGACGCCGCAGGTTTTTTCGTCAAAGTCTCTTGATGCTTTTCAACTAGCCTTTTCCGGTTTCGCCGCTGCAGCGATAGAGCCTGCTCCGTTGATGCGGAACTGCCGAATTCGTAATGAAGAATTTCTACACAGGGGTCATAGAGCACCCGGTAACCGGCCTTGGTGAGTCTCATGCAAAAGTCAGATTCTTCATAATAGGCTGGGGCATAGGCCTCGTCGAACCGATCCAATTCCTCAAACAGATTACGTCGGATCAGAAGAAAGGCACCAGAGCAGTAATCCACTGTCCGAAGGAACTGGAATTGTGGTGCGTCCGGATTTTGTTGCCGACCGTAGCCCAGACATGACCCATCCTGCCAGATAATGCTGCCGGCTTCCTGGAGAGAGCCGTCCACCAGAATGATCTTGCCACCTACAGCCCCGTTTTCCGGATCGTTTTCAAGGCGGAATACGGCATTTGCAAGGGTCCCTGGAAGCAGGGCTGCATCGTTATTCAACAGGAGAATATGATCCCCACAAGCCATTTCCGCCGCTTGATTCACTGCTTTGAGAAAATTGATGTTTTCCCTGTTGTGCACATAGGTGATCCCGGAGATCTGTTTGATCATGGCGGAGGTCTCGTCCTGGGAATTGTTATCAATAACAATCACTTCAATGGGAATATTTAACTCTGCAGCAATGGAGCGCAGGCATCTGAAAGTTAAGGCGGCCTGGTTGAACAGGACCAGCAGGATGGATACCCTGGGTGCGTCTGACTTTTTGATGTCAAGGCGGTTCCCGGCCTCAAGGAATTGCTTTAGATCCGCTTCAAAGGTTTTCTTTTGGGTAATTTTTAGTTCATCCAGACTTGGAACCGATTCTCCTTTCCTCTCCGCCTCCGGCAGACCGGGAACAGGCCTGCTTCGGCTCCGAAAAAGAATTCCCTTGAGGAACCGGGCAAGGCGGGGATTTTCACGAACCAGACAGCGGACTTTGTCCACTGACATTCTTAAAGGCGCAGTTGCCCGCCAGAATGTTGAATTTTGTAAGGCAAAAAGTTCAGCTTCCACTTTTTTAAGCCTATTCCTCAGGAAGGCTGCTTCATACGCTTCCGGGGACAAGAGGTGATTGGAATTTTTGGTGTTGGTCACGGTTCGTTAAAACCTTCCGGTAAAAAATTTTCTCTGTCCTGGGGCAGGTTCGGATTATAAGCCGGATCCAGGCTTAACTCGGGGCCCCAGGTTTTCATTATATACTCATACTCACTCACCGCTCGGTTGCGGTGTTTGTCTTGGCGGTCGTCTCCCCTGCTGGCAGATTCGTGATGATAAAGCTCCGCGTAGGGGGTCCAGACAATTCGGTATCCTGCTTTTGTCAGTTTGAGGCATAAATCCACATCGTTGTAAGCTACGGACAACTCATCCTCATTCATCCCCCCCAACTCCAGATAAATATCCCTTCGCATGACCATACAGGCGGCAGTAACTGCAGAAAAATTTTGTACCGCCACGCCCCGGCCGAAGTAACCCGCCTCGCCATTGGGTAAACATCTGTGAGCATGGCCAGCCAGTCCCTTGACAAAAATCACGCCGCCGTGCTGCAGGGTGTTATCAGGATACCAGAGTCTGGCACCAACCGCTCCCACGCCAGGTTGCAGGGACTGGCTAACCATTTCTGTGAGCCAGTCCTCCCTGATCACCTGGGTATCGTTGTTTAGCAGTGCGATGAAACTGCCGTCTGCCCGGCCTGCGGCCAGATTATTCAAGCTAGAAAAATTGAACGGCCTGTCATCCTTTATAATCAGCGCCTTTCCCGCTTTTTTCAACGCGTCCATGTACGCCAGAGCCTCGGCCTGGTCGGACCCATTATCGACGATGAGGAGCTCGTAATCGGGATAGTCAGTCTTGGCCAGGATGCTCTCCACACACTGGTGGAGCAGGGTGTAATAATTGCGGGTCAGGATGATAATGGTCACCCGGGGGGGCGCTTCAGGAAGGTCATAGCGGACTCGATACACTAACGGTGCCTCTCCTTGGCATATCTGTGCCTGGATTTGCCGTCTTTTCATGGCGGCGGCCAGTGCCCGGATATTCTGAGTCTTTCGTTCCTCAGATACCTGGGAATCATATATGGAGACATGCCTCGTATAGAGAATTTCAGGGATATGCCGTATTGTTTCAGGCGATACCGCTTCTGTACACTTCAGCAGGGCATCGTACATTATGGAAGGCCCATAGGAAGAATTAAGTCCCCCAATCCGTTTCAGCAGGTCTGTTTGGACGAAGGTTCCGTTTTCGAAATAGGGGGTAGAAAGAAACAGGTTTGGATTCCAATCCGGTTTAAAATGTTTTCTATAGAGGTTTCCGGCAGTATCAAACCCAGCCTCATCAGTGTAAATCATCATAATTTCCGGCTCGGCAAGGACCCGTTCCATATACCGTTCCAGGGCTGTTTCATGGAGTTTGTCTCCGGCAGACAGCATTAGAAAATAATTTCCGGCGACATGTGCAAACAATTCACTGCTCTCGTCTTGCACCTTTTCGCCCGTTTCAATAACCACTATATCTAATCGGGCCCTGGACAGATTCTGAATAAAGGTAAAAACAGCCTCTTTCCGTCCCCCTTTGTAGAGCACAATCGCTTGCCAGTCTGGATAGCTTTGTGACCAGACAGAGTTCAACGTAATTTCTGCCAGTCCTCGGTCACACCCAGTTTCAATTACAATCCCCACAGAGATTTTGGCTCTAACGGACTCCGGCTCGGATGAGAAGGTTTTCAGGGTCCCGTTGTTCTCAGATCCCTTTAATTTTTGAGATATCCAGCGTAAGGGACGGGTCACACGCCAGGATGTCGAATTGTAGATTTCCTTTACCAGACCCCGTATTTGGTCTTCCAGAAATATAATTTCTGCCTTTTGCCGGTTGAAGTTTTTAAGCCTGGGAACCCTGGCAACCGTCTTTTCCAGCTCAGAAATTTTTTGGGTGTAGACATTACCCCAGACCCCTGTCAGTCGGATGAGATCCATGGGGCTGAAATTCTTTGCGGTATCAGCTCCCCGCCGTTTCAGATCATAGAGCAGGTCAAGGGCAAATTCGTGGTGAACATTGCCTTTTATGGCAAGGTTGGCCAGTGCAAAAGCAACCTCGTCCCGGCAAGTCACCTTAGACCCGTCATATTCGGGAAAAATTTGGCTAAAGTCAGCAGGTACCACATCCAAAAAGCAGTCTAACACCTGCCGGTGCTCCCAGGAAGCCCGGGAGATCACTTTCTGTCTGGGGCCGCTGGTGCTCCCATACTGGGGGAAAATCCGACATAAAAGAAGCTTTTCCTGCATGATATGGATTTCGTAATGCTGACAGAGTCGTACCCAGAATTCAAAATCAGGAAGCTGGGCAAAGCAGGGATTTAAGGTCCCGATAGTTCTATAGCATTCGGTGCGAATTAGAATTGTGGAATGGCACAGGCAGTTTTTTTTGTAAAAAAAGTGGTTAAGCCACTCAAAGCGGCTTCTGTTAGGCTGGCTGAACAGATTGGCATAGGGATGGGATGGGTCTTCAAATGGGTTCCCATTTTCATCAATGAACCGGGGCTCGGTAAAAACCGCCCCGATGTCCGGTCTGCTGTCTAAAAAGGCAACCTGGATGCCCAGCTTTTCAGGTATAAAAACGTCATCCGAGCTCAGAATGGCGACATACTCTCCCTGGACTTGTTCCAGTGCATGATTTACAGCAACGCATGCCCCCTGGTTTTCTTCAAAGGGAAAAAAGCGAATCCTGGGATCAGTATACCCCCGAATAATCCCTGCCGTTCTATCCTGTGATCCGTCGTCAGTGATCAGAAGCTCAAAGTCCTGGAAGTCCTGTTGCAAAACACTGTCAATGGCTTGGGCCACAAACTTTTCATGGTTGTACGCCGGGATGATCACTGAAATCCGGGGGCTTGTTTGACGGTCAGTCATTTTCATCATACGCCGGCTTTCATTGCACCCAAAATGGCGCATATCTTTTCTGCATCTTTGGGATCAAGGTCTCCATAACAGGGAAGACAGAGTATCTCTGTTACCACCTGATTGGCCACGGGAAGATTCGTGGGCGAACTGGAAGGCAGTTGCCTGTAACAGGCGTATTGGCTGCATAAAGGGAAAAAATATTTGCGCGTAAAAACGTTAAATGTTTTGAACTTCTCGTAGACCGTATCCCGGTCCAGGCCGAATTTGTCTTTATTTATCCGGATGGGAAAATATTGAAGACTGTCCACATCCGTCTTAGACGACGGCAACAGGGTGACGCCGTCCATGCCCCTCAGGCAGGACCGGTATGTTTCAAATATTTTTTTTCGCAGCGCTCTCTCGGTTTCCAATTCATCCAGCATTACAATCCCTAAAGCAGCCTGGATTTCGTTCATCTTTCCATTGATTCCAGGCATCATGACCTCATCCTCATTTTTGATGCCAAAGTTTTTTAAAAGGTCGATCCGCTTTTTCAAGTGAATATCATTGTAGGTTAAAGCACCGCCCTCGGCCGTATGGTACAATTTTGTGGCATGAAAGCTGAACATGGTGATGTCGCCATAACACCCGATACCTTTTCCCCCAATCTCGGTCATAAAGGCATGGGCGGCATCGTAAACCACTTTCAGTCCATACATGTTTGCCGTTTCTTGGATTTTTTCCACATTGCAGGGGGTTCCAAAAACATGGACGCCCAAAATTCCTGTGGTCTTGGGTGTGATCATGGCTTCGATCTTTTCTGCATCAATATTCATGGTCAGCGGATCTATGTCACAGAATATGGGTTGGATCCCGTTCCAGGCCAGCACATGGGCCGTGGCCGGAAAAGTAAAAGGTGTAGTGATCACCTCACCGGATAGACGAAGGCTCTGGATTGCCGTAACCAGGGCAATGGTTCCGTTATTGAAAAGGGAAATCCCCGGTGCCTTGAGCTGTGTTGTCAACCGTTGCTCAAGTTCCTGGTGCTGGACACCATTATTGGTCAGCCATCGCGAATCCCACACCTGGCGAAGCCGGTTTGAAAACCGGCCAAGATCGGGCAGGGCTGGGCGGGTCACATAAATAGGTTCTGAAAAAGGCGTATGAGTTTTCATAGGTGGCGATATACTATATTTATTCTGCGCGATCAGCAAGGAATTTGAGGTAATTTCCCATGACTGCATCCCGATTTATGGTGCTGAGCTTTCGATTGTCGGCATAGATAGCCCAAGGCTCAAGGTCCTTTATTACAACAAAACCGGCGGGGACCATAGCCCTCCCCGATGGTGACATTGGGCCGAACAACCGCATTGGCTCCGATGCTGGAAACTATTCCCACCACCACTTTGCCGTGCGTTACACGGGGGACTGTGGGGTTACCAAACCCGAAATCCTTGAAATCATCTGTTCAAACGTTTTTAGCACCGGAATTCCATATTCGGGCATGGCCTCCTCCTCTATTTTATGGCTTCAAGGACAAGGCGGGAATCCTTCCTTGTCTCAAGATGTTTAAACTCGGGATACCGGCTTTTATTCCGCCGTTCTCTTTTGCAGTTTTTGAAACCTGCCTTACCAAGCAGGCGCAATAGCTCTTCTTTGTCATACATGTGCTGGTGCCCCCACTCTCTGAATTCCAGGTTTATCATTTGGGCCCGGGTCTCAAGCCATTCATATCCAAAAGTGGTAATCCAGTCCTGCTTTTTCCAGAAGAAAAAATATTTAAACATCAGATACCGGAGATCCGGCGTGGCAAGCCGCAATACTCCCCCTTTTTTCAGTACCCGGTAAAAATCGCTGACGCACCGGACCCCGTCTTCAAAACCAAGATGTTCGATAAAATGCTCATTGTAAATGAATTGGACGCTGTTATCTTCAAAGGGAAGGGGCTTGCGAAGATCATGGATCAAATCGGCTTTCTTGGACTCGATATCGATATTGATCCAGCCCTCCAGATAAATTTCTCCGCAACCGACGTGTAGTTTTTTCATTATAGTACGGCTTTTACTCCTAAATTATTTTTTAAATGAACACTGCCGTAAAGCCGGGATTCAGCTCTTGGCTCCACGAGAAACTGCTTGGCAAAGGGAATGAAATCACAGAAATCGACCTTTGCCACTGAAATATCAATGGGCAGAGAAAGCACACAGGAGATATTGTACTGGTCTTCTTTCAATGACATTTTAAAACGCCAGTCCAGGACATACCGTTCTCCCGGCTTCAGGCCGGAGATCTTTTCCCCCTCAATCATATTATCGGAATAGAGGATATCGAATCCGTTCTTATCCCGGATATGATACCCCACACACAACTCGGGTATCACTTCATCTACCTTTATGGCCATTCTCAGAATCACCTCCTGGTCGTAGGCTACTCGAGTAATCTCATTTTCTTTTTCATCCAGAAGCATGATATTCTTAAAACTTACAACCCCGTTTCGGATTCTCTGGTCTGAGGCCCTTTTTAAAAAATCCGACGAAGGGGTAAATGCCTTGGCGAATTTGTCCGTCGAATCTTCTGGCCCTTCTTTGCTCCCATCGTCGAAGGCCGTATAGTCGCCATTTCCATCCTTCCGGTTGACATTCTGTTGCTCCTCAGCGACCTTCCGGGAAAAGTATTCCTCGAGTACCATCTCGGAATCGCCGTCTTTAGCGATCCTGCCGTTTTGGAGCAGGATCGCCCTGCTGCACAAACTTTTTACTGCATTGGTATCATGGCTGACAAAAATCAGGGTCGCCCCGTTGCGTATCAGTTCCCGCATACGGGAGACGGACTTTGCCTGGAAAAACATATCCCCAACTGACAGGGCTTCATCCACAATCAGAATATCCGGATCCACAGCGGTTGCTATGGAAAAGGCCAGCCTGACGAACATGCCGCTGGAATAGCTTTTCACCGGTTGATAGACGAAATCTCCGATATCGGCAAAGGAAAGGATATCTTCCATTTTTTCTTCCATCTCTTCCCGGGAAAACCCCATGATCATGCCGGTGAAATAGATGTTTTCGATTCCGTCCAACTCTGGATTAAATCCTGCTCCCAGTTCCAGAAGCGCTGAAATCTTGCCGTTTATATTAATCCGTCCGTTTGTGGGCGTCAACACGCCGGTCAGAATTTTCAGCAGGGTAGATTTGCCGGCCCCGTTTCTTCCAATGATTCCAATTGTCTCTCCTTTCTGAACATCAAAGCTGATATTATCAAGTGCGTAGAAATCCTTATGATATTGTTTGCGCAGAGGATGGAGAGCCTCTTTGAGACGGTCGATGGGGGCATCGTACAGATGATATATTTTTGATATTTCTTTAAGTTGTATTGCAAGATTGTCCATTAGAGCACGTCCGCAAAATGGGGTTTGAGTTTTCTAAAGATAACAGCGCCCCCCACAAAGATTACTGTGGTTATTCCCCAGAAATAGAGGGTGTAATATATGCGTTCCCAGAACCATATTTTATGGATAAATGCATCTCTGAACCCCTCCACCAGATAGTAGATGGGATTAAGCTTTAGGTAAAAATGATACTTGGGCGGCAGCATATTGATAGACCAGAAAATCGGTGTCATCCAGAAGCCGAACTGCAGGAATACGGCAATGATGTGCGTCACATCTTTTAAAAAAACAGCCAGTGCTGAAGTCAGCCAACAGAGCCCGAGCAGTAGAACAATCATGGCAAACAGATAATAAACTACCTGAAGGTTGTACCAGCTCACCTCATAACCATATACTTTGAAAAAAACGAAGATAATTCCAATAAAGAAAAGATGAATCACCAGGGCGGAAAAGATCTTTACAATGGGCAGGGTGCTTACTCTAAAGACCATTTTTTGCACCAGATACCGGTACTCAAGAATGGAGTTGCTTGCCGAGGCCAGGGCATCGGAAAAAAAGAACCAGGGGATAATTCCGGTGATTAGCCAGAGGACAAATGGAAAGTTACCCACGGGCTTGGATTTAAATCCCAATTCAAACACAAACCAGAATACGGCAATAATCACACAAGGATGAATAAAAGCCCATGCAAGTCCCAGGTAAGAACCAAGATACCTGGATTGGAAATCCCGCCGGGTCAAGCCGATCAGCAACCATCGATCTTGAAAAACGGCAAAGATAAACTGGACAAAAATTTTTAATGATTCTAACAATACTCTACCCTAAATTTTATCAATGTATATCGTATTCTACGAAGAATCTGTTAAAACAAGATATAATAAAATATCTTTTCCCGGTCCAGGCAATCATAGTACATTTCGTTTCATTTAAAAAGATTTCTTTCCTAAACACTGCGATGCAGTTTTATGCCAATATCGAATAGACTATTATAGATAATGGATCAACAAAAAAATGCTGCATATAGGCAGGCGTCTAAAAAATAAGGTGTGGGTTCGGGGCCTTGTTATCATGTTGACAAACAAGACGGTCTTGTCTTATAACCCCCAAAATATATACTGAATGAGGTGATCAGATTGTTCATAACCTTTGACGCTGTCGATTCGATGTGATGGAGTAAAAAGGAGATAATGAAAATTTTACAAGTCAATTCGTTAACTTTGCCTAAATTGTTTCGTCTGGCTCTATTGCTTGCTGTCTGCTGCCTGGGTTCTGGAATTGTTGCGATTAAGATGGGTAAAGACGTCAATTGGGATTTGCTGAATTATCATTATTACAATCTTTACGCACTTTTTCACGGGCGTATCGGGTGGGATATCGCACCAGCCCAAATACAGACGTATATCAATCCTTTTTTTGATCTGCCGTTTTATTTTTTTGTTAACACATTTTCAGACCCCAAATGGGTCATGTGTGCCTTGGGGGCATTGCACGGTGTCACCGTTTTTCTTTTGGTCCAATTGATCTGGTTCTTTTTCAAAGACTACTCGACCGCTCATCGGTTAATATATAGTATAGCCGCCCTTTCCGTTGGCTTGACAGGTGCATCCGGTTTGCCGGTCCTCGGGTCAACCATGGTGGCGTGGCAACCGGCAGGGTTATTTTTGGGGGCGGTGATATTATTACTGACATGCGATTCCCAGGAGTGTTCCTTCAGGTGCAGGGCCTTTCATTATGTCAGTGCCGGGATACTAATGGGCATTGCTGTGGGGGGCAAATTGACAATGGCTCCCTATGCAGTAGGTATGGTGTTTGCCATGCTCCTTTACCGGGGGATCAGAACAAAACAGATTCTGCTTACTCTATTGTTCTGTGCGGCGGCAGGAGTCGGGATCATAATCGGGGCCGGGTATTGGTCCTTTATCATGTATAAACATTTTGAAAGTCCACTGTTTCCCTTTTATAATGATTTGTTTCAATCGCCATACTGGGAATCCACCCGGTTTGCCGATAAACGTTTTCTTCCCCGTGATTTTTACCAATGGATGTTCTATCCCTTTTATTGGATCAAAACCAATTACGGATTGGTCACAGAAATTCCATTCAGGGATATCCGAATGGCTGTTATTTTTTCTTTGTTTTTCTTTGTTTTTGGGCATAAAATTACAAAGCTGGCAAATGGGGAGCCATGGGGTGAAAGAAAAAATAATAAACAACATTGCTTTATTCTTTTGATGTTTGCCGTCTCTTACGTTATCTGGGAATTTATGTTTTCAATCTACCGTTATATTTTCCCGTTGGAGCTTATTTCCGGACTTGTTTTATTTATTTTATTGGATCAGATATTGATACGGAAAATATGGAAAATAATTTCCGTATCGCTTATATTTCTGGTTGTCATTACGACAACAATTTATCCTAATTGGGGGCGGCGGGCTTTCGGGGATACTTATTTTTCCATGAATGCTCCAGACCTACCCCAAGACGCCTTGGTCGTTATGGCAGGCGGTGCCCCCATGGCATTTGTCGTCCCTTTGATGAATCCAAAGGTCAGGGTGATTTCCATTGCAAACAATTTTCTTGCACCCGACCAAAATAACTTGCTGGCTAGGAAAAACCGAACCATAATTACGGAACATGACGGTCCGATATTTTCCATGTCGCCCAAAAGTGATGACCAAACTGTGGACCTGACATACCAAGTCTACCATTTGAAACGGAATTTAACCGCCTGCCAGATCATCCAGCCTACATTTTATGGGGAAAAGATCAAAATATGCCCCTTGTTACCCATCACCAATCTGCCTGATAATTAGGAGGAAATGTGTCCACAAATGATTGTAAAAGGAATAATTCAAAACCGAACATTGAGTCATTGGATATTGCAGTATTGATACCCTGCTATAATGAGGAAGCCGCCATTGGCGAAGTTGTACAAAATTTCAAAAAAGCTATTCCATGGGCCACCATCTACGTATACGACAACAATAGCTCCGATCGAACGGCAGAAATCGCAAAAGACAATATGGCGGTGGTTCGAAGCGAACCCGAACAGGGCAAAGGCAATGTGGTCCGTCGCATGTTTGCCGATATTGACGCTGATGTTTATCTGATGGTGGACGGAGACGGAACATATGACGCTGCAAGTGCCGGAAAGCTTATTGAGACGCTTGTCAATGAAGATTTGGATATGGTCGTAGGAACGCGCCTACATTCTGAAGCCAATCTTTTTCGCGCAGGACATTATGCCGGAAACAAGCTGCTGACCAAAACTGTCGGACTTCTATTCGGCAATCGGATTACTGATATGCTCTCCGGATATCGCGCCATGACCCGCCGTTTTGTAAAATCCTTTCCAGCCGTATCCGGGGGGTTTGAAACGGAAACTGAACTGACGATTCATGCCCTGTCCATGAAAATTCCGGCCACGGAAATTCCAACGCCGTTCTTTGAAAGAAGCAACGGCTCCGAAAGCAAGCTGAACACATTTAAAGACGGCTGGCGCATCTTGAAAATGATCATATATCTGTTTAAAGAATTCCGTCCTTTGCTTTTCTTTTCGCTGATATTCTTATTGCTTGCGGTCTGTTCGATCTTTTTATCTGTTCCGCTTTTTATCGAGTTTATTCATACAGGCCTGGTCCCCAGATTTCCCACAGCAGTACTCTCGGCAAGCGTGATGATCCTGGGGTTTTTAAGTCTCACCTGCGGGGTGATTTTAGACAGTGTTCAGGGCGCAAGATGGGAAACAAAACGATTGGCTTATTTGGCTCTGCCAAGAGAATAAAATTGGGAATCCACAGGCATCATACAGCATCTCAATTTTTTAAATTTGCGATGATCGGTTGTGTCGGATTTGTCGTCGATGCCGGCGTTATGCTTCTATTAGACCCGCTTTCAGGTCTGAACCCGATGCAGGCCCGCCCCATATCCTTCTTGTTTGCCGTTACTGCAACATGGTATCTGAACAGGCGGTTCACATTTGGTTGCAGGACCAAATGTATGCGACTGCAAGAATGGATCCGATATACATCTGCGAATGGAATCGGCGCAGTTCTGAATTTAATCATATTTTATACACTAATGGGATTATCCTCTCTGTTTATGGACTATCCGGTGTTTGCACTGGCCATTGCCTCTGTTTTGGCTCTAATGTTCAACTTTTGGGCTTCAAAGACATTGGCATTTAGAATTCGGAAAAATTGAAATCTGGGGAAAGACGTCCGGTTTAATTTTCGTAGCTATATCATCTCTGGACGTATTTTGTTTTGTTGTTTGCATTTTGAGTAGATTCATCGTATATAGACGCCATATCCATGGCTATATCCTTTTCTGTGAATAGCTTTAATATCTATGCACAGAAAAAGCAATTTATCTGCGGTTTTTTTAACTGTTTGAGTGGATACCTGGTTTCGTGGCTGATGTTATGATCAACTCTCAAATTACAGTGTAACACTATGCTATTTTCATCAAACATTTTCCTTTATATCTTCCTTCCATTATTGTTAACTTTTTATTTTTTGTCGCAATATAGGTATAGAAATTTTATATTACTTATTTTTAGCCTTATTTTTTATGCTTTCGATTCATTACGTTATGTAGGGCTTTTGGGGATAGTAACGCTATTTAATTATTATTATGCCAAGCATTTGCTCTGGAAAGGACAAAAAAAACAAAAAATTTTGCTTGCTGTGGGAATAGCATTTAACCTTAGTATTCTTATCTATTTTAAGTATACAAATTTTTTTATATCTACCTGTGCTGATCTTACAAAATATTTCTCAGGCTCTCTCGCATGGGGTTCAACCATAGACGTTGCGTTACCTATAGGAATTTCCTTTTTTACTTTTCATGCAATTTCATATCTAATTGATGTCTACAAAAAAAAGGTTGCGCCTTGTTCTAATCTTGTTGATTTCTCAATGTATTTTATGATGTTTCCCCACCTGATCGCAGGTCCTATCGTTCGTTATAGCGAAATCGAATCATCAATCAAACAACGTGTTATCAATTGGGATTTATTTTTCAGCGGCATAGTACGTTTTTGCCTCGGCCTTGGTAAAAAGATACTGTTAGCTGATCAGTTGGCGTCTATTTCCGGAAAAATTTTCAGTCTCAGCAATCAGGGGGAGCTTAATACACCTCTCGCCTGGCTCGGGATCATCTGCTACACATTTCAGATTTACTATGATTTTTCCGGATACACGGACATGGGGATAGGGCTGGCAAAAATGTTCGGTTTTTCTTTTCCGGAAAACTTCCAACAGCCTTATAGATCTTCCAATATCGGCACTTTTTGGCGAACATGGCACATGACATTGGGGAGATGGTTTAAAGACTATCTGTATATCCCTCTTGGGGGGAACCGCCGTTCTCTTGCCAGGACCTGTTTGAATCTGTTAATAGTCTTTTTTCTATGCGGGTTATGGCATGGCGCCTCATATACGTTTATAATATGGGGTCTGTGGTACGGCGTGTTATTATGTATAGAACGGGTACTCAAAGAAAAATATGGGATACTGATTCAAGGAACAACCGGCATCATCGCTTCATTTTTTCTGGTAATGATGGGATGGGTTTTTTTCAGTCAACCCACCCTTGGGGCTGCATTTCTATATTTTGATAAACTTTTTTCATTTGACATGACCGCCCAATACTATAATTTATCATTCTTTTTAACCTGTGATAAAATTGTTGTTCTGTGCCTCTCCATTTTCTTTGCATTTTTTAATTTTGATTTTTTTTATAGCCCGGCAAAAGAATATACTTCGTTGTTATGTCTGAAAGCAGCAAGCGCAATTATTGTCCTCATTTTTTCATGTGCATACATGGCTCTTTATGGCTTTAAGCCTTTTATTTATTTTCAATTTTAACAAACAATGATTCAGCAGAAGATATCCAGTCGCCCAATGAAAAAAAATATTCAACGCGTTACTATATTCTTATTTGTATTTTGGCTTTTTATCTCATTAGTCATGGTCCCGTTTCCCAAGATTAAACTCGGGAGCCTAAGCGAGTATCGGACTTTAAAGCCTTTTCCCAAACAAACAACATTTTTTACGGCGCAATGGAATAAAGAATTTACAGATTGGTTTAATGATCACTTCTTTTTCCGGACGCCATTAGTTCGTTTAGCCGGCACTTTCAATTATTACATTTTCAAGTATTCTGACCGGGTATATGTTGGGAAAAATAATACCATGTACTACAGAAACGTCATGGATAATGAACTGTATCAGAATTATTTGACATATAATAAAGACCAATTCGCCACTTTTTTTAAAATGGTTGCCTCAGCAAAATCCGAACTGGACAAAAAGGGTGTCAAATTTATTATTATTGTTTGCCCTCAAAAATATCAATTGTATCCAGAAAATTTGCCTGCCCATATTCCGAATACTGATCCCACCTATTTAGATTCAATTAATGAGAAACTCCGAAATCTGGATGATATCATATTTATTGACGCGTTACAAATCCTAAAAAATTTAAAGGCGGAAGGGAAAAAAGCCTACCATGCAACAGATTTTCACTGGACAGATCCGGCGGGAGCCACCGTATCTCGATACCTTTTGCAAACAATTGCTGTACTCGAAAAGATCTCATTAACTCTTCAGCCGCTTCAAATTGACGTACTTGAAAATCTTGTTGGCGATCAATCCCGATTTCTTCCTCTTTTCAAACCAATTAAAGAAGAATCTGTTGCTGTGCATAAAAATTTTAGCGATGTTAATATGCTGCCAGACATTGATACAACACAATTTGAGTTTATTTCTCAAAATTCAGGAGATTCTTTGTTGCCGTCTGTCACATTCGTAGGGAATTCATATGGTGATGCGTTCATTCGTTCAGGCTTTCACACGTACATGAAAAAATTTTATAAAATTAACAGATATGTTTCGCTCATGGACGCAATTGCATTAATGCCAAGTGATACCAAATATTTAATTTGGCAAATTATAGAAGTTCAATTGGGCAAATATTAAAATAATGTTGCCATTCTTTATGAAGTTAGCACTGACTTGAAAATAGTAAATTCATGAACTCTAAGACATTTTTCTGGGGGGTATCATACCTGGCGTTGTTATTGTTTGTAGGTGTTGGTATCATCTCGGTCATACCTCCATGGGAAGGGTTTGATGAAACCGCGCATTATTCATCAATGAAGCAAATTGCTGACACACGCACACTTCCCCTCTTTGGAAAGGCCAAACTTGATATGGCTGTGGAAAATTATACGGGTCCCATGCCCTATAGCAGCTTATCACCTCCATTTGATACCGGGCTGGTATATAATAAATTTTTTAAAAATCCTCAAAAGAGAGCGGCGTACCTAAAGGAATATCATGGGCATGAAGCCATGCCGATATTTTTGCAAGGTAATACAAAAAATTGGCAAGCTCAACATCCGCCTCTTTATTATGTAATAATGGCATTGTTTGTCAAACAAACCGAAGGGATGTCCCTTGTCCGGCAGATGTTTATTTTACGAACAGTCAGTTACCTCATGGCTTTGGGGGGCGTAGGGTTTGGTCTTGTGGCATTTCGGAATCGAGAAATACCACTGAAGCAAGATTTAGCCGTTTGGGGGTTTATGATCTACCCTTTGATTCTACCAATGTTTTTTTTCGAATTCGCTCGCATCGGAAACGATGCACTGTGCTTATTGTTAGTCGGCCTTTTGACATGGTGTCTTAAATATGCCTGGGAACCTTTTTCCCAGCATCGCTATGTCTTGGCGTCAGGATTTGTCTTGGGAATCGGACTTTTAACCAAAGCATTCTTTTTTCCTATCGGCGTGGGGCTTGCTGTATGGATGGGGTTATATCTCGTGCATGATCGTGGACTCTCAAAAGAGCAGAAGTTCGCCCTTCTTTTTAGGGGAAGCGTAATACTGGCACTGGGTCTTCTTGTCGGAGGAGGATGGTATTTTTATAAATTAATGGCCTTTGGTGATTTTATTGGAGGAAACGATAGTCTGCGTTTGGCTGCGAAAGGTGGATTACTGGCCAATATTAAAAATCATGCCAGTTTTTTCTCGTTTGCAAGGGGCGTGATCGTAATTTTTGTTACATACGTATGGGCGGGAAGCTGGTCCTTAGTACGCTTTCCCATATATTTTTATCTGCCGCAATTGGCGCTGGCGGCAAGTTTACTTGTTGCCTACAGTTGGCATATGAAGAAAAGGTGTCCTTCTTTTAAGGAGCAATCATGGTTGACTGTGTGGATGTTTTTTACGTTTGGCGCGGGGTTAGTATATCATGTCTTGCAGTGTGCGGCTTTGAACGGTAACGGGAATACACCGGGATGGTATCTTCATATTCTTATGCCGTGGGTTGCACCGGCATTGGGGATAGGAGTAAAAGAACTCGCAAGGTATCGCCTGACACAGTTATGGCTTAAGACTATGTCAGTATATGCGTTTTTCTTTGTGGCGATAGCCATGTGGGCTCAGTTTGCCATGTTTATGGGGTGTGCGGTTAAAGCGCCAAGTAAAGTATATCTGTTTACGGAGCCATGGTGGTGTGTTCAAGATATTCCGGTATTGTTTGAAAATCTTGCTGTGACAGGTTTTCCATATATTTTGATTGCCGCGTATATCGGTGGTCTGGGAAGTCTGGTTGCCATGGTATTGATATGGCGTAGATGATGGAAAAAATTGTCTTGATGTAAAGGTTTTACCTTGTCGCTGCATTTGGCTGTGCCGGAGTCGAGATATTTGATAAAAGATGATTTACATATCTTAACTCCTGCGACTATATAATTTCGCATTGTTTTCCCGGCATGTTTATGGTACCTAAGTAATATCGTCATTCTTTATCAATAACATAACAGGTGTAATCAGGTATGTTTACTAAACTTGAACCACTAGAGAAAACAAAACACCAGGCGCTCAGATTTTCAAAAAGCCAGGATTTTTCTTTTTCAAACAACACATCGGCAGTCCAGCTTTCCTTTTCAGAAATCCCCCAGGCCTGCCAATACTATCCCATTGTTTTCCCCAAAGACGGTGTTTGTCTGCCCATGGCACTGCTTGGCATCGCAGAAGGGGAGAATGCCTATGCGACTTCCCGGGGAGAATGGAAAGTGCCGTATATTCCCTTCAGCATCCGGATGTACCCCTTTACCCTGGTCAAAACCGGAGCCCAGGAAGAGACGTTTGCTCTCTGCATTGACCCGGACGCCCCGCATTTTGCTTCCGGCATGGGAGACCCCATGTTTACGGCTGATGGAGAAGCCAATGAATTTACCCAAGGTATTCTTAAGGCATTAACTCAATATCAAAAGGAAATAGCGGGTACCCAGGCCCTTTTTGCTGTCTTGGCAGACAAGGAACTGATCGTGGACCGGAAAATCGAATTCAATGTAAACGGTACAAAAAGGGGGATTGACGGATTCAAAGGGGTGGACATGGAAAAACTGATCACCATGGACGATGCCTTTTTGGCTAATCTGGTCAGAAAAGGAACTCTTTCCTTGGTTTACAGCCATCTGCAGTCTCTTTCAAAATTTGGACTGCTATTTCAAAAAAATGAGTCCACAGCATCCGGATCCTGAAACCTTTGATTTGAAGCACCACATTGTCAAACCAAAATTTTATATAGGAAATTATCGTCATGAGTGAGATGCGTACACTGCCGGACAATTTTGAACCCCTTGACCCTGAAAAACATCAGGCACTTAGATTCTCAGAGCTGTCTCATTTTAATTTTGCAAAATCTCTTTCATCCGTACCAATCTCCCTTACGGAACTGCAGCAGGCGGCAAATTTTTATCCCATTGTTCTGCTGGGTGACGGCAGTCCTGTTCCCAATGTGCTCCTCTCCATTGAAAACGGGACACACCCCTATATCGACGACCAAGGCAAGTGGAAGGTCCCCTATATCCCGTTGTGTCTGCGCCTTTACCCCTTTTTACTTGCCAAGTCAGAAAGCAAGGAGAATGGGCAAAGCCAATATGTATTTTGTCTGGACCGGACGGCGGATCATTTTGCAGGCGAAACAGGCGAACCGCTTTATACAGAATCAGGGGATATCCGAGGCTTTGTGACGCACACTTTTGATACCCTGAAACTCTATCAGCAGGAGTTGGCTGCTGTTCAATCTCTGCTTGCAAGATTGTACGAAATGGGTGCCATTACCGACAGGACACTTGAATTTCGCGTCGGAGAAGAGAATAAAAGCCTGAACGGATTTAGAGGTGTTGATATGGAAAAACTCATTGCCCTTGATGACGCCAGTCTGGCGGAAATGGTAAAAAACGGCACCATGTCTCTTGTTTATTGCCACCTGCAGTCCATACGACATCTGCCTTTTTTGCATCAGAAATAAAATAAACGAACCACTTATTGCTGTCCGGGCAAGCTGAATTTGAGAACCTGCAGGTTCTCAAATTCAGCTTGCCCGGACAGTTCATACTATGTGAACAATGGTTTTTAGTTCTATAATCGACATTGGGCAGACCTATTCAAAAGAAATTTGATATATTTCTGATACGGTCTGTCCAAAAAGAGTTAATATTTTTCTCCGTATGTCATTTAACCCACTGATAAGACAGTGTACTTCGCCCTCTTTATGAAAAATATTCACACAGTCTATACCTTCCATTTGTTGAAAAATCCAGCGAAGAGTGGGGTTTTGAACGGGTTTCCCAATCTGATTGGGCAGTGTTGTTTCAAGGCGCTTCAATTCATTCCGCATGCGACGCTGGGCAATGGAGTAAATTAGTAATGATAAGGTCATCACCATCAACATTCCTTCGACACGAGATGGCTTTTTGACAAACAGCGACGATGCAAAAAATAAAGGGTCTTTGATAAATCGGAAGCCATTCTCGACCTTAGACTGGCCTTTATATCCCCAAAATACATCTTCGTCGCTCAACTGGAATCTTGGAATTGAGGTCCCAAGAACAAAACAGGATTTCTGATCGCGGTCTTGATCGACTTTTTCTTGATTGACCTTTAAGTCCACATTGATTTGCAATTTAATTGATTTGATCGGGGTATCCGGCGTTGGTCTACCTTTGACGGCATATTTGATGTGCTGTTTAAACTCAATAGTGTCAACCAGATGATACTTCCATTTATCACCGAGTTCTTGGAGGACCGTCATTGCTTCGGCTTCCGAGTCAAATCGTTGGGCCTGAAGATGGAAGAGTTGCTTTTCCGCACGTTCCTTCTCTTTTGAAATAGTTCTTTCAACGCTCTTGACCGCGCGCTCCAGAGCCCCTTTGGATCGAATGATCAACCAACGTTGATCAATTCCATAATGCCCTAACTCCAACGTCTGGTACTGATAATCATCGTTAATCTCCGCCCACAGGTCCCATTTTAGGGCCTGTTCGATGACGGTCTTCACAATGAAAAGGGTTCCCGGGATGCGGGTGATAAACGGGATATCTTTCAAGTTGGAAGCATTGGATTCGGTATATCCTTTCGAATCCATAATCAGGTAACGAGGGGTATCGCTTGCTTTGAACTGACGAACGAGTTCACTGCTGCGTTCTTTGAAAACGGTATTATCCGAAGCATTCCCGTCCCAGCACTTACACAAAATGGGAATACCACCATCCTGGGATACCATCAGCTCCAGCACAGCCTGTTTCAAATCAGGACGGTGGTCTTTGGAGTAACCATGAGTTATTTTGATGGCATGTTCATCCGAATCAGGAAGATACTCCCCGGTCAATGAAAAAGATGAAGTATCCAGATGGTTGAAAAGTAAATGGATACTTTCCGACCGACAGGTAGATGAGGCGATTTCGGTGAAAAGCAGTTCAGAGCTGTAGTCGACCGCATCATCAAGACTGCGCCCGAGCTTGTAGTGATTGAAGTCCGAGGCTTGCACCCCGGGACGGAACAAAACATCCAGCGGCTTGTTTTCGAAAAATTGAGGCGTCAGCGACAGCGGCCGATTGGAAAAACCCAGCCCATTGAGAACCATGCCGGCAATAGCTTCTCCGGCACTGATATTTTCCTTCTCATCTTTTGGTATGCGAGAGTCAATCATTTCGATGATTTTCAAATCCTTGATAACGCCAGCAACAATACCCAAGTGGTCAATACGTTCTACTTTAACAGTTTCCAATGTTTGGTGTTTGGCCCTCTGCTTGTGTTGATTATGATGGTGCAAAGAGGGTATATTCAAATTTTTTAAAATTCAACTGCTCAATGTCGACTATAACATTTCTATTTGGTTTTTTGCCCCTCTGCCTGATCCTTTTCGTTGCAACACCGCCCAGATTGAGAATTGCTTTCTTACTTGTTTCCAGTTTGTTTTTTTATTTCTGGGGTGAGAATTTCATGATATGGGTGGTGATTGTTTCAACCCTGATAGATTATCTTTGCGCTCTATTTATCTCCCGCGGCTTTAAAATTACTCATCACACATCGCACGCGACCACCAACGTTCGGTGGACGACACAAAAGGTGGTCTTGGCCATCTCCATTATTTCCAGGCTCTGCTTTCTGGGATATTTCAAATATTACAATTTTTTTATCGAAACCGCTCTGAACATTTTGAATACCATCGGTTTGGAACCCGCTTGGTTGGCATCGGCCACCCAGGTATCTCTGCCGTTGGGAATCAGTTTTTACACCTTTCAATCCATGAGTTACACCATTGACGTGTATCGAGGGAAAGTTGCGGCAACCCGGAGTTTTATTAAATTTGCAGCCTATGTGACAATGTTCCCTCAATTAATTGCAGGGCCTATTGTGCGCTACAGCGATGTTGAGGCACAGATTGCCTGTCATAGAATTTCATCGGATCAGTTTGGTGAAGGTATTCTGCGGTTCATTACCGGTCTTGGTAAAAAAGTTCTGATCGCAAACCCTCTGGCTCTGGCAGCCGACCGGATATTTGCCCTGCCCGCTGCGGAATTGTCCTTTTCCCTGGCATGGCTTGGTATCATCACTTATACCCTGCAAATCTATTTTGATTTTTCCGGATATTCCTGCATGGCCATTGGGCTGGGAAAAATGATAGGATTCAATTTTCCGGAAAATTTCAATTATCCTTATATATCAAAATCCATACGGGAGTTCTGGCGCCGTTGGCATATTTCCTTGTCGACTTGGTTCAGAGACTATCTGTATATCCCTCTGGGGGGGAATCAGCATGGAAAAGTTAGGACATATATAAATTTATTGATCGTTTTTTTTGTATGTGGTTTGTGGCATGGCGCTAACTGGACGTTTATTATATGGGGGCTTTATCACGGGGCTTTTATTGCCTTGGAAAGAAGTGGCGCCTCTATGTTTTTATCAAAAATTCCAAATATTTTTCGGCATTTGTATGCAATGCTGATCATTATGGTCGGGTGGGTGTTTTTCAGAACTGATAACTCAAACCACGCTTTTTTTTATCTCAAAGCAATGGCCGGAATGGGCGAAACCCGGGATGGGGCATACATACTGGGACAAATTTTTTCAAACGCCTTCCTGCTTTCCCTGACCGCCGGCGTCCTGCTTAGCACACCTATCTTTAAAGCGTTTAGACTATTACCAATGTTCCCGGAAGACGGTACTGCCAGCTCTGTCCAAGAGATGGTTTATTCCTCTTTCCTCTTCGCTGTTTTTATTCTTTGCATTATGAGTCTTGCGGCAGGTACCTATAACCCATTTATATATTTCAGGTTTTGAAGATGGCAAAATGGATAACATATTCAATCATCGCAGTTTTTATGCTAACGCTGTCATCCATAGGCATTTTTTCGGCATTGCGGATTGGTTCTATTTCGGAAGAAACCTTTAAAAATATTGAAATGAGGGCACCAACATCTGTTCCCAAATGGGAATGGTCTTTTCAAGCTGTCAAAGACTATTTTCCGAAACTTGAAAAATATATCAACGACCAGTTCTCCTTACGGGAGAAATTAATACGCTGTTATGCTCTTCTTAATAACTTTTTGGGCGTATCAATCAACCCCGAGAAAGTGTTGATTGGAAAAAAAGACTATCTCTTCCTTGGAAACATTTGGCAGAATATAATCGATCAAACAACAGGTAATGACGTGTTCGACCGCCATCATTTGAACCGATGGATTTATCATATGGAACTGCGTCAACAATATTTAAAAGAAAGAGGGATAGGATTTTATGTAGTCGTAATCCCAAATAAACATTCAGTATATGCTGAATATCTACCCTCCTGGGTGACATCATCCCGGAAAACGCCTTTATCCCAAATTCAAAATGAAACAAAAGCCTTCAGGTTTATAAATCTTATGCCACACTTTTTATCCGTAAAAAAACGGTATGGGCAGCGGCTGTATAATAAAACAGACTCCCACTGGTCGCGTCTGGGGGCCTATCTCGGGTACCAGGCGATTATTCAGGCTGTCCATCAAGATTTTTCTAAAATTACCCCCGTGGTTCTTGAATTTGATAAATTTATTTATGAATCCAATAATCTCGGCGGTGATCTTGCTCATATGATTCGGTTGGATGGGCATGTAAAAGACTTTTATATGCATATTAAGTCATCTGGGCTGCAGAATACAACATCAATACGGAAAATAGATTTTGATGGACATGAACAGCCATTGGATGCTTTCAATCATGTACGATGGTATGAAAAAGTTACATTCCTTAACACCACTAAGCCTTATACTGCGCTCGTTTTAATGGATTCATTTATGGAAAAAATGGCTGTATTTTTTAACCATACATTCGGGGAAACCATCTATTGCCACTACAAAGACGTAGACGGCCGTAAACTGAAGAATCTCGTAGAAAGATACAAACCAGATCTCGTTATTTACCAGATGGTTGAACGATCGCTCAAACTCAAAGCGTCTCACCTGACGGCAGGAAATTTGATTCAGTGTGCATTTAAGTTCAAGACACTTGCCCGATTTGAGAGCACTGAATTGCACCGGCACACACTTCAATTGAATGCGATTTCCTTACAGAGTCAAAACTGCGAGGATTTTTCTTTTCAAGTCACCAGCAACGATCCGAATTTTATTTTACCATCGGCCAAGTTGCCCCAAGATCGCTATATATGCCTTGAATTAGAGATGGTTTCTCCAGAAAACACCAAACTGGAAGTCTTCTATCAAACCCAGGATACTTCTCATTATTCACCGGTACAATCGGTTCAGCAGCAACTCACAAAAGGTCCCAATAAAATCAGGCTGTCGATACCCGAGAAAGGCGTTCGTGGAGACCGAATCAGAATTGATCCTGGTACGACACCGGGTTTGTATCAAATCTCCTCAATTTCACTTATTACCTTGGCTCAATGAAAAACGATACTCTGAACACACGCCTTGGTAATGATTATTTATTCCCTGAGCGCCGTATCCACGTTCTGGAGTAAAGGCCCAAGCAGGTAAGAAATAATGTTTCGTTTGTCCGTGGTAATATAACATGCCACAGGCATGCCGGCCGACAGATAGGCGCCCTTGGCCGCCAGATCTTCCGGGTCTACTTTCACATGGACTTCATAATAAGATGCGGTGTGGCCGCCTTGGGCCTTTGATGTCATCAAATCCGGGGAGACATACTCGACCTTGCCGTTAATGGGCGGGGTGCCGATCCTGTGAAAGGCAGATAAGTTGACCTTGGTCTTCTGGCCCTGGCGGACATTGGTGATATCCTGGGGCCGCACCTGGGCTTTGATGACCAGGGACTGGGTCTTGGGAACAATCTCCATGAGCGGCATACCTGAATGAATCACTCCGGAGCCTTCGGTATGCACCTGGATATTGATGACGGTCCCGGTGACCGGAGCCCGGACTTCCAGGCGCTCCCGAGCGTCCAGTTCCGGTTTGAGCTGTTCCTGAATTTCGTAGATTTGATCCGTGATCTCTCCAAGTCTGGATACGGCGCTCTCCCTGTATTCATTTTTGGCATCCACAATTCTGAGCTGGAATTCCTGAATTCGCTGCTGGGTGGCGGCAATATCCTGCTTGAGTCTTCCAACTCGGCCCTTGGCCTCCGCCAGTTGTCGCTCCAGCACCAGGATTTCACTGTTTCCCATGTATTTTTTTTCAAGAAGACCGTGTTTGCTGGATAGATCCTTTGTGAGGTTGGCGACGATCTCCTGGGTACTTTTAAGTTCTTCTCTTGCCCCCTGGGCCTGGTTGCCCAGTTGCAGGATTTGGGATTCATAGAGGTGAATCTTTCCGTCCAGATCCGATTTTCGGCTTTTAAAAATATCGGATTCCATTGCTTTGATTGAGGGCAGTTCCGAATGAACGCTGTTATCCTGCAATGGTTTGGGCCAGGTAACTGATTTGCTCATGGACGCTTCGGCCCTGAGCCTTGCGGCCTCGGCCTGCTTGGCCCACATACGCCCTTGTAATATATCCACGTTGGCTTTGACCTTGGAACTTTTCAACCGAATTAACAGATCGCCTGCCTTAACCAGATCTCCGTCCCTGACCAGAATTTTGTCGATAATGCCGCCTTCAAGGTGCTGAACCACACGCCGCTCCCCGTATACCCGAACAGTTCCGGGGGCAATAACGGCGCCCTGAAAGGGGAAATATATGGCCCAGACGGTAAGTCCGCCGAAAAACAAGGCGATTACCAGGAGTCCAGCGATAACATATCGTGTGGGATTGGTTTCCAATAATTTATCTTGAGTGTTCATAAGTGTCGTATGCTCCTGCCTTTTATGTTTTAAGCCTTTTGTTGCCCTGTCAATTGAGCGATCACATCCTGGGTTGGGCCATACATGGCAACCTGTCCCTCCTTGATAACCAGAATTTTATCAAAGCCGGTCAATAAATTGGTTTTGTCCGTAACGATTACTGCAGTAATATTTTTTTGCTTGAGCCGGTTCAGGCACTCGGCAAGACAGCGAAACCCATCTTCGTCTATAAAGGTTGACGGCGAATCCATCACAAGAAATTTGGGTTCGCCATATACTGCACGTGCCAGGGATATCAACTGCTTCTGGCCGGCCGAAAGGTTTCCGTTTTGCGGATTGATCATTGTGTCATAACCGTTGGGTAATTTCAGGATCATTTCATGGACACCGGCAAGTTGAGCCGCAGCCACCACCTTATCCGCATCAGGTTCGTCCATTCTTGCAATATTTTGTGCCACGGAACCGGAAAAAAGCTGCGATTCCTGGGGTAGGTATCCCAGGTGTTGCCCCAGTGCTTCGTCAGGCCAATGGGCGAGATCTGCACCATCCAGCCGAACCTTGCCTGCTGTCAGGGGCCAGACACCGAGTATTGCCCTGCACAGGGAGGTCTTCCCGGCCCGTGATGGTCCTAATACCCCAAGGAATTGACCCGGTGAAAGGCTGAAGGCGATATTGTTCAGGATCGTTTTACCGCCCACTGTCAGCCCGCCCGCCTCCATGACCAGTTCTCCCTTGGGTTCCGGCAGGGAAAATTTATCTGCCGGGCCTTGGGCGGGGATATAGGCCTTCAGCCGTTTTACAGCCCCTTTGACTTCTACGGTCTTCTTGATATCGCCAAGACTTCGCACCAGCGGACCGAAAAGGCGCACTGTCATCAGCATGGCGGCAAAAATGGCACCCGACGTGATTTTTTCCGAGAAAAACACATAGGCCCCCGCCGTAAAAACCGCGGCAGTTCCAAGATAGTGGATAAGCTCGGTAAATGCACCGATCAGTGCGTGAAGATCGCAGGCCCGGTCGGTGAAATTTCCTGCAGATTTATCCTGCTGTGTATAACGTGCGATCAAGGCCGGCAGCATGCCCATCCCCCGGATCAGAAGTCTGTTTTCAAGTCCGTTACGGATCTGCTCAGCATTGGCATGGAACGCCACATCGGAAAGCGTGTATTGCCGCCGTTCAAGAACAAACAGCAGGATCTGGGCACACGCTGCCAGGAACACACTGATGAGCCCGGCAGCCCCGACATAGGGATGAATGAGAAAAAGTCCGACCACATACAGGACGATCCATGGCAGTTCAGCCGGCCAGAAAATCATGCCGCCTGCAACAGCGCCCCTGAGGGTCTCAAGATCCGTAAGTCCCCGGACGTATTCGGGAACCGCATGCATGGCCCGAATCACAGGTCCGGTCATGGTCACGGCAAGCTTTCTGGCCACCCGGACCATCATCCGCCGTTTTAAAAATTCCAGCAGTGCCATGACGGCAAAACTGATAACAAGACCCACCGCCAGTGCGTACAATGTGGCATGGGTATAACTGTACAGCACCCGGTCATACACCACCATTACATATAAAGGCAGGGCAAGGTAGATTAGATTAATACAGAAACCGAACAATCCGGCAACACTCAGATATCCAAACCAGGCATGAATCAAACGGCGCATGCATTATCTCCTGTCATTTGGCTAAAGATCTTGTCCTTTGGGCCGAATCGGGCCACCCGGCCCTGTTCCAGCACTAAAATTTTATCAACCCCCTGCAGCAGCGCAGGTTTGTGCGTAATCATAATAGATGTCACTTTTTTTTCCTTGAGGTCCTTGAGAACTTCCATCAGCGCATTGTCTCCCGCTTCGTCCAGGTTGGCATTGGGTTCGTCCAGAATTACCAGGCCGGGTGATCCGTACAGGGCCCGGGCAAGGCCCACTCTCTGGCGCTGGCCGCCGGAAAGATTGAATCCGCTATCCCCGATATCCGTGTCGTAGCCTTTGGCCAGGCGAAGAATGATCTCGTGCGCCCCGGCCCTTTTCGACGCGGCCACCACTGCCGCCTCATCCACCGGTCCCATACGGGCGATGTTTTCAGCCACGGTGCCGCTGAACAGCTCTACGCTTTGGGGCAGGTAACCGATAAAGTCCCTGAGACTGTCATTGTCCATTTCGAATAGATCATGGCCATCCAGTTTCGCCGAACCTGTCGTGGGTTTCCACATGCCTAAAAGCATCCGGCACAGGCAGGTTTTACCGGCCCCGTTGGGCCCTATCAGCCCCACAGACTCTCCGGGTTCCACGATAAACGAGATGTTTTTCAACACCTCATTTTCTCCGATGGATAGGCATAATTCATCAGCTTCCAGTTTTCCGGACAGCGTCTCCCGGTCCACGCATTTTTTTTCCGGGGCCTTCAGGATCAGGCGTTTCAGGTTGTCATAGGCGGTTTTTGCACCGGCGGTCTGCTGCCAGGCCGAAATCCCCTGGTTGATGGGGGAAAGCCCCTTGCCCATGATGATGGAGGCGGCGATAATCACACCGACACCGGCTTGATTGTAGAGCACCAGAATGGCGCCTGCTCCGTAGATGACCACCTGCATGAAAAGCCCGAAGCTTTGGCTGATGGCCCCAAGTGTGTGGCTGAACCGGTCGGCCTGATCCTTTTTTAGCATTTCCACGTTGTTCAGGAGGCAATAGCCTTTGCCCGCGTTCCGGATCATTCCCATGCACTGCAGCTCCCGGGCTGCCCTGAAACTGGTCTCGGTCCACTGCCGCCCCTTCATGTTCAAGGCCGCTGCGGTCTGGTTGGCTTTGTTGCTGTTTTTACTCTGAATCAGACCCAAAATCAGATTGATGATCCCGCCGGCTGTGGCAACCAGGCCGAGAGCCGGATGAACTAGATAAATGATTCCGATATATATGGGCACCCAGGGGACGTCAAAAAAAGCAAAAATGGCATTGCCGCCCAGGTAGTTGCGCAGAGTATGAATATCCTTGATCCCGTCAAAATAGGCTTTGCCGTCGCTGCGGGACAGATCCCTGAGCATCTCCCGGACCACGGGACCTGTCAACAGGGTGTCCAGTCGAATACCGGCCCGGACCAGGAGCCTGGACCGAAGGAACTCAAGCGCGCCTTGAACTGTCAGCGCCGCCAGGGCAATGGCCGTGATCACATACAGCGTACTCATAACGTGGTTGGCTAAAACCATATCGTACACCGCCAGCATATAAATCGAAAAGGTCAGGTGAAGTGTGTTGATGAACAGGGAGAAGAACCCTGCAAAAACAAAATATTTGACGCAGGTCTTAAGATAACGGATCATGGCCGGCCTCCTGCTGCAGGCAATACCTGGGCGTTTTGGGAGCTGCTGCCGGGTGCCCTTTGCCCGGCAAGTTGCGCCATAACCTGGTCTTTGGGGCCGAACGCGGCGGCAAGCCCCTCCCGGACCACCAGCACCTTGTCCATGGACTGGAGCAGTGAGGGTTTATGGGTGACCATGATACAGGTACATTGTCCCTTGATACTGTCCAGAGCCCGGAGCAGTTGTTTTTCTCCGGCTTCGTCCAGGTTGGACGTGGGTTCATCCAGGACTATGAATTTCGGGTCACCGTAAAGTGCCCGGGCCAGTCCGATCCGCTGTTTCTGCCCCCCGGAGAGCTTGCTGCCTGTTTCTCCTTCGACCCGGGTGTCAAGGCCCTGGGGCAAAGATTCGATCAGCGGGCCGCAGCCGCTTATTTCAATGGCCCGTGATAGAAGATCCGGTCCTCCGGTATCCAGTCGGGCGATATTTTCGGCCACAGTACCTGGAAACAACGCCACCTCCTGGGGCAGATAGCCGATCCATGGGCCGATCTCATCCTTGCTCCAGGCAAAAATGTCCCGGCCGTCCAGGTAGACTTTCCCATTGCCTATGCTTGGCCAGATGCCCAGCAGCAGACGGCAGAGGGTGGTTTTGCCGGCACCCGAGGGGCCGATAATCCCTAAAGATTCTCCAGGCAGAAGATTAAAGGAAATTCCACGCAGCCAGATCCGGCCGTTCAGACCGAAAACCACTCGGTCCACGGTCAGTTCTCCCTGGGGCGGCGGCAGAGGCATGGTCTGTTTTTTTAGTGCACTTGCATAGGCGACATTCTTTAAACGAAAGTATGCTTCCCTGGCCGCCGCCGCCTGCCGCCAGGACCCGGTAAGCCGCATGATCGGAGTCAGCGCCTGTCCCATGATAATTGAGCAGACCACCATAAGGCCGGGATTAAATCCGGAGGTAATGCAAAAATAAGCACCAAAGCAGTAAATCAGCACCTGGATCGTGCTGCGCAAAGGATCTGTCACGGCATGAATAATGCCCGCTACATTGGAAGACCGGGTCTGGTTTCCCATGACTTTTTGGTTTTTATACATAAACCGGTCCGTGATGTTGCCGATCATGCCCATGCCCACGGTAACCTCTGCGTTGCGCATAAACGAAACCACGAATCGCTGGTTATCCGAATTCAGGCGGTTGGCCTCTTTCATACTGTCCTTGACCAGAATTTCCTGAAGCAAAGTCAACCCGGCAGTCAGAAAGGCCCCGCTCGTGGCAATCAGGCCGAGTACCGGTTGAAATATGAAGATCAATATCAGGTAAAAAGGCGCCCATGGCGCATCAAATACGGCATATACTGCCGGGGTGGACAAGTAGGTCTGCAAGGTGTTCAGGTCATTGAGACCGTTTCGGTAGGCGCGTTTGGGATCAATCACCGTGGATTTGATCATGACCTCAAAGGTTTGTTCCCGCATGGCGATATTCAGGGCGTTTCCTGCCCGTGACAACAGTCGTGACCGGGCGAAAAGAAATAATCCCATGCTCGTAATGGCAATGACGGCCGCGACGGTGATATTGGCCAGGGACCAGCCGGAGAAGGAGACCACAATATTCTGGTATATGCTGAACATGTAAAAGGAGAACGTCAGCGATAGAATATTGCTGAAACAGGACAGAACCGCAGCCCAGGTCAGGTATTTTTTCCAGGTTTCCAGAAATGAGATCATGGCAGAAGGCCCCTCATGGGCTTATTGGAACAGCCTGTCCAGATCTTTCAGAGTCCAGAGGGCAGGGTCCTTGGAAACGCTGCCGCCTGAATAGGAAATCGCGGGCGCCTGTTCCCCGAGAAAATCAAAGAGGGTGTAAATGCCCAGCAACACCATCGGACCCAAAATCGTGTACAACAAGAGAACATTAATAGCAATCAACGGACCTGCGCTCATAGAGAATCCTTTCAGGGGGAAGTGTGCAATTAGCGATTTACGATATAATACCAATTTCTCATGGACTGTCAAGGACTCAATCGCTGCGAATTTGTTCCAGGCGGTGATTTTTTACCACGAAGTTCACGAAGGGTTTTTAAAAAATATCTTCGTGGCCTTCGTGGTTTTTATCCATACTAAATGATTGAAATCAGGATAAGGGCCGCCCTTCTGAAAAGCCGAATGTCAGGTAATGGATCAGGGGATTTATACCGGCCAGTTGTACGTCAGGATTGGCGATAAGGTAGTCATTGGTGCTGAAATTCGTTGACGGATCACGCCCCTCAAGCCATCCGAATTCAAGGTAATGGGCCAGGGGATTGATACCGGCGGCACTGATATCGGTGTTAGCCGTAAGGTAGTAGGTTATGTCAAAAAAGCTGTTTGGATTACGGCCTTCCTGCCAACCATAGGCATTGAAATGCTCAACTGCATCCAGACCGGCTGCCGCCACATCCGGATTTGAATCCAGATAATAGGTGGGATCAATACCTTTTTCCAGGTCGGGAAGATCCTCCGCGTCTTGGGAAACGGAAAGTCCTTGGGATTGACCATATACAGCCACGATGGCATCAATATCGTCGGATGTCAGGGTCACAGTATCCGACGCCAGGGCATACATCAGGGCTGAAGAGAATTCAGAGTGATCCAGCCCAAGCGTATGCCCCACTTCATGGGTCACGGTCCCGAGAAAAGACCATTTTCCCGAGGCCGGGCTGGCGGTTGAAAAATCTGCGGTTGAAAAATCCGCAAGGTCAATCTGGACGGCAGCCCGGGTTATATTGTCATTGACAGACCATACCGTTGCCTGTCCTAATGTAGCACCGCCATTATTGCTGCTGCCGTCGATGGAATCCCATCCGATCCTGATATCCACGGAACTTGCATCATCTGTTTCTACAAAGTCAATATCCGCCACATCCTCCCAGGCCTGGAACGCCATTCTGATCAGTTCTTTTTGCTCTGAATCAAAGATCGCTTCAAAGGTTGGGTAACCTGAATAACTCAGGCCCAGGGTTGCATCAACAAGGGAATTTTCGGCAAAATTCCAGGTGATAACCGGTGAATCCCCGGCCCACGCGTCTCCCATTAGTGTATATTGAAAACTTTGGCCGTCTATCATATCGTCAGAGTCTCCTGAGGTTTGTTTATGTGATAAAAATACTTGGAGAGTGTTTTTTTGTCAAGAAAAGTAGACCGTTGTCGTCGTATTGAAATCAAAAGTCTGCAATTTAAGAACTCTTTGCTTGCTATCTGGTCTGTAGTCAGGATATTATATTCGCATTATTATTTCACCACGAAGATCACGAAGGACACGAAGAATGGCGTTTGATGAATTGTCTAATCGTGTTATCGGCCATGCCATTGAAGTTCATAGGGAACTTGGTCCAGGTTTACTTGAGTCTACATATGAACAATGCCTTGCTTATGAATTAAGTAAAGATAACATATCATTCAAACTGCAGCACCCGCTTCCTGTATTTTACAAAAGTGTCCGCATTGATTGCGGATACCGGGTCGATTTATTGGTAGAAGACAGCCTTCTTCTCGAATTAAAAAGTGTTGAACAAATAAAAAGCATCCATAAAGCCCAAATCTTAACGTATATGAGATTAGCCAATATCAGTAAAGGATTGTTAATAAATTTTAACATCGAACTTTTAAAACAGGGTATTAAAAGATTCGTACTCTAACCCTTCGTGAACTTCGTCTCCTTCGTGGTGAATTAAAACAATAATTTCGAATACGGAGAAAATTAAATCACATGACGCTTTTCGACGAATCCTACTATCTAAGTCACTATCCGGCAGTGGCATCCAGCGGCATCTCAGCACTGGAACATTATAATACCATCGGCTGGCAGATGAACTATAATCCCAACCTTGTTTTCAACACATATTATTACTTGTACAAAAATTCAGATGTCGCAGATGCAGGCTTCAATCCCCTGGATCACTATCAAACCAATGGCTTTTTTGAGCTGCGAAATCCCAGCTGCTTTTTCAACACCTCCTTTTATCTGACCCAGAATTTTGATGTGGCCTTAAGTGATATGAACGCGCTTGAGCATTTTATGCTGTATGGCGCCGCCGAGGGCAGAATCGCCATAGAAGCATTCGACGAAAGCTATTATCTGAACCTGTACGCTGATGTGGCCGCAAGTGATATTCCGGCATATTTGCATTTTATACTCAACGGGGCCGTCGAGGGAAGAAATCCATCGGAAGCGTTTGACACAAGCTTTTATCTTCAACTCTATCCCGATGTAGCTGCCAGTTTTATTATCCCTTTCGAGCATTACTACCTATACGGACAAGATGAAAACCGTAGAAGCTCCCCAAATATAACTGTTGAGTCCGGATCTACCAACACAACCGAGGGGTGTGCCCTTGCCGATATCATCACGGGCAGTACGGGAGACGACACCATTGACGGCAAAGAGGGAAATGATACCATCAACGGCGGCGGCGGGAATGATACCCTCAGCGGCAGCACCGGCAATGACACGATTAACGGCGAATCCGGAGACGACATCATTGACGGCGGCACCGGAGACGATGTTCTGAGCGGGGGGAACGGCGCAGACACCATTACAGGGGACGAAGGCGCTGACACCCTCAACGGCAATCTGGGCGATGACATCCTGACGGGTGGCCCAGGCGATGACATCATTGCAGGCGGCGAAGGAACCGATACTTTGACCGGCGGTGACGGAAACGACCGCTTTTTGTTTACGGCCCTTACTGACGGCAGTACCACCCCGGGTTTGGGAGATATTTTGACGACAGCCGATTTTATCAGCGGTGAGGACACCCTGGAGTTTTCCGAGGCCGTTTTTGGGGATAGCGGATTGACCGGAACCGTTGCCCTGACCAGTGTGCCGTTTAATACGGATGAGGCAACAACACTTACTGACCTCACAACGGCTGCCGGCACTGACCAGGAGGGGTATGCCGTGCAACTCACTGGAAGCACTTTTGATTCGACGCTCTACGATGCCGTTGATACGGCACTGGCCGCAGGGGCAGGGGCCACCGGCAAAGGATTTGTGGTAATCAGCAACGGCACAGACACTGCTGTTCTTTTTGACAGTGATTTTAGCACAGCCTCAAGCGGCTCGTTGGTGGAAATGGTGAATATTACGGGGCTGTCAAGTGCATCCGGACTGATCACTAATCAAGATTTGTTGATCTATTCATAAAAATTAATGGCAGCCATAAAAACCACGAAGTTCACGAAGACCATTCTTCGTGAGCTTCGTGAACTTCGTGGTAAAATCAAAATCACCCTGAGTAAAAACATAGTTGAGTTTCATATTTATTTTCATCATAATGAAAAAATTTAAAACCATGACACCCCGATTCAATATAATGAATTTTTAACCGGGGATATCTATATCGGAAAAATTGATAATGGTCCGGATTCAATGAACGATACTTTGATTTCAAAAATGAATGAGGCCAGGCATAAGGCTTCCACAGGCAATTTCCAGGAAATGACCGCGCTGTGCAGACAAATTCTTGAGGCCCACGGCAATGACCTCAATATCTGCCTTGATGTCGGAACGTTATTTCAGAATTTCGGATTTTTATCTTCGGCACGGGAATGCTATGAGCGAATATTGCATGAAAATTCCGAAGACTCCAGAGTATTGAATAACCTCGCCAATCTGGCAAGGGATAAGGCCGACCATGACAAAGCCATGGAAATTTGTTCATCCCTTGTTTCTCAATATCCGCATCTCCCCATCATACGCAGGAATTTTCTAATCAGCCAGGAGTACGATCCGAATATACCGGACCTGGATCGGTTTCAGGCTGCCCGGGAGTGGGGTGATTGGATCGTTTCAAAAGTTGGCGGTCCATTTGCCCGCCCCACAATTATTCCGCTTAAAAACCGGCCCCTGCGCATCGGATATGTTTCCTTCGACTTTTGTCAGCATACGGTGGGGTTATTTTTGAAACCGGTCATTGAGACCCATAATCCTGAACGGGTAAACGTGTTTGCATACAATGCCGGTAAGGTGGATGACTGGGTAACCCATTCGGTCAGAACCCATTGCACATTCCGCGATATTACTTCCATGGATGATTTAAAAGCCGCCAATCTGATCCGAGAGGACAGGATTGATGTACTGGTGGATCTTTCAGGCCATACTGCCGGTTCCAGGCTTGCGCTGTTTGCCCATCGGCCTGCTCCGGTTCAGGTCTCCTGGCTGGGCTATTTTGCCACCACAGGTCTTTCCTGTATGGACGCCGTACTGCTTGACAGATGGCACGCTCCGTCCGGCGCACAGGATTGTTTTATTGAAAAAATAATCCACCTGCCGTCAGGGCGAATCTGCTATCAACCCGTGCCCTTTGCACCAGAAGTTGCACCTCTTCCCAGCCTGAAAAATGGTTATGTTACCTTTGGCAGTTTTAACAACACCGCAAAGTTGAATACCGCTGTATTTGATTTATGGGCAAAAATTTTAAGCAGGATACCTCAATCCAGATTAGTTCTCAAATGGCGCACATTCAATGATCCAGATTTCAGGCAGTCCGTCCGAAATCATTTTATCCGCCGAGGAATTGAGGACCACCGTATTGAATTGCGGGGACCGTCTTTTCATGCTGACGTGCTCGCTGAATATGCCGACATTGACATCGGCCTTGATCCTTTTCCCTTTTCCGGTTGCTTAACCAGTTGTGAAGCCTTGTGGATGGGCGTTCCGGTGATTACGCTTCCCAAAGACCGGGTTGTCAGCCGTCAGACCCATGCCCTTTTATCTGCTATAGGGCTTAAAAATCTGTCAGGAAGAGATGACAAAGATTATATCCGGATTGCCGTAGAACTGGCCGAAGATTCTGAGCAGTTGAATATGCTGCGGACAACCCTGCGCCAGCGGATGCAAGCTTCTTCTTTGTGCAACGTAAAATCATTTGCCCACACCCTGGAGAACAGTATGATCTCTTTGTATAATGACATCGAACAGCATGAGAACCGGACAAAAATTGTTTTAAATGTCGGTGCAGGCCACCCCAAAAGCGGTGCAAGTATCCCCAAGGCATTTAAACGTCCGGGCTGGAAGGAGGTCCGCCTCGACATTGATCCGGCCAATGAGCCTGATATACGGGGCAGTATGCTGGATATGTCTGCCGTTGAAGATGAATCCGTTCATGCGGTGTTTTCTTCACATGTTATTGAGCATTTGTACCCCAATGAAGTGGAACTTGCACTGAAAGAGATGCTTCGGGTATTAAAGCCGGAAGGGTATGCGGTGATCACCTGCCCGGATTTACAGGCAGCCGCCCAAATGATTTTCGAAGACAGGCTTTTGGAAATCGCATATCAATCCCCGGCCGGACCGGTGACCCCTTTTGACATCGTTTATTCCCACCGTCAGTTTACGGGAAGGGATAAACCCTTTATGGCGCACCATTGCGGATTCACTTTAAAGGTATTGGTCGGCACCCTGCAGGCCAACGGATTTAAAGCAACTGCCGGGCTCAGACGGCCGGATGCCTTTGATCTTTGGGTGGTTGCAGCAAAAGCCCCTATGGATGATGAAGATATCAAAAATATAGGCCGGGAGTTTCTTCCTGTTTAACACTGAAGTTTAGCAACCCGGCTGTAGTTCGAAAAACCGGATAAAAAAGAATAGGTAAGCTGTTCCGGGAATATAAAAACCACGAAGAACACGAAGGCAAGTCTTCGTGAACTTGGTGGTTAAATCAAAATTACCCTGACAAATGATTATCTTCCTGATATCGGAGCTGTATCGGAGGGTCGGGCCATACTAAGCCATTTAAGTTTAAGGAAATACTTCCCATTGATATGTATTCCCCAAGGCTATGTCGCTTTTTTCGGGCTCAAAATCAGTGATATAGGGTAATTAGCATGGCTCGACCCCGGATCGCACTGCGATTGTCTGAAGAAGAGGCTCTATCTATTTGTGAGCATAATGAGGTGATTATACGGCAATATTGGGAGCAGGTCTGTGAAAAAGCTCAATTATCAGAAATAGAAAAAAACTACTGTGGGAACGCCAATTCTTAAATCCCTTTTCTTTTGGAAAGTGACCTCCACAACACACCCCTCACCTGACCCAAAAAATTAAAGGTTCTTTCTGAAATACATCTCAGGCCGAAAAATTGGTAAAGCGTCCCTGGATTTCGTTTATCAGCAGCCGAATTTGAGAAACATCAGTGGCCGTTTTTATGGCTTCCTTAATTTTCTTGAGCGCCTCAAGATCATTTAGGTTTGTAACCTGTTCCATAACCTCGTTCATATGGTCTGGGAACTTTAATGTCATCCCCAGTTCTATGGCATCCCTTAAACCTTCCTGTTTTCCTTCAATTTTCCCTTCCTGCCGAAGTTTTTCTGCCAGAGTCATAATATATTCTCCTTCTTTTTTGGAAAGGGCCTTTTCAGCGATTCCCTTGATTGTTTCCGCAGATATATCATCCATGGTGCTGAACAAATACCGAAGAACCGTTTCAAAGTACTGAAGCCCGGTTTCTTTCTCCAGCAAAAGGGGGCGCAGCTGGAGTAGACGGAATGACATTCCAGGATATTGAGAATAGTCCTGAAGGGTCAAACGGTTTTGTCGACTCTATCCATGAAGCACTGAAAACCAAGACCTACAAACCGGAAGCCGTGCGTAGGGTATATATTCCGAAACCGGATGGCAGACAGCGACCATTGGGTATACCGACTATTCGAGATAGGGTCTCACAAATGGCGGCCCTGTTGATCTTCGAACCTATATTCGAGGTAGATTTTCTGGATTGCTCATATGGATTCCGTCCTGGTAAATCAGCCCATGATGCAACTGGATGAATTCCACAGGACGATCCTGTCCTTTAAATTTTCTTTTCCAATATGTGAACCTGTCCTTGGACAGGTCATTGCGTCTGCAATATTCTGTCTGGGTCAGCCCTGATGCCTCCCAGCGTTCGATGTTTTATTTCCAGTAACTGCTAAGTCTTTCATTTGTTGCTTTTCTTGATCTTGGCATGGGGTCGCCTCCTTTTAGTTTGGAGGCATTATATGGGCTCGCTGGGCGTGGCGGTAGATGGGGTTTAAATATCGCTTACATAGCACCCCTTCCTCTACTCTACTGGTAAAATTATACATCGGAGAGGCGGGCCACACTAAATCACTTAAGTTTAAGGAAATACTTCCCATTTATATGTATTTTCCAAGGATATATCGCTTTTTTCGGACTCAAAATCAGTGATATAGGGTGATTAGCATGACCCGACCCCGAATCGGATAACCGACCCCGAACCAAACAAAGAAAAAGTCCCCCACCACCAAGGTGGTAAGGGGCTTTAAACTTGCAATTTTGGGGTCAAAAATGGCTTTATAAGTCTTTTTTTTAAGCCTTTTTATAGCCTATCTGTAATTATTACAGTGTATTAGCATGGCCCGACCCCGGATTGCTATCTGTTTAACATTGATTTGTGCCGTCACATTTTTTTGTGGGGGGAGAAATTGGTGTATATACAAAAAACCACTCTCGGGAAACCGAGAGTGGTTTTATTTGGTTATGGGTGCAGTTATCTGGGGAGCGTTTGTGCGGGCAGACACGAACCACACTTAGCCACCCAAATACATTTTATTCTACATCTATATTTTAAACAGAGTAGTGGATTAAGCAAACAGAAAATCTCCTGCTGTAAGCGTTGTCGCATCAGTTAGGCCACTAATGATGCCAACCAGAGATAATTCTGCTACTGCGATTGCGTCACCATCAGCCGCAGATTCTACGAGAACGATACCTGTATGAACACCATCATCAATTGCCACGAGCAATTTATCTGTGTTCGCAAAGTTCGCATCTGTAGCAGTACCTAATGCAGTCCCAATTGCAGTCTCAAGCTGAGCAATCGTAGATGTGCCAGCAAGGAACGTAGCGAAGGTATTTGTTGCTACGTTAGTAGATATTGTTGCAACTGAAAAGTTATTGTTAGCAGTATGTGCCGCATCCAAGTTAGCGCCTGTCGCCAAAACAACTGTTCCGTCTGTAGTACCGTTTGCAAATGCATAACTAGAATCTAATGCAACGATGTTATCAGTACCTACGGTGAAGCCAGTGATTAAATCGTAATCCTCTGCAGAGCCTGCAATTGCCGTTTTGTTCAGAGATACATCTTCCGTTGCAGTTGTGTTTAAAATAATTTTGTCACTACCGGCACCGCCAGTATAACGGCCGTTAGAAGTGCCTGTTACGATGTAATCCGCCAAAGCCGAACCAGTCACGTTCTCAAAGTTGGAAACAGTATCGCGAACCATTGTAGTCGTACTGTTTGCCGCTGTGGTAGCAAGGTAACCAACTGTGCCAGCTGCTAATTCAGAACCGGCAACACCAGCACCGCCACCAAGGACAACTGTTCCACCCATTGCTGTACTAATGGTAGAAGCGGTTACTGCAGAAGCAGACAAGTTGATTGCCATACCAGACAAGTTCGTCAAAGAGTGAGAAGTAGCAGCAGTTACGTCTGCATAAGACAGAACGTCAGCGGTACCGGCACCACCGTCGAGAACATCAGCGCCCTCCTGACCTTGGATGGTATCATTACCAGCGCCACCAGTAATTGTATCTATCGCTGCCGCACCCGTAAGAACATCATTACCCGCACCGCCCTTGATAGTAACAGCTGCGGTTGTGGTTTCGTTTGCAGAAGCAAAAGTCACTGCAAGATTAGCTGCCGTATCAGTTGTAGCAGCTTGACCCGCTTTAGCGGCTGTATCATTAGCTACGATAGCAGAAGCGTCAAAATTAGTGATCGCCGTATTACCAGTATTGGTCAGAGTAAGACCATTGTTACCAGTGACGACTAAAGAAGTAGTCCCTGTTGCTGCCAATGTAAATGCATGAATAACTGCATCTGAGCCTGTTGTAGAGCTGTCATATGTGGCGCGGTCAGCGAGACCAAGGTTGATCGTTTCAGTGTTGCCAATAGTAATCGTTCTTGAATTTGCCCATGCAGTTGAATCAAGAATATTCACATTAATAGAATCACTTAGACCTGCTAATGCGCCATCAACACCAATTGTTAAGTTACCAGCACCTTCATCCAGAATATTGACAGTACCGCCGGAATCAATATTATTCAATGCACCACCGTTAGCACCTAATACAAGATCAACAATTGTAGCATTATTCAAGCCATCTACGTCAACGGTTTGGGTGTGAGCATCGCTGATTTTTAATTTCTCAAAACCTGTGAACTTAGTATTGAATGTAGAATCATTGTCAGCCGCAGCAGCGTTAGCAGTAGTGATGACAATGGTATCTGTACCCTCTCCACCAGCTACGGAACCACCAGTACCAACTAAACCCGCTGTAGTAACCGTATCGTCCCCGGCACCCATATTGATTGTCTTAGTCGTAGCACCAAGAGAAACACCATCAGCGCCAGCACCACCGGTGAATGTTGTGGCTGTACCAATTGCAGTACCGAACGAAGCACCTGCGGTGTTAGTTACTGTAATAGCAGTGGCTGCAGCCGTAGTATTACCAGTTAAAGTAACGAGTGCGTCACCTGATACGTTGATTGTAGTTGCACCAGAAGCTACCAAAGAGTTCAAGGTCGAAGCTGTAGTGTTACCAGATATGTTCAATGTAGTGATATCACTATCTATGGTAACAGCACCAGTGGAAACAGCACCAGTAAGGCCCAAAGCTAATGTAGTATTAGCAGCTGTAGTTAATGCACCAAGAGTACCCGCGTTAACTGTAGTCAACGTGCCACCAAGGTTCAAAGTAGTCAAGGCGCCAGAGTTTACTGTTGTTGCCCCAGCGTTAGTGATGGTTACAGTATTAATTGTCCCTGCAGCTGTTGTGGAAGTAGAATTTGCATCTGTGACACTAACAGCACCAGCAGTAATACCAACTCGACCCGTCGTCGCTGTGTTGTTAACTGCTACAGTGGCATCTTGAGTTACCGTAACAGCCGTTGTGCTTGCATTACCAACTACTGTAACTGCACTTTCGGTAACCGTATCGTTCGTAGTCAAAGCAAGAGCAGCTGTAGATTGGGCAGAAGTAACACCCGCAGACTGAGTGATATTAATAGTAGTGCCACCAGTTACAGAAACCGCACCCAAGGTAACGTCATCAACACCAGCACCACCTGCATTTGTGTAAGTACCAGTCGTGTTCAAAGTGACAGCACCCGCAGCAGCAGTAGTTGTACCAACAGCTGTTGTTCCAGTTGTTAATCCTGTTGTCGTTACAGAAACAGTCTTACCGCCATTAAAGGCAACCGCAGTAGCGGCTTGAGTACTAACTGTCCCTGTTACATTTTGAGTTGCTGCTGCTGTAAGAGCAGAAGCCCCTACACTTGTTGTTGTAATATCGGTGATACTTGAAAGACCAGAAACACTCGTATCTAAAGCAGTAAGGCCCGCACCCGAAATAAGTTCCAAGTTCTCAACATTTGATAGTGTTGAACCAACCGGTGCTATAACTGACGATGTAATAGCACCAGTCTTAGTGATTTTGAGAGTATCTGTACCAGCACCTCCGTCAACCGTATCTCCAACACTCCAAGTTTGAGCAGAACCAGTACCTTCAGCAGCGTTGAATGTGTCGTTGTTCTCTGTACCTGTCAGTGTATCAGTACCAGTAGTCAACGTATAAGTACTACCAGTTGAGGAAGTCGTCGGAGTAATGGTCGTGCCGTCATCATTTTTGGCCACGCGTGATTCATTCACACCATAAACCAGATAATGGTTTAGTGCTGTTGCAGCGGTAAGTCCGGCAGCCCCAAGATCTGAATAGGTATTCAAGTAAGTGGTTTCGTCAAAGTTTGCATAAGTTGAATCTGGAACCCGGCCTTCGGCATATCCATATGCTTCATAGTGCTCAAACAATTGAAGCGCGTTCATGTCCTGCAAATCAGTATTATTTGACCGGTAGTATTGATAATCAAACCAGGAGTTGGGCGCACGACCCTCGGATGCTCCGTGGGCCTCGTAGTGAGCTAATGCGGAGCCAGACCAGTTGGCGGCTACGTCGCTGTTTTGATTGAGGTAGTAAGTTGCATTGAAGAAGGTACCTGATAATGCCATGATTTTTCTCCTTTTAATTAATTAAAATTCGCAGAGGTGACTCTGCATTGGACAAAATTAATATGGGTTTATTTATTCATATACTGATTGAAAATGAAACGGGTTGAGACTATGTTTCTGTTTTTAAACTGTTTTGTAAGTTTTAAATGTTCCTTACAGTTTTTACCGGGTACATTTTCTTTAAGACGCCTCCTTTTGTAATCGTATCATCCAAGATGCCCATGAATGGATGTATTTATCTGAAAATTTACTGTTTCGAAGTGTCGCCCAGGATCTGAGCACTTCGTCCCATTGTTTATCCGAAAGCGGAATGACGCTTTCATTGTTGTTTAATTCGTCTGAAATATTTTTCGTTAAGATTTCTTTATGATGGCAAATAACCAAATCGAAGACAGAACGAATATAAAACATTCTGGCTGTAATTCGCAAGGGAAAATCTTTTGTATTGACCCAATTTCTGAAATGCCCAAGGGAATCTTCCGGCTGGACGGCCATCTGGGAAGTGTCTTCCGTGGTGCAGATCCTGAATACATGGGACAATTGTCGGCGAAGAGCAAGGGGCACACTGTCGAACCATGCGATAAAGGCTTCCCAGGGCGTGATCATGTCTGTTGTTTCGTTCGTCATGCTGCGGCCTATTGCTGTATACTCAAGGGTAAATATAGGTCCTTGTCTAGGACAATCAAATGTCCGGTGCGAATCCCATTGTTGATTGTCTCAATCGTGTACTCATCGTTGCAGGGCAGCCTGAAGCTGAACTGTCCGGCCTGATTGGTTATTACGGTCTGCAGTTTCATTCCTGTGCTGCTTTCATATGCCGTCACCAGTTTTTCAACGGCTTCCTCGCCAGGGGTGTACACCCCGTTCAGGTCTTCATCCACATATGCCACCCCGTAAATCCGGAATAAACCATCTGTTGAAGCGCCGGACTGTCCGGTGACCACGGCCAGTTTTACGGAGTTGGAAGAGGTGTTATCGATCTTGTTAAGCCCTGCACCCACCTCATTCCACTGGGGGCTGAACAGGGTATCCCTTGCCGGATAAGCGGCAGCTTCCCGGATTAGCAGGGAGGAGAATATCCCCATGGCCATGGCATCGTTGTCTGCTGTGGTAAAGGTTTCAAGAGCGGCGGTGTATCCTAACGCCGACGTGGGGAATCCGAAATCCAATGCATGGGCCATGACATCCACCTCGTCGTAGAGCACTATCTTGGCTGTCCGGTCCAGGGCGTCATGGAAAAACAGGGGACTGTAGCCGCCGGGCAGGAAGCTCAAGGCCCCCGGCAGGTAATTATAGGCCTGGTCGGGATTGTCACGGAGCTGATTGATCATGTTGACGACCTGAACCTCTGACTTGAGCAGTGCAGATGAGAGCGTGATATAGATTAAGTAGGCGTTCATGGTGTCAGATTCCTGTTGAATCCTGCCGGAACAGAACGATACCCCGATCTGTTTGTACGCCGGTGATAACAGGATGCGCTTGCCGTTGTAGTCTGGATTAAGCTCTTTTTTTAATTGATAGTTGATGACAATTTTAATCGCGACAGCCGGTTTCATGAAATTCGTGAAGGAGACCACTCCCGATATATCGCCTTCGTCTGCATATGCATACGCTGTGTTCATTGTCGCAGCGTCCGCTTGTGTATTCGCGTCAGTGCAGTTTCCTGCAATTGTAACGATACTGTTCCCGGTGATATCATCCGTGTTCTTGAGTTCTGCCCTTTGTGTCAGCAATTCCGAGACGGCTACTGCCCCAAGACCGTTGGACGCACCGGACATCCAGAGCCAGGGCAACTGCCCCAGAAGGCTGTTTCTGTCGTAGCCCAGACCTTCGGCATACCCCAAGGGATCCTGCCGGATCTCATTGATCAGGGATATCGCATCGGCTTTATTGCTTTCGGCAGCATAAGCACTCGGCATAGCCTGAACAGCGAAGATCCCTGTCCAGAAAACTAAAAGCCATGCAAACGTCTTTTTTTCCATCATAGCACCTCAATGGGCAGCGGGTATTTCACCACGAAGGTTGCGAAGAATCGTAATCTCTTCATTAACTTCGTATGCAACAATACGGTTAATAGCCAATATAGATGTCAGTCTTTCGTTCGCCGAGAGGATGCTGAATACTCATCAACCTTGACTTGAGCAGTCGGCAGCACTGCTCAAACGACTAACAACTAATATAGTATCTTTTTCTATGGGAATCTTTTTTGTTTGGTTGTAGTTAGAGAATGCAATGGCTGTGCCAGAATGAAAAACCTTGTTATTTCAGCTTCTTTGTTTTTAGCGTTGTGTAAGGTTGACCAATGTTGGTCAGATATGGCCTGATGTCTCCGAGCTTTAAAAACCACGAAGAACACGAAGTTCACGAAGGAAATTCTTCGTGTCCTTCGTGAACTTCTTGTGGATAATCCTTACCATTGATAAGAGAAATGAATCCCAGCGCTCAACCCCGAAGCCCGGGTGATGGAATAGAGGCCAGGTGATAGATACTCATGATCAAATAAATTGTTCACAAACAGGGTCAGATCAAAGGGTAGAATATCCTTGATGTTTAAATTGATGTCCATGATCCAGGCTTCCGGACAGATCCGGGTCTCGTCGGACACGGGATAGTAGAGTTTTCGTCTGGAAAAGTACCGAAGTTCAGGAGCCAGGGTCAGGTGGTCTGTCATCTGCCATTTTGCCTGGATATTTCCCATGGTCGTGGGGCCCGTGTCATAGGCGTATTCCAGCGCCTGGTAATGTTTTTCGACTAAATTACCCTGATCGTCATAATGGTTATAATCGTGGTAAAAATAGGTCTCTCTGGGGCCGTTGTTGTCCAGAAGGGTCAGGTTTCCTGAAATTGATAACGATCCGAAAAATTGATGGGACATCTCAAGTTCCATCCCTTCGATGGTCTGGCTGTTGGCCGTTGACAACCCGGCACCGGCATAGCGGTCTTCCATCACATGGTTGGAAATTTTGTTTTGAAACAGAGTGACGGCAGCCTTTGTATCCTGGTTCTTCCAGGATATCTGAACGTTGAAATTACGGATTTGCTCTAGACTGTCCCCGTCTGTTTCATCTATCTGCCGGGCAAAAGGACTTCTGTAGGCCGTGCCGTAGAGGGATTTGAACTTAAACTGCCCCAGATCCCAGGCAAAGCCCACATTGTAGCTGGCCCGGTCTTCATATGCTTTGTGGTTGTCATACCGGATGCCGGCCCACACCTCAATGGGTTCTATATCATGGCGGTACTGGCCGAAAAAGGATTTTAGAGAATTGTCAGTATTGATTTGGTTGACATCGGGAACAGAGAATTCATTGTCAGGCGTGAAATAGTCCGGCAAAAAAGTTTCCCACACCGGAACCCCTTGAAAATCATCGTGTTTTATCGACGTGCCCACCGTTACTAAACCGCTGCTGTTAAAAAAAGAGTGGTCATAGATGACCTCTCCGAACCAGGAGGTTTCATCCACATTAAAGGTCTTGTCCACAAAAGACAGATCCTGACGGGTCTGGCTGTAGTAGCCTGTAAATCGGATTCCGTTGTCCGGGCTGAACCGTCTGGCGGCCTCTACCTTGTATTGCGCTGATCGATTGACTGCCTGCTCTTCCCAGCTGTAAATGCCTTCCCAGTCTGAGACCGTGTATGCATTCTTGTTGTCTGCCACCTTTGCCGAGAAGGTCAGCCAGTCGCTGTAGCCTGCGCTGGCATACAGATTCACAAAATGGGAGTCATCCGGCTTACCCCTGCCGTAGCGGGATGCAAGGGGGGCTTTCAGGTCAATATCTTCCCAGAAGTGCACCACGTTGTAAGGATCGTCGGCTTTATCCGCCCTGCGCCCGGAAACAGATACAAAACCTGTCCAGTTTGAAGATCTGCCCCCCCAGTTCACATATGCTTCTCCCGGAGAATCTTCCGATGTGATGAGAAGTCCGGTCTCCAGGCCCTGGAAATCTCTGCCCGATAACGGCACCGCGTTGACCACTCCGGCAAAGGCGTCCGGGCCCCAAAGCACTGAGCCTGTGCCCCGGACAATTTCAATTCGCTTGACAGGGGCAAGGGAGGTTTCATAGTCGATCATATTGTCGGACTTACGGATGCCGGATCCCATGGGAACGGTATCGAAGAGGAAAAGTGTTGAGTTTTGTATGCCCCGCAGATAGGGAACCGTTCCCTTCTCTGTCTGGTTCATGTAAAATCCGGGCTGATCGGCCAGAGCCTGGGAGAGGGTCACCGCCCCCTTATTTTCAAACCTTTCACGGGTAATGACATCGGCAATGGCAGGCGCACTCCAGGCCGCCTCCTCCCTGCGGGAGGCAATGCTTAGAACTTCAAGATCCTCGCCCACAAACATGAGCATAGTATCCGAAGCCCGGACATTCTGCGCCGGGAACCAGAGCAAAAATGTCATTAGTGTTGCTATGATGCGGGAAGTCATTCCCATATTAGCTTACTTCCTCCATATTTTTCAGCAATACCCTGAATTTTGACCGGCTTAAACCCAGAAGTTTGGCGGCCGTGGTCTGGTTGTTGCCCGAGGCCTGGAGCGCTTGTTGGACAAGGGTCATCTGTACCTGTTGTAAAGGGATGCCTCCGGCCGGCAGTTGGATACTGACGGTCCGGGTCTGCCGGGCGCCCGGTACCTGGAGAAAGGAGAGGGTGTCAGCCGTGATCTGACCGGTGTCCCGGGTGAGGATCAGGCAGCGCTCCAGAACATTGGCCAGTTCTCTGACATTGCCGGGCCAGGTATATTCCTTAAGTCTCTGGCAGGCGCCTTCGGTCAAGGTATGGTTTTGCCCAAAGGAGAATGTGCCCATGATATATTCGGCCAAAGGCACGATATCCTCTTTTCTGGCACGAAGGGGCGGAATCATGATGGGAAAAACATTGATCCGATAAAACAGGTCCTGCCTGAATCTGTTCTGGGCAACCATCTGTTCCAGGTTCCGGTTTGTGGCACAGACAACCCGGACATCCACCGGGATCTCTTCATTGCCGCCCACCCGCTGGAACTTTTTTTCCTGCAGTGCCCGAAGCAGCTTTCCCTGGGACTCCAGAGGCAGATCTCCGATTTCGTCCAGAAACAGGGTCCCTCCGCTGGCAAACTCAAATTTACCCCGGGTCCGGGCGGCCGCGCCGGTAAAGGCACCTTTTTCGTAGCCGAACAGTTCGGACTCCACAAGGTTGGATGAAATCGCTGCGCAATTCACCGCCACGAATCGTTTGTCTTTTCTCAGGCTCTGCCTGTGGATGTGGTTAGCCACCACCTCTTTTCCCGTTCCCGACTCACCCAGGATCAGCACGGCCGTATCCACGGTGGCCACATTTTCGGCAAGGGCTACCACCTCATCCATCTCCTGGGAGCTGAATATAAGCTCATGTCCCTGGCTTGAACGGGCGATCACTTCTTTCATCTGCTGATTTTCAGAAATAAGGCGGGACAGGGCCATGGCCCGCCCAATGGTGAGCAGGATTTTAGACTCTTCAAAGGGTTTGGTTACATAGTCGCTGGCCCCTTCCTGCATCATTTCAACAGCGGAATCAATGGTGGCAAAGGCGGTAATAAAGATCACCGGGGTCAATATTTTTTGCTTGCGCATGGTTCGAATCAATGCCTTACCGTCCATTTCCGGCATTTTGATGTCCGAAATCACCAGGTCATATTCTTTTTTTTCTAAAAGCGTCAGTGCATGTTGGCCATGGACCGCTTGATCAATTTGGAAGCCTTTTCTTTCAAGCATCATCGAAAGAAGGTTCCGCATCTTTTCTTCGTCGTCAACAATCAGTAAGTGTGCCATTTTATATCATCGCCTCCATCTGTTGCTCAATTCCTCCGGAGAACAGGCTAATTACAAAACAACTGCCTTTGTTTTCAGCGTCTTCGATGGTAATACTGCCGCCATGGGCTTTGACGACCTGGCCTGCAAAGGCCAGGCCCAAGCCTGTTCCTTTGGCTTTAGTGGTATAGAATGGTTCAAAAATATGATTCTTGTCTGCCGGTTTGATGCCAGGCCCCTGGTCGCAGACTTTGAGTACCCACTTGTTCCCGCGGATTTGTACTGTTGCCGTTACCCTTCCTTTTTCTTTGTTGGCCTCGCAGGCATTTTTAATGATATTGGCAATCCCTCTGGATAGCAAATCAAAATCAGCTTCTGCATTAAAAGGTGTCTTTGGAATGTTGGAGATCATCTCTAATTGATCGTTGTCGTATTGAATTTCAAATCCCATGATCACCTGCTCCATCATTCGGTTGAGATCCGTCTTTTCAAATTTGGGTTTGGCCGGTTTTGAAAAAATGAGAAAACTCTCAATGAGGGTGTTCAGTCTGACAATTTCCTCTTCGGCATAGTTCAGAGGGATATTGTCCTGGGGAATTTCAAAGTCCGTTTTCAGAATTTCAACGGCGCTTTTGATAATCCCCAGGGGGTTTTTTACCTCGTGGGCTATCATCATGGAAAATTTGCCCACTTCTGCCAGGGCTTCCTGGTGGGTCATTTTTTCATAGGCCTGCACCAGGGTCTGTCTTCCTTTTGCCAGTGAATCCAGCATCTCATTGAAGGCCTCGGCCAATCTTGCGATTTCAGGGCTCGTGCCTCCCCGCCGGGCCCGGATGGTTCTGTTGCCCATCGAAATTTTTCGCGCGGTATCTGCCAACGAAATCAACGGAGAGACGATAGACCTCGAGATAAAATAAAAGATTATCCCGGCTATAATTGTCAATACGACGGCTGTGGCCACAAAGCGTTGGGTCATTTTCAGGATAAGGTTTTCTATTCCCTGTCTGGAATAGGTCACCCGGACAAAGCCGATGTATTCACGACCTGAATTGACGGAAAGCCCGGTAAACCATGATGGGCTGCTTTCCGTGCTGCTTACAAATACTTCCTTTTCCACAGCATTGAAGGGGCCGGGGATTTGACGAACTTCATTCACTAAAATCTCCCCCGCCCGGTCAACAATTTCAACCGCCCGGATATCATCTTCTTTAAGTATGTTGACAGTTAAGCCCTTTAACAGGTTCTGTTCATCAATGAGTATTCCAAGTTCTGAATTCAACGCTAAATACTGGGCCATGAAATTGATTCGCTGGTTGAACCTCTGGGTCAGAAAACCGTTGATCAGGGTTACGCCAAAATAGCCTAAGGTCAGCACTGTGATGCAGATGAGGATGACGGCTACGGAAACAATTTTTATGTGGATGCCGATGCGCCGGGTAAAACACCGGATGTTCATGGCGTCACCTCCATGCCGAATTTTTTGGCAATATTACGGTTTACCACGATGTCGAAAATCGGTGGTTCCGGTGTGCATTCTTTTTTGCTGCCGGCTTCGAGGATTTTTAAACCTGCCTGTCTGCCTAAATTACGGTAATCGAATTCAAAGGAAAACACTGCCCCTGACCTTGTAAAAAAGGAGTTGTAGCCGATCACACCGATGTTGCGATATATGCCTTCTTTAATTACGTATTGGATAATTTTTTCCGATATGATGGTTTGATCTGGAATCATCCATATCGCTTCGACATCAAGATCTGTCAAGGCTTCTTTGATTTGAGTTCGCCGGTTGATTTTAATGGGATGGATCTCAATACCTACAGCGATAGATGCTGAAGTCGCGGCCTCGTAAAATCGCTGATTATGGGCAGGGTCAAACATCAGTCCCAGTTTTTTGAGGGAGGAAAAAGTTTTGGAAATACTGTTTAATTGCATCTCCACAGGAATTCTCAATGAAATGCCGCAGGTATGCTCATCAACACCCAGAATGCTTTCTGGGTCCAGGATAACCGAATAAATTTTTCTGATCGTCAGATTAGATCCCCAGGCCAGGGATGCCGCTTCCGGTCCTACTGTAAGGACGGTATCAAACCCTTGCTGCTTAATGTTCAAAATTAGTCTTGAATCGTCTTGCGAATTCCCGGGGGTGATATAAAAGATCTCAATGGCATTTTGAGTGTTTTCAACCTCTTGAATGATGCCGTCAACAACCTGGAGATATGGTCTGATTTTTTGTGAAACTAAAACTGCATAGTTCGTTTTCGCGTCCGCAACAGCAAACGCCTGGCAAAACAAAATCGCAGCAAACAGGCAACGGAAACCCTGGCAGACGAGTATGTTCTGACGTTTAATGAACTGATTTTTAGGATGTCGATCTTTCATTATCTGCTTTATACCAAACCGGCGAAAAGAATTCAAAACAATATTACGTGTATTAAGCTGCGAACGTACGATGTGTTGGAGCTATTTGATCGAAAAATATTGATATTTTATTTGTTTTCGATTAATCCCAAAACAAGCGTGTTATACTCGATGTTTGAGTTTTTAAATTTGACTGCCAAACAATCCTTGATTAGAATCAGGCTACTTTTTTTCGGAAGCGCTCCAAAGATGGGGGTGGCTTCATTTGAGGAAAAGTACGGCTGCTCATATGTTTTGTAAAAGGAAAGTACGGCTGCTCATATGTTTTGTAAAAGGAAAGTACGGCTGCTCATATGTTTTGTAAAAGGATTGAAAGGAATAATATTATCAATGCGCTCTTTTAACTTAGCAAGCTTTTTATGATTGTATTTTTTAGCGAATCTATTATATGTCAAATAGTTGGGTTGAACTATTTGGGCTTAATAGGTTATTGTGCTATAAATTTAATGTGTTACTCGGTCGTGAAATTCGTTTCAACGAATCCGGAAAGTTGAGTTATAATTAAAATTCTACAATCTACAGAAACTAAATAAATGAAAACAATCCTTATTACCGGTGCTTCAGGGTTTGTAGGTTCGGCCTTATTGAAACATTTTAATGATGTCGGCTGCTATAATATTGTCGCCGGTTTGCGGCGGGATTTCCCTGATATGTCTGCTGGCGTTGAAGGTTGCCATATAGGTGACATTGGAAGTGAAAATGATTGGATAAAAACGCTCTCAAATGTTGATATTGTTATTCATGCCGCAGCCCGTAATCATGTGATGAATGAAACTGTGACCGATCCTTTAGCTGAGTTTCGTCAAGTTAATGTTGAAGGAACCCTTAATCTGGCAAGACAGGCTGCTCTTGCCGGTGTAGAAAGGTTTATTTTTATCAGCTCAGTCAAGGTTCACGGCGAAACAAACCCATTGGAATCATCGTTTACTGAGGCTGATCCCTGCAACCCCAAAGAGCCATATGCTGTCTCTAAGTATGAAGCCGAACAAGGGGTGAAGAAAATTGCTGAGGAGACCGGCATGGAATTTGTCGTTGTTCGGCCCCCTTTAATTTATGGGCCAGGTGTTAAGGGTAATTTTTCGTCTATGATCACGTGGGTTTATAAGGGGATTCCACTGCCGTTGGGGGCTGTTTTTAATCAGCGAAGTTTTATTGCCATAAACAATTTTGTTGATTTTATAATCCACTGTATTGATCACCCTGCTGCAGCAAACCAAGTTTTTCTGGTTTCTGACGGGCAAGATTTGTCCACCACTGAGCTTTTGCGGCGTGTTGGAAAGCAGTTGAACAGGCCTGCCCGATTGATACCTGTGCCTGCCAGATTGTTGGCATTTGGTTTGTCACTATTGGGAAAGCAGGCTGTTGCGCAACGTTTAGTAGGGTCCTTACATATTGATATCAGCAAAGCGCATGATTTATTGAACTGGAATCCGCCGGTCGGTGTTGATGAGGGGATCAAGCGCTGTGTGACGAATATGCCAGCGATCGAGGTTCAGACCGAATGGAAAACTTTACGTTTTTTCGATATTGTATTTTCAGCCGTGGGGCTAATTTTGACTTCACCGCTTCTTCTGGTCCTGACAATTCTTGGTCTATTTGATACGGGGTCACCGATTTTTCGGCAGGAACGCGTCGGTAAAAATAAAAAATCTTTCGTATTGGTTAAATTTCGTACTATGCAGCTTAATACCGAATCAGTTGCCAGCCATTTAGCAAGTAACACCTCCATAACAAGGTTTGGGCATTTTTTACGTCGTGCTAAACTGGATGAATTGCCTCAACTGTGGAATGTTTTAAAAGGTGACATGAGTTTGGTCGGTCCGCGCCCATGTTTGTTTAGTCAGGATGAATTGATTCAGGAGCGCGGCACCAGAAATGTTTTTGATGTCCACCCAGGGATTACAGGGCTTGCCCAGGTGAACGGCATTGATATGTCAACACCGAAACTATTAGCCCAGACAGATCAAAAAATGATGGAATCCTTGTCGGTAAAAACGTACCTTCGCTATATTTTTATGACCATTGCTGGTAAAGGGGCTGGTGATCGGGTGAAAAGCTGATTTGTTTTTCGGCCTTGAAGAAAATATGTAACCGTTGGGTGGCGTTGTTTGACATATTTGTATTCAAAGAGGGGGGGATAAAAAAATGAATCCTGTCAAAGTAATCCATCTTGGCGCAGAAAAATGTGTAACCGGTTCCTGCCATCTGGTTCGATTTTCCGGACATAAGGGCCGGGATATAAATATTCTTGTTGACTGTGGCAAGGCCCAGGGTCGTGATCCTGAGCTTCCCATCAACAGATTCCCTGTTGCTCCTTCTAAGTTGCACTATCTCTTTTTGACCCATGCGCATATTGATCATATTGGCCGTGTGCCGGATTTGATTGAGGCGGGATTTGACGGGGAGATTATATGCACTCAGCCAACCAAGGCTCTGCTGGGTCCCATGCTCAGGGATGCACTTTCTTTTACCGGGAGGGACACATACCGGAGCCGACAGCTTGAACAGAAGATAGATGAATTGTCATGGGGATTTGAATATGGGCAGGAGTTTAATCTCAAAAGCGGGATTCGTTTTCGCTTAGGCAATGCGGGGCATATTCTCGGGTCCTGTTTTATTCGCTTCAGTTTTCCCCAGGATAAAGACGGAAGTGAATATCGGGTGGTTTTTTCAGGAGACCTGGGATGTCGGAATACGCCGATTCTGCCTGACCCGGAAAAGCCCGAATCATGTGATTTGTTAGTTCTTGAATCGACCTATGGGGACAGGAATCATGAAAGTCGGGCTCAGCGGATTGAGACGCTTGAGCGTTGCATTGAAAACGCGTTGGCTGATGGAGGACTCATTTATATTCCTGCGTTTTCTTTGGGGCGGACCCAGGAACTGATCTACGAACTGGACAGGATCGGTGTCCGGGTGCCGGTATTTATTGATTCTCCGTTGGGCCTTGAAATCACAGAAATTTATTCCAAAATGGAGCAGTTCTGGGATCTGGAAGCAAAAGCGCTAAGAACTTGGGGCGACCATCCTATTAATTTCAAACACCTTTATTCTGTGGAACGGTTTCGAGACCACCAGCGGTTAATGGAGTTTCAAGGGCCCGGGATCATAATTGCCGGCAGCGGTATGTGTACTGGCGGCCGAATCATGGATCATCTTGAGTGCGGGCTGAAAAATCCAAAAAATGACATCTTTTTTGTGGGGTATCAAGCCAGGGGAACTTTAGGACGACAAATCGTTGACGGAAGGGTGCCGGTCCACGCCCGGGTGCATAATTTGTCTGGCTACTCCGCCCATGCGGATCAGGCGGCCCTGATCGACTGGGTGGAATCCATGGAGGTGCCGCCCAAAGAGATCCGGTTGGTGCATGGGGATGACAACGCCAGAAGCGTCCTATCAAGGCGTTTGGGATTATAAAAACATGAAACCATAATGTATGAAAAATTTTATTGATTTTCTATCAGATTTTCATTAAAAAGAAGAATAGTTCCTTCGATTATTCAAATAGTTTATTCATTTTCATCCTGTTTCGATTTTCTTTATTTTAGACTGAATTCTTTTTTGTAACTGCTCCTGAATCTAACGCTTCTAAAGAAAAAGGGTGCTGGGAAAATTTATCAAAACCGACAAAAAGGAGATTCTATGAAAACAAGATCTAAAAAAATCGCGGCAATATTGGTATGTATGCTTGCAGTCTTCTATATGACACCCGTCATGGGACAAGGAAAAATTAATATCAACACGGCATCCAAAGAACAGCTTATGACGATGAAAGGCGTGGGAGAAGCAATAGCCCAAAGGATTATTGAGTACCGTGAGGCAACACCGTTCCAAACCATAGAGGATATCCTAAAAGTAAAGGGCATTGGCACTAAAATTTTGGCATCCAACAAACATCTAATCAGTGTGACGGACGAATGACGCGTCAGGGTAACAATTAAATACCACTCAATTCAGAATCCCAGGCCAACCCTTTACGTGTGACCCTTATATATAATGTATTGTTATTAACTGCCATGTTGGTTTTCGACATGGCAGCTTTAATTGCAGGCGTTAGTGAAACTGTCCCTTAGTTAAGGGATGCAATCATTGTCAGAACGTTTGTCCGCAGGTTTTTGTTAAGGTAAAATTAAAAATAAAAAAATATTTGACAAAGCTGAAACGTTCCTATATATTAGCCAAGTTGTTTTGATGGAAAAATAACAAGCCCTCAAAAAAAGAGTTTGTTTTGATCTTTGAAAATTGGTCAGTGAAAAAGAAAAGAGCGGGTCAATGACAATACGCTTGAAGCTTAACGGCTTTAAACGTAGACCTTAAAAAGTTTTAGTAAAGGATTATAACTGGAGAGTTTGATCCTGGCTCAGAATGAACGCTGGCGGCGTGCTTAACACATGCAAGTCGAACGAGAAAGGGATTGCTTGCAATCCCGAGTAGAGTGGCGCACGGGTGAGTAACACGTAGATAATCTGCCCCCAAGCCTGGAATAACTATTCGAAAGGGTAGCTAATACCGGATAAAGTCGGTTCACACAAGTGGATTGATGAAAGATTGCCTCTTCTTGAAAGCAATTGTTTGGGGATGAGTTTGCGTACCATTAGCTTGTTGGTGGGGTAAAGGCCTACCAAGGCGACGATGGTTAACTGGTCTGAGAGGATGATCAGTCACACTGGAACTGGAACACGGTCCAGACTCCTACGGGAGGCAGCAGTGAGGAATTTTGCGCAATGGGGGAAACCCTGACGCAGCAACGCCGCGTGAGTGAAGAAGGCCTTTGGGTCGTAAAGCTCTGTCAACTGGGAAGAA